>JBGQGW010000086.1:0-13671 GCA_041497605.1 Terriglobia bacterium | reverse complement strand
CGCCTTTGTACACGCCCCGTCAACTCCAGTGTCAGGAATGTGCCCGGTCCAATCTGTCAGCCATGTCCCCGGTCTGCACCAGACGTTAGCCCAGCCCGTAAGGGCTGGGAACGGCAGCAAAGAGAATCCCCAGCCCCGTAGGCGCGACACCTAACCAAAAACAAATTTCGGATCAAATTCCATCCCGTGTTTTTTCAGCAAGGCGAGAGACTCCGCATCAAAACCCATCTTTCTGTGATGCGCTTCCTGCGCGCCGAACAATAAAGCCGGGCGCAGCGAGCAGCGCCCCTACATGTGCAAATTCACGATCAGGATCATCATTTTGTATGTATCGAACGGCCGCGGGAACAATGGTGTGGGACATGTGTCGCACCACCTACCCAGCGCTAACGCGCTGGGCTAATTTCTGGTGCAGACCGGGGACATGGCTGACAGATTGGACCGGGCACATTCCTGACACTGGAGTTGACGGGGCGTGTACAAAGGCGGGATGCCCTGGAAAGCGAGCAGTGTCGTGGACGAGAGGATGCGGTTTGTGTTGGAGCAGGAAGGCGGTTTGCATACGATGACGGAGTTGTGTGAGATGTACGACATCACGCGGGAGACCGGTTACTACTGGCTGCGGCGGTACCAGCAGGGAGGGCTGGAGGCACTGCAGAATCGGGACCGGGCTCCGCGACAACATCCCAACCAGACGCCAGAAGAAATCGAAGAGGCGGTGCTGGAGCTGCGGCGAGCGCACATGAGTTGGGGTCCGCGAAAGTTGAAACGCTTGTTAGAGCGAGAGAAGCCGCAACGACAGTGGCCGGCGACGAGCACGATCGGCGCGATGGTAGCGCGGGAAGGGTTGGTGGTTCCGCGAAAGAAGCGGCGGCGTGCTCCGCCTTATACGCAGCCATTTGCATCGGCCGATGCGCCCAACCGGGTGTGGTGCGCCGACTTCAAAGGCTGGTTTCGTACTCGAGATGGCGAGCGGATCGATCCGCTGACGATCACCGACGCCTACAGCCGCTACCTGTTGCGCTGCCAGCGAGTGGAGAAGATGGACTACGAGCGGGTGCGGGCGATCTTCGAGTCCGCGTTTCGCGAGTGCGGTCTGCCGTGGGCTATTCGAACCGATAACGGCGCGCCGTTTGCCTCGCGAGCCGTGGCCGGGCTTTCGCGTCTGGCGGTGTGGTGGATGAAGCTAGGGATTGTGCCGGAGCGAATCGCGGCGGGCCATCCGGAACAGAACGGACGGCATGAGCGCATGCATCGCACGTTGAAGCAGGAAACGGCTTCGCCGCCAGCGGCCCACCGACGCGCGCAGCAGCGGGCCTTTGATCGCTTTCGCTGCGAGTACAACGAGCAGCGTCCGCACGAAGCGCTCGGACTGGAAACTCCGGGTGCGGTGTACACGCGGTCATCGCGTCCGTATCCAGCGCGCGTGCCGGAACCGGAATATGGCGATGCCCTGCAAGTGCGGCGCGTAGACAAAGGGGGCTCGTTTTCCTGGAAGCACCAGCACGTTTTCTTGAGCGAAACTTTGATCAGGGAATCAATTGGCTTGTTGCCGATGGACGATCGGTTCTATACCGTTTACTTCGCGGCGTTCCCGATTGCGCGCTTCGACAGCCACAAACTCATGATTGTGCCGCAGCTCAAAGGAAAGGAATTCTCCGGGGTAGGTGCAGGGGAAGGGGAAGTGTCCCCTTCCCCTGCACCCCATCCCCTCGAAGCACCGGAGGAAAAAGTGTCAGGGATGTCCCCGGTCTAAAATGTCAGATATGTCCCCGGCCGCACATTCTGCCGCGCCTACGGCGCTGGCGGAGCGTCGTCCCTCACGTGATTCGCCCGCACGAAGTTGTCGGCAAGCCGGACATCGTTTTTCCCCGCCGGAAAAAGGTTATCTTCGTGCACGGCTGCTGTCTGCGTTGCACATCCTCGGCCATAACACCCCTCTGGATGGAGACGAAAAAGGTGTGCGGTTCGAGGTTTTGAGGTTGATTTGGTGGAGTCAGTAGCAACTATCAGGACGAGACGAGAAGCGATGAGAAAACTTTCAGAACCGGAAAGGATGGGCACTCGGCGCCCCGATCAAAAACATCGGGATACAGAATACGTACGAGCGGCGCCCCTACCGAAACCGTGGATGACGCGGAGAAGGGAAATAATGGCGAGAGGGAGGGTTTGCTAGTGATTCCTCGAACCGGGTGGAACTCGGCTCTCGGAATGACGACGAAATTCTACGGCGAAGAACGCCCCGATCTAAGGCACCAGGGTAAATTCCGGCGCGCCCCGATCAAAACCATCGGGGTAAACTCCAGGCGCAACGGCTGGAAGCGGCCGGGGTCTGCATGCAGAGTTCAGCTTTTGGTTCTCGAGCGTGGCTGCTGTTCGAGAGTTGGGAAAATTGATGATGATATATTCGGGTGAAAAGCTAAGAGATTGCTTTCTTCACCTGGTTGAAAGCGCGTGAACCGGCCTCGGCTACATCCCCCAACTGATCTGAGACGTCTTCGACGACATCGCGGGCCTGGCGGCGGAATTTGCGGCCGGCAGCGGTGGCCTGGTCCAAACCTCTGCGCGCGTTGTCGCGCAGGAACTCACGCGTCTCTTCGCCTGATTTCGGCGCAAACAGGATGCCCAAAGCAGCCCCTACACCGACTCCAACAACAAATGCCGTTAAGGTTCCCGACCAATCATCTCGACTCATCGCAGTTCTCCTGAATTTAATTTTGTTAGAGTTACTTTATTCTGGCCACGGAATTCCCGATCAGCCAGAGTTCAGATGACGTAGTTACTTTAGCAGAGAAAAAGGAGTGGAAGGGGTTCTTTATAGCGAGGGGCGAGGAGTGGAGAAGCAGTAACGACTTGCGGGATCTTTACCGGGGTGGCTGGCTTTTTAAAATGGCGGTAAATCCCTGGCTTTCGAGTTGGAGCTGCACGGCGCGTGCTGCAGCCGCATCGCTGTACGGTCCCACATTGACTCGGAAGAGGTGATCCCCCGGGCGTTTTAGCACGAAGGACTGAAAATTTCTTTTTGCCAAGTCGGCACTCAACTGGACTGCATTACTTTCTTCCCTCATCGCGCCAACCTGGAGCACGAAATTGCCGGCGTTGGCCGCCTGGTGAGGCAACTGCCAGTGCGTGGAGATTGAGGCAGAGGGCGAGGAGACGGCGGGCGTGGAGACAATTGGCGATGGAACAGGCGCGGGCGCTGGTTCGGAAGCAGCAGCGGAAGGCGTCGAGACCGGCGCGATTCGTTGAGCTTCCGAGGGCTGCTGGGTGCGGCTCATCAGGAAGGCGACAAGGAAAAGCGTGCTGGAGAGAAATACAAGCCCCCAGAAGAGTCCATCGAAGTGGCGCGGCTGCCTAGCTTCAGCCAGAACGGAATTTCGGAAAGCCGTATCGGGGAGCAACGAAGGGACGACTTGCAGGCGCGGTTCGACGGCTGGACTTGGCGTTTCTTTTTGCCAATGTCCCGTATGCGAAACGGCCGAAGAGGAGAGCCAATCGCGCAATTGCCTGCGAGAAAATTCAGGGAGATCGAGGAATCGCACTCCGATGCGGTGATTCCATCGGTCGATCCAGACCATGCGAGCGCGAGCTTCAATCGTGGTGTTCGTAGCGGGCAGATGGAAGTTCAGGCTGATGGGCGCGGTGCGGCTCTTCGGAGTCAAGCCATCAAAAGCCAAGCCGCCTTCACTGAGATCAAAAAGCAAGCCGCCTTGCTTTTCATTCAAGCGGACAAAAATGCTTGAATCCATTGTCATGCGGGAATGCTCTCGGCGGTCGTTGATCATCTTGAAATTTCTTTCAATGGCCGGGAGGGGACGGCTTGGATTCGGGAGCGGCAAAACTGAGTGTAACACCGGATTTATGTAATGCAATATGTGGACGCGGAAAAATCTCGAATGCGTCACTAGCGGAGCCCAGTACTTACAGTTCCCTTGCGCTGCTTCGGAGACAGGCGGCGATGCACGCCGAGCGGTATTCACGCGAGAAACTTTTCAGGAAGCTTTTTCGCAGGAAGGCCGGCTGACTAAGTGGGAAGAGGCTGGCCTTTGGTTTCGACGCCGAAGGGCAACAGGAGAAGGCCCACGAGAAAAGCGAGCGAGGTGAGGGCGATGGGAGTGCCGATGCTGCCGAAGTGACGGACTCCCGCGCCGACCAGAAAAGTGATTCCCGCTCCTGCAAATCGCGCGATGGAAGTGGCGAATGCGAAGGCACTGGCGCGGCATTCGGTGGGGTACTGCTCCGGCAGCCAGAGCGTATACATGGCGAAATTGGCGCCGCCGAGGCCGAGAAAAATGAGGCAGACGAAAAACCATTGGAGAGCATTTTGCTGGAGGTAGAAAACGTAGCCGAAAGCCAGCGCGATCGAGCAAAACATGCAGGCGAAGAAAAGAGCCATGGTGCGGAGACGCCCGAGGCGTTCGGCGAGCCAGGGAAGAAGGATGCATCCGAGAATCGTGGCGGAGGCGAGGAGCATGGTGGCGTAGGAAGACAGACGATCGGCTCGAGCTGCGCCATGCGCATTGCGAGTGGCGAGGGCCTGCACTGCGGCGGGGACATACACCGAACCGGCCCAGAGTCCGGTGATTGAGACGACCATGTAAATGAAGTTGAGCAGGGTGCGACGGCGGTATTCGGGGGAAAAGAGCAACGACAAGGGGCGCCAGAGAGACCAGGTTCGCAGATGATCGAGTTTCGTGGTCCAGCGGCTGGGTTCCGTGACACCGTGGCGGATGAAAGCGACCAGAAGCGCGGGCGCGCCTCCCAAGGCAAACATCGCGCGCCAGCCGAAATGCGCGCCGATTCCGTAGTTGGCCACGGCGGCCAGAAAAATCCCCACGTAGTAGCCGGTGTGCATCAGTCCAGCGGCCATTTTCCGGCGCTCTTCGGGCCATTCCTCGGCTACGAAGGTTCCGCCCATGGCCCATTCGCCGCCGATGCCGATTCCGGCCAGGAAACGAAAGATGGCCAGTTGCCAAATGCCGGTTACGAAGGCACAGAGGCAGGTGAACAGCGAATACCAGAGAATGGTGAGCATCAGAGTGCGCACGCGGCCGAATTTATCGGCCACCGGTCCCCAGAGAAACGCGCAGCCCCAGCCCACCAGGAAAATCGCAAACAGCAAGCCGCCATAAAAACCAGTGCTGCCGGTGGTGGCGGCGATTCCGGAGCGCGGGAGCAATTCGCGGAGAGAGGGCACCATCACCAGGGCGTAAATGAAGGAATCCATGCCGTCCAGCGCCCAGCCGGCCCAGGAGGCCCAGAAGCCCAGGATCTGGTTGCGCG
The DNA here is from genome assembly GCA_041497605.1 of Terriglobia bacterium. Classification (GTDB taxonomy): domain Bacteria; phylum Acidobacteriota; class Terriglobia; order Acidiferrales; family UBA7541; genus JBGPTK01. The sequence continues at coordinate 8,388 of JBGQGW010000086.1, read as the reverse complement.
TTAAGCGAGGCGGGGTGGTCATCCGGTGATCCGGCGCGGATTCTACGTTGCGAGGAGAAGATGCGCAATGCGAGGTTTCCAATTCGGAGGAGACCCTTTTTCCGGGACGGCAGCAACGGTGATACTCTCTTCGCTTCTTTAGTGTTGTGAAGGAGATGGGGATGCTGCTTGAGAAGCAGGTTGCGCTGGTGACTGGCGGCGGCCGGGGGCTGGGACGAGCGATTGCGAGAAAATTTGCAGCGGAGGGAGCGGCCGTGTTTCTGACGGCGCGAACGGGAATGGAAATTCAAGGCGTGGCATTGGAGATTCAAGCGGCCGGGGGGCGCGCCGCCTACTCCGCCGGCGACGCCACACGAGAAGCGGATTGCGAGCGGATCGTGCGCGCGGCGCGTGAAGCATTCGGGCGAGTGGACATCCTGGTGAACAACGCGGGGATTTTCGGTCCGGTGAAACTGCTGGAGGAAGTGACGCCGAAGGAATGGGATGAGGTGATTGCGATCAACTTACGGGCGCCATTTCTGCTTTCGCGGCTGGTGCTGCCGGAGATGTACGAGCGGGGGTGGGGAAATATCCTGAATATCTCCAGCATTTCCTCGAAGATGGCGTTGCAGCTTCAAGCGGCCTACTCGGCTGCGAAAGCAGCGATCAATGGGCTGACGCGGGCGATGGCGGCCGAAGGCGCTCGAAGAGGGGTTCGAGTGAACGCGCTGGTTCCGGGGCCGTTGCCGGAGACGCAAATGTCGCAATATATAGGACGAGCGCTGGCGGAACGGTTTCAGGCGGACCCGGACAAGCTATTTGCTCAGTTCGTCGAGGGTATTTTGCAAGGAAGACCTCAAACCACCGAGGAAGTGGCCGCCGCGGCGCTCTTTCTGGTCTCAGACCAGGCCAGCGCGATTACGGGGCAGACTCTGAACGTTGATGGCGGAATGTCTTTCTACTGAATTCTTCGAGTTGGACAACGCGCCGCCAGGCCGACCCGGCCAGCTCACGCGCACGAGGCTTGACCCAGCCAAAACCGCGCTCTCCGATTTCCCGGACAATAAAAAAGATGAACGCGATGGTTAGCCCGATTGCGAGCAACAGGCCGAACAAGAGCTCTGCGGCCAGCAGTTCCTGCACAAAGTAGATCTGCAGGGCGATCGCCGCTGCCAGAGTGAACCAAACCCACTTCTTTACGTTTTTCAAACGAGCCGTAATCATTGTGACCCCACTTGCCCTTTCCTAATGTATAGATGCAAGTCACCATCCAAAGGGATCAAGCGATTAAGTGTTTGTTAGTACTAGAATTAGTTTGATTTCATTTTGGGTAATCTACTAGAAATGGGAATTCATCTTCCCTTATACATACTTTGAGTTGCTACTTTCGGGCAGGCTTTTGGGCTGGCCTTTTACTGGCCGCAGGACAGGTTTTCGCTTTTGGGAAGAAGTGTTGATTCTGGTGAGTTTACGGCGCCTCTTTATGGCGATTTTCTTACCGAGTTTCCCGGTTTTCCTGATTCCAGTTTGTTCTTTGGTGCGCTGTTTTGGTTCTAATTTCAAAGATTCTTCTAAGAATTTCCCAACGAGACCACTTCGAACCATCCAGGCCAGCGACTCGATGAAGAAATTCCGCGAAAAATGATCGTGTTTGTCGCGGGGCCAATCGCGCATCGATTCGTGCCGCGTCATGATCGCCAATCCTTGCTCGTGAAATACAAATCGGGGCGGACGGTGGGTGAGCCAGCGGATATATTCGAACATTTTGCGAACCAGGCTGCCCTGTGCGGCCACCAATCGCTGGTGCGCGTCTCCACCGGGCGGCGCGACGAATGCGAAGAAGATGCATTCCGGGGGTTTTGGAGTCAAGTAAGTGAAACCGGAATCTTCGAGCAGATAGCCGATGAAAAAGCCGATGGATTCCGGCGATCCATTTGGGGAGGCGGTGGGTGATATCGCGGGGCGCGCTGCTTTGGGATGCAGGAACCAGAATCCGCGCAGGCTCTGACTCCGCTCCGGTATCGCGCGGTAACCGCGCAAATAAGGCGTGGCAAGTTCTCGGACCCAACCAATTGGTTCGGGATCGATGCCCAAAGTTATCAGCGTCCTTCGAATGGATAGCGATCGCCGGCAAGCACGGCGGCGGCTACGCGGCGGCGCAAACCGATGATATCCACGGGCTCGCGCTTTGCAAAGCGGCGCAGCACGGAAAGTTGCGTGCGGAGCATGTCGCCGTCCACGGCTGCCGCCAGAGCCGTCCTGGCTTCCTGTTCGACGTGTCCGGCGGCGATGTAGATGAAAGCACGGGCAGCATCCACCATCACCGAGGCGGAATCGCCGCGAGCGGCGGCCGCTTTTTGGGCGCGGCGCAGAGAGGATTCCATCCCGTAGACTTCCATGACGATATTAGCAAGCGAGCCGACAATTTCCTGCTCGTCGGCAAGTTTTTCGCGGAATCTTTGAAGGGCGGCGCCGGCCGCGAGGAGGAAAATCTTCTTGGCGTTGGCGACGGAGCGTTCTTCCTCGGCCCACGCGCCATCGGAAGCTTCTTCCATGGACGGGCCGGCCAGCACCTCCTCCGCCAGCTTCATGGCCGCGGGGATCAGCGGAAGCACTCCGCCCATCGCGCGCTTCATCAGCATTTGAATGATGAGCATGCGATTGATTTCGTTGGTGCCCTCGAAGATGCGGTTGACGCGGCTATCGCGATAGGCGCGGGCGACGGGATAATCTTCGTGGTAACCGTAGCCGCCGAAGATCTGCACGGCTTCGTCCACGCAAAAATCCACCAGTTCGCTGCCATAGACTTTGCTGATGGAGCTTTCGATCGCGTATTCCTCGAGCACCTGCATGGCCTGTTGCGTCTTATTCTCGTGCGCGGCGGACATGGCGCCATCGATCATTCCCGCGGAACGATAGACCATCGATTCCACGGCATAGGCCCGAATCGTCATCTCGGCCAGTTTGGCGCGGATCATTCCAAAATCAGCGATGGGCTTTCCGAAGGCCGTGCGTTCCTTGGCGTACTTGGAAGCAATTTCGATGATGAGCTTCGCGCCGCCCATGCAATAGGCGCCCAGGCTGAACCGGCCGGCGTTGAGGGTATTGAAAGCGACAATGTGGCCGCGCCCAATTTCGTGCAGCAGATTTTCTTTGGGCACCTGGCAATTTTCGAAGAAGATGGACACGGTGGAGCTGCCCTTGAGGCCCATCTTTTTTTCCTCGGCGCCGACGGAAAATCCGGGATAGCCGCGCTCGACGATGAAGCAGGAAAACTTGTCGCCATCGATTTTCGCGAAAACCACGTAGACGTCGGCGAAGCCGCCGTTGGTAATCCACATTTTCTGGCCGTTCAGAATCCAGTGCTTGCCATCGGCGGAAAGCGTGGCGCGGGTGCGCGCCGCCAGCGCATCGGAGCCGGCGTGCGGTTCCGAAAGGCAGTAGCAGGAAATCATTTCGCCGGTGGCAATCTTCGGCAGATATTTTTTCTTCTGTTCTTCCGTGCCGAAATAAACGATGGGAACGGTGCCGATGCCGGCGTGCCCGCCATGAGAGACGGCGAAGGACGCGTATCCCGCAAGTTTTTCCGCGAGGACGGTGGCGGAAACCTTGTCCAGTTCCGAGCCGCCATAGATTTCCGCGATGCCGCCGCCGAGCAGGCCGATTTCGCCGGCCTTTTTCAGCAGTTGCGGCAGCAAGCCTTCTTTGTGCTGCTCGAGCTCGGGCACCAGCGGGAGAACTTCTTTGTCGACGAACTCCTTGGCCGTTTGGCCGATCAGGCGCTGGTCATCGTTCAAATCCGCGGGAGTGAAAATGTCTTCGGGGCGGGAGCTGGCGATCAGAAAACCGCCGCCGCGCGTCAGGTTCTGGGAAATCGTGGTCGTGGCCATGATGTGCCTCTTTGGCTGCTGGGAATCAGGCTTTGTATGACACCTTCTTACTTATACCTTACTCGTGCGCCGTCGAGGAACTCTCAACCGCAAGACTCAGCGCGTGGCGCAGGCGGCTTGCCGGTTAACCCTGCGCAGCAGCCTTGATCTTCTCAATATACTCCGCCGGAAGGCTGTGTTCGCCGGCACCTTCGAGGATGGTTTGCAAATAGTGAGGGGCAGGGCGAAGGCGGCCCTTGTCAACTTTGGTGGCGATGAAGACTTGAGCGTTGGTCTTGCGGCCGACCTGGTCGACTACCGTGACTTCGATGCGGCGATAATGGACGGGTGCGCCTTCGTAGCGATCGAGAGTGCGAAGCGCTGATTCCGGAAGACGGTAGAGCACGCCCTCGACAAATTTCCCCTGAGCCTGCCGGATATTCGCCGTCGCTGCACCGCCGCGCGATCTCTTGTTGAAAACGAGTTCGTAATTATCCAGGCGCGCGACCCGTTCTTCGGCGGGCTCGCCGATACGCGCCTTCATCTGCGCTTTGCTCATGTTGCTGGCATACGCGAAGTACCACACAGTTGACGACGCCATGTTGCTCCGGGGGAATAAGTAAAGATCCGATGGTTCCGGGACGATTTATCTTACCGGGAAGCTATGCCGGTAGCAAATGCGGAGGCGGGGAGGGAGACGTCAAGCTGCTTGTGTAAATAGTTCGAGGGTGTGGTTTTTCCAGTCCTCGTTGAAGCGGCTGAAAATCGCATAGACGATCCGATCCACGCTTTCCACGTTGGTGAAGACGACCATGGGTCGCGTTCGCCGGCGGACTTCGACGAAGCAGCGCTCGATCACATTGGTGGTGCGCAGTTTCCGCCACAGGTGTCGCGGGAAAACGAAGAAGTGCACACAACAAGGTTTTCAATCTTGGCGGGAGCGTGCAGCGCAGTGGCAAGCCGGTGGAGGAGCGAAAAGATCTTATTGACAGTTACTTTTGTCTTGAAAGGATATGTTGTCTTATGTATAGATTGGGTATGGCTTCGGCGGCACTCAACTTTGTGCAGGATTCGGGACGGGCGGCGGCGATTCTTCATCCGCTGCGATTGCGGATTCTGGAGGCGCTGGCGGAGCCGGATTCGGCGGCGGGGCTGGCGCGGCGGCTGCGGCTTCCCAGGCAGAAGGTGAACTACCATGTGCGGGAGTTGGCGCGGGCAAAATTCCTGGAACGCGCGGGGCGGCACCGGAAGCGGAATATGGTGGAGCAGCGGTACGTTGCCACGGCTCGGGCGTATGTACTTGCTCCTGAGTTACTTGGAAGGCTGGGGCCGGATGCGGGAAGGATCGAGGATCGCTTCAGCGCTGCCTATCTGATGGCGCTGGCCTCGCAACTGCAATCGGAATTGGGGCGCGCGAGTGAGGAATCGACGGCGCAGGGCAAGCGTCTTTCGACGCTTTCGGTTTCGTCGGAGCTGCGGTTTGAAAGCGCGGAGCAGCGAGCGGAGTTTGCGCGGCAATTGCAGCGGGCCATCATTGAGGTGGTGGGGAAATATGCGTCACCGGCGCAACTTGCGGATGGGCAGGCGGGGCCGGGGCGGCCGTATCGCTTGATGCTTGGTTGCTATCCGATTCCGCCGAAGCGCGGAGGCAGCGGGGGGAGTTCCGAGTCTAAAGTGGAAAGTCGAGAGTCGAGGGTGAGGGCACCGGAAAAGGAGCAGGGATCATGACCGAGCCGAAAAAAATCGAACACAAGGGCCGCGTGATTGAGGACGAAATACGCACTTCGGCCACGCCGAGGCAAGTGTGGGAAGCGTGGACGGACCCGGTAAAGCTGGCGCAATGGTTTGTGGACAAGGCCAGCGGTGAAGCGAAAGTCGGCGGGACCATGACCTGGGAATTCGAACGGTTCGGATATGTGATTCCCTATGAAGTGGTGGAGGCGGTGCCGGAAAAATATTTTGTGCTGCGATGGAATCCGCCGGAGGGAAAAGGCAATCCGGGAATTCTGGAAGTGAACATCGAATACCGGGGCGGCCAGACCGTGATGCGTCTGGTGAATTCGGGCATGCGGGAAGATGCGGGATGGAATGAGGAATACGAAGGCATCGTTTCCGGATGGAAGATGGCTCTCGCGGTGCTGAAACATTATCTGGAGAATTACTTTGGAAATCCGAAGGCCTATTTTTTCGGCATGCGGCCGGCACAGTTTTCCTACGAGCAATTGATGCCTTACTACGTCACCGAGGCGGGGCTCGCGAAATGGCTGACGAAATCCGGAAAAATCGGCAAGCCAGGGGAACGGTGTGAACTGGTGCTGCAAGATGGCGGAAAAATTACGGGAAATGTCCTGGCAGTATCGGCGCGAGAAGTGGCCGTTTCCTGGGAGGAAATGAACGGGGTTTTCGAGCTGAAGGCATTCGCGATGGGCCCGGCGGGAAGAGTGCTTTCTTTCTGGGGCCGCGGATGGGATCTCGATGCGGCGCGCGCGAAAGAGATTGAAGGGCGCATGGAGAAAGCGCTGGAACGATTGAGCGAGGCGCTCGAGACGGCGACGATTGCCAAGGGATGAGCGAGGCGTCGGGTTTTCCGGGGTAGCGGGAAATCCATTTCGAGGGGCGACCGAGGAACGAGGCGTAACAGCGGGCGACGCGCACGATTCGGAAAGAGATTGAAGTTGACGCTCCGGTTGAGGCGGTGTGGAAGGCGTTGACGGACGGTCAGGAGTTGGCGCGGTGGTTTCCTCTCGAAGCGCGAGTGAAACCGGGAGAGGGCGGCTCCATTTTCTTGTCGTGGGGGCCCGGCTGCGAGGGCGAGGCGCCGATCTCTATATGGGAACCAGGGCGGCGGTATGCATGGACGGAAGGAAAGCCGGGCGATCCCCAAGCGCCCGTGGTGGAGTGGACGATCGAGGCACGCGGCGGGAAGACGCTGGTGAGAGTTGTGAATTCGGGATTCACGACAGGCTCGGCTGCGGAGAATGAGAAATTTGATTCGATGGATTACGGCTGGGTGTTCATGCTGGTGAATTTGCGGCATTACCTGGAGCGGCACGCGGGAACGCCACGACAGGTGTCCTGGCCGAGGAAGAAAATTGCTGTTTCGCGCGAACAGGCTTATGAGCGGATTGCCGGCGCGAAGGGGCTGTTTGCGGAGGGCGACCCGGCGCACCTGGGATCGGGCGCGGACTATTCCGGAAAAACTGCGTGGGGAGAAACTTATCACGGGCATGTGAAATTCGTGGTCCCGCCGCGTGGATTTTGCGCTTCGGTGAAGGAACTGAATGACGCGCTGCTGTGGGTGACGATCGAGGGCGTGCCCGGAAAACTGGAAGTACAATTGTGGCTTTCGGCTTATTCGATCCCGCAAGCGCGCGTGGATGATTTCGGGAGGCACGGGACGGAGTTGCTGGAGCGAATTTTCGCGTGAAGAGAGTAGGGACGAAAGGCAACGGCAGATCGCGGCAGCGCGACCTTGCGGACAATCCAGGAATTATGAGCTAGGTGAGGCGCTCGAAGATGCCGGCGGCGCCCATGCCTCCGCCGACGCACATGGTGACGAGCCCGTAGCGACCGTTGCGGCGGGCGAGTTCGCGCAGTATTGTTGCGGTTAATTTTGCGCCGGTGCAGCCGAGCGGGTGGCCGAGGGCGACCGCTCCGCCATTGGGATTCACGCGCGCGGGATCGAGGCCGGCCAGTCTGATCACGCTGAGGGATTGGGCGGCGAAGGCTTCGTTCAATTCAATCACGTCAATTTGATCGAGCGTAAGGCCTGCGAGCTTAAGCGCCTTGGGAATCGCGAAGACGGGGCCGACTCCCATTTCTTCGGGTGGGCATCCGGCGGTGGCGAACGAGACGAAACGCGCGAGAGGTTTTGCGCCGATGGCGCGGGCGCGGTCAGCGCTCATCACGATTGCCGCGGCGGCGGCGTCGCTCATCTGAGAACTGTTCCCGGCCGTGACCGTGCCCTTCACGTGAAACGCGGGCTTCAGCTTGGCAAGCGCTTCGAGCGAAGTGTCGGCGCGCGGGCCCTCATCGGTGTCGAAAGTAATTTTTGTGGTTTTGGGACGGCCGCCGTTCGAATTATCAATCGCGGTGATTTTCACTTCGACGGGAACGACTTCTTCCTTGAATCTGCCCGCGGCAATTGCTTCGAGAGCTTTCTGGTGGCTGCGTAGAGAAAATTCGTCGGATTGTTCGCGAGTGATGCCGTATTTGCGCGCCAGATTTTCCGCGGTGAGTCCCATGCCGAGATAAGAATCCGGGTAGTGGTCCATCAGCCAGGGATTGGGCGAAATTTTGTTGCCGCCCATGGGCACCATGCTCATGGATTCGGTGCCGCCCGCGACCACCACCTCAGAGAGGCCGCAGTGAATGGACTGCGCAGCGTGGGCGATCGCCTGCAGGCCGCTCGCGCAGAAGCGATTGATCGTCTCGCCAGGGACGGTGTCGGGCCAGCCCGCGAGCAACAGGGCGTTGCGCGCCACGTTGAGTCCCTGCTCGGCTTCGGGCATGGCGCAGCCGAGGACCACGTCGTCGATCT
>JBGQGW010000085.1:0-13735 GCA_041497605.1 Terriglobia bacterium | reverse complement strand
CTTGCATTCATCACGGCCACCGCTGCCGCCCTGTTCATTCACGCAAGCTCACTGTTCTTGATGCGAAAACACATCTTGCCCGCGTGAACGGAATGAGTTCGAGGCTCCGAAGTGAATGAGTAAGCTCGGGAGAACAGCAGCGAGATAACGACGGGAGGAAAAACACATGTGGAGAGGCAGCATCGTTTCGATTTTTATCGCTCCGGATGCGAAAGTTTCCATGGAATCCCGCGACGAAGTGCGCGCCGTGCCCGGCAGGGGACTCGATGGTGACCGCTATTTCTTCTCGCGCGGCGCCTACTCGAATCAGCCCGGCACGGGCCGCGTGCTCACGCTGATCGAAAGCGAAGCCCTCGAAGCCGCCGCGGCCAAACTCGTGAAGCCATTCACGGCGGCAGACGCGCGGCGCAACCTGGTCACGCGCGGCGTGCCGCTGAATCATCTGGTCGGACGAGACTTCCGCGTGGGCGAAGTCATCCTCCGCGGCGCGCGTCTCTGCGAACCTTGCGGCTATCTGGAAGAACTCACGCAAGAAGGCGCGAATCGAGCCTTGCTCCACCGCGGCGGCTTGCGCGTGGAAATCCTGACCGAAGGAAAAATTCGTGTTGGAGACATCGTCATGCCACTCGATTCCGTCCAGGAAAAGAACAAAGACCTGATCCGCCGTTATTACGAAGAGATGTGGAATCCCTGGGACTTCGACGCGGCCGGAGAAATTCTTTCGGAAGAAATTCTCTTCCGTGGTTCGCTCGGAGTCGCCACAAAAGGCCGCGCCGCTTTTTGCGATTACATGCGCCTGGTCCGCGCCGCGTTCCCCGATTTTCACAATAAAATCGAGGATCTCATCGCCGAGGGCGATCAAGTGGTCGCGCGGCTCACCTATCGCGGCACGCATCGCGGCGAAGTGTTCGGCATTTCCGCAACGGGAAAACAAATCACCTACGCAGGCACGGCAATTTTCAAAATTGCCAACGGAAAAGTTTCCGAAGGATGGGTTCTAGGCGATCGCCTGGCGCTCTTGCAGCAGCTCGGCGCCTCGGTCCAATCCCCATCTTTGGCGGAGAATATTCAAAAATAAACTTGTGTAAGTTGCTAAAATCCATTCAACTGACATTCGCCCTACGTTCGCCCTTTGTGGCTTGGCCAAACACTCCACCACCACTCATCCAACCTATTGATTCTACAAAACATAAAAGAAGGCTGTAGGCCTCAACTTTGCCTTGAGAAAATCCCTAATTTCCAGTAAGATTCGCACGTATTTTGGTCACAGATTCCTTCTGGACCGGCACTGTGGCCGGGTCAGGTTGCCTCTGAAATTTTGGGCCCGCGCCAGGGCCCAGGGGAGAGGCAGCACGGCCCGGAAAATCCCCATACGGGGAAATAAGTCTTCGCCATGTCCCCCCGCCTTCCGCGGCGGAACGGGACGGGATGAAGCAAGTAAACCCTTCGAGTCTTGCACTCTTTCGAGAGTGGCAGACCACAGGGTAAGGCGAGTGTCGAGCTTTCCCGCTCTTCCGCCTTCCCGAACGCAACGCCAGGAGACGTACACACCATGGGTGATAAAGAGACCTCTGCCAAAGGTCCTGGGCATCGCTACGACGCTACTTCGATCAAAGTTCTGGGTGGAATCGAAGCCGTTCGCAAGCGTCCCGCGATGTACATCGGCTCAACCGGTGAATTGGGCCTGCATCATCTGGTCTGGGAAGTGGTGGACAACTCCGTCGACGAAGCCCTGGCCGGCTATTGCGACGAGATCAATGTCTCGGTGGCCGAGGATAACTCCGTCACGGTTATCGATAACGGCCGCGGCATTCCCGTGGACATGCACGCCACCGAAAAGAAGCCGGCCGCCGAAGTGGTGATGACTGTGCTCCACGCCGGCGGAAAATTCGACAGCGACACTTATAAAGTTTCCGGTGGCCTGCACGGCGTCGGAGTCTCCGTGGTCAATGCCCTTTCGGACTGGCTCGATCTGGAGATCTGGCGCGAGGGCGAAGTGTGGGAACAGGACTACGAAAGAGGCGTCCCCACGTCGAAGCTCAAGGCCTCGGGAAAGACCAGGAAAACCGGCACGAAAATCACGTTTCACCCCGATCCCACCATCTTCACGACCCTGAATTTCAGTTTCGACACGCTTTCGCAGCGCCTTCGCGAGCTGGCCTTCCTGAATAAAGGCCTGAAAATCACGCTGCACGACGAACGCACCGACAAGAAAGCGGAATTCCGCTTCACCGGCGGCATCGCTGAATTCGTCAAGCATCTGAACCGCGGCAAACAAACGCTGCACGATTCGCCCATCCACATGGAAGGCAAGCGCGACACGGTGGACATCGAAATCGCGCTGCAATACAACGACAGCTACGCCGAAAATATTTTCGCCTTCGCCAACACCATCAACACCGTGGATGGCGGAACGCATCTTTCCGGTTTTCGCTCCGCCCTCACGCGCACGATTAATTATTACGCCGGCTCCTTCGGCATGCTCAAGGATCAAAAAGGCGAAGTGGGTATCACCGGTGACGACGTTCGCGAAGGCCTGGTCGCCGTCGTTTCCGTGAAATTGCCCCAGCCCCAATTCGAAGGCCAGACCAAGGGCAAGCTCAATAGCGACATCAAGGGACTGGTCGAGCAACTCGTCAACGAAAGGCTCGGCGAATATTTCGATAAGCATTCTTCCATCGCCCGCAAAATCATCGGCAAGTGCATTGACGCCTCGCGCGCCCGCGAAGCGGCGCGCAAGGCTCGCGAGCTCACTCGCCGCAAGTCCGCTCTCGATTCCAGCGGCTTGCCCGGCAAACTCTCCGATTGCCAGGAGCGCGATCCGGCGCGTTGCGAGCTGTTCCTGGTCGAAGGGGAATCGGCCGGCGGCTCGGCCAAGATGGGCCGCGATCGCCGCTACCAGGCCATCCTCCCGCTCAAGGGCAAAATCCTGAACGTCGAAAAAGCGCGTTACGACAAAATGCTGGGCCACGAAGAAATCCGCGCCATCATCACCGCCCTAGGCACCGGCATCGGCAAGGACGATTTCGACGCCAATAAAGTTCGCTACCACAAAATTATCCTGATGACCGACGCCGACGTGGACGGCAGCCACATTCGCACCCTGCTGCTCACGTTTTTCTTCCGCCACATGCGCGAGCTGATCGATAAAGGGCACATCTATATTGCCCAGCCGCCGCTCTATCGCGTGAAGCGCGGCAAATCGGAACGCTACATTCGCGACGAGCGGGAATTCGCGCGCGAGCTGATGAAGCGCGCTACTGAGGAGCACGTCGTCAAATCGAAAGACGGAAAAGTTCTCGAAGGCGGTCCGTTGACTACCTTCCTCCTCAATGTTCAGGAATTCGTTCAGGTGGCCGCGAAACTCGCCCGCCGCATGCGCGATGCGCAGCTCGTGGAATTGCTGGCCGCCAGCGAACTCGATAAGAAAACCGACTTCGCCGACAAAAAGAAACTCGAGAAACTGCTGAAGGTCATCGAGAAGGAAAAACTGAAGTGCGAAGGCAAGATTGCGTTCGATGAGGAACACAGTCTCTACGAGCTGGTCTTGACCAACGGCGTCGAGCGCCGCGTCAATTGGGCGCTGGCCGCGACGCCCGAGTACAAGCGCCTGCGCACTCTGCAGCAGAGCATCGCGGAGATCGACCATCCGCCCTTCACCGTCACGCGCAATGGCGATAAAGCCGTGAAGGAAAATACGCGCGACGTGCTGAATTTCGTCCTCGAGGACGCCAAGAAGGATTTCGCCATCACCAGGTTCAAGGGCCTCGGCGAAATGAATCCCGAGCAGCTCTGGGAAACTACGATGAACGCCGAGACGCGCACGCTGCTCAAGGTGCGTCTTGAAGACGCCGTCGTCGCCGAACAAATTTTCGCCACGCTGATGGGCGAAAACGTCGAGGAGCGCCGCAAATTTATCGAGGAAAACGCCCTGGAAGTTGTGAACCTCGATATCTAAGCTGCAAGACGAAAATGGAAAGGCATCTTTAATGGTTTGCCAGCTCACATGGAAGATTTTGCCGGGACTGCGGGGGCTGAGCTGTTCGGAATTTCGCGCCACGCCCACCACGGCTCCCGACAATGAGCGCGGCGTCGCGATTGCATGCGCAAGCGAAGCCGAATGCGCCGCGCTTCTGAACGAGCTGGAAGCTCATTTCGGCCCGCAGCGGTTTTCAAATAATGCCTCGGCGTTCGAAACCGTGAAGATGTACGTGCTCGAACGCGCGCCGAGAAAAACGTAGGAATGACGAGCACGGCGCAAGCGGCGCGGAAAACGTAGGGTGTCATCCCGAGATCGGCTCGGCGATCGAGGGATCGCGAGTTCAACGCGAATCGGGGCGAGTCACCCTGGATTCCTCGGCCCGCAAACAGCGCGGGCCTCGGAATGACATCCAAAGCACAGGCGCGCGACTTGGGCGGCGTGGACGCGGCAGAGAAAAAGTAAAACAAGAGAATCACACATCACGTAGAGGGATGAATGGCTGACGAACAGAACCAATCGATCATCACCCCGGTGGATATCGAATCGGAGATGAAGAAGTCGTATCTCGATTACGCCATGAGCGTAATCATCGGCCGCGCGCTGCCCGACGTGCGCGACGGCCTGAAACCAGTGCACCGGCGAATTCTCTACGGCATGTACGAGCTCGGGCTCACCTCCACCAAGCCCTACCGCAAGTGCGCGAAAATTACCGGCGAGGTTCTCGGCAAATTCCACCCGCACGGTGACGCGCCCGTTTACGACGCCCTGGTGCGCCTGGCGCAGAACTTCAACATGCGCTACCCGCTGGTCGACGGCCAGGGAAACTTCGGCTCGGTGGACGGAGACCCGCCGGCGGCCATGCGGTACACCGAAGCGCGCCTTTCGAAAATTGCCGAAGAGATGCTCGCCGACATCGAAAAGGAAACGGTTGATTTCGTTCCTAATTTCGACGAGAGTACCCAGGAACCGGTCGTTCTGCCCACCCGAATTCCCAGTCTTCTCGTCAATGGCTCCAGCGGAATCGCGGTTGGCATGGCCACCAACATCCCGCCGCACAATCTGCGCGAAGTCGTGGAAGCCGCAATTCTCCTGATCGAAGAACCCGAAACGAATCTGAAAAAAATCATGAAGCTGGTGCCCGGCCCGGATTTTCCCACTGCCGGTTACATCTATGGCCGCGAAGGAATCGAACTGGCTTACACCAACGGCCGTGGCTCGTTTCAAGTGCGCGCCAAAGCGGCCATCGAAAAATCGAGCAAGGACCGCGAAAACATCGTCATCACCGAGCTGCCCTACCAGGTGAATAAAGCCCGGTTGATCGAGCACATCGCCCACCTGGTTCAGGACAAGAAGATCGAGGGCATCGGCGACATTCGCGATGAAAGCGATCGCGATGGAATGCGCATCGTCATCGAGCTGAAGCGCGACGAAGAATCGCAGCTCATCCTCAACCAACTCTACAAGCACACTCAATTGCAGGAATCGTTCGGCATGATTCTGCTCGCCATTGTGGGCGGCCAGCCGCGCGAACTCGGGCTCATCGCATTGCTGCGGCTGTTCATCGAGCATCGCGTGGACGTGGTCCGCCGGCGCACCCAGTACGAATTGCGCAAAGCTGAAGAGCGCGAACATATTTTGCTCGGCTTCAAGAAAGCCCTCGAACATCTCGACGACATCATCAAGCTGATCCGCCGCTCGAAATCGCCCAAGGAAGCCAAAGAAGGCTTGATGGAGCAATGGAAGTTCAGCGATCGCCAGGCCCAGGCCATCCTGGATTTGCAATTGCACCGCTTGACGCAACTCGAGCGCGAAAAGATCCTCCAGGAATTGAAAGAGCTGCAGGAGAAAATCGCCGAGTTGAAATCCATCCTCGCCAGCGAGAAGAAACTTCGCAACTTGATCGTGGCCGAGCTGAAGGAAATCGTGAAGCTCTATGGCGACGACCGCCGCACCCAGATCGTCGACCGCGTCGAGGAAATCAAGCTTGAAGATCTGATCAAAGACGAAGAAATGGTAATCACCGTCAGCCACGCCGGCTACATCAAGCGCACTTCCGTGGACACCTACCGCCACCAGTCGCGCGGGGGCAAGGGCCGCATCGGCGCGCGTACCCGCGAAGAAGATTTCGTCGAACATTTCTTCATCGCCTCGGCGCACAGCTACATCCTGCTCTTCACCTCCAAGGGCCGCATCTATTGGCTCAAAGTGTATGAAATTCCCGAAGCTGCCGCGGCCACGCGCGGCAAAGCCATCACCAGCCTGGTGCGTTTCCAGGATGGCGAAAAGCTGGCCGCGGTGGTTTCCGCGCGCAACCTCGAGGAAGAAGGCCGCTTCGTCTTCCTCGCCACGCGCAATGGCACCGTCAAGAAAACCGTGCTCGCGGAATTTTCCAATCCGCGGCCGTCCGGCATCATCGGCATCAACCTGGAAAATAACGACGAAATGATCGGCGCGAAACTCACCGACGGCAAGCAGATGATTTTCCTGGCCAGCCGCCTGGGTCAGGCCATTTTGTTCCGCGAGACGGAAGTGCGCTCCATGGGGCGCCAGGCCGGCGGCGTGATCGGAATGGATCTGGACAAGGACGATTATGTCGTCAGCATGGACGCCGTGCAGCCGGATTTCGAAATCATCAAGAAGGAATTCAAGCAGGAAACGCAGAATCTCGATGAATTGGAAAGCGATCAGATCCGCGAATCGCTCACCTCGTTGATGCTCACCGTCTCCGAAAAAGGCTACGGCAAGCGCACCCCGCTCGCCGAATATCGCGTCACCTCGCGCGGCGGCAAGGGTGTCATCAATTTAAAGAGCACCGACCGCAATGGTCCCGTTGTCGCCGCCCTGCAGGTGAAGGAAGACGCCGACGTAATGATCATCACCGGGCAAGGCAAGGTAATCCGCGTCCACTCCGCCGAAATCCGCGAAGCCGGCCGGTCTACACAAGGGGTGCGCTTGCTCCGGCTCGACGAAGGCGATCGCATCGCCGCCGCCGCTTCCATCCCCGAAGAAGAGGAAGCCGCCGTCATCGAACCGCCGAAGAGCTGATCAATTCGGCGGCGGCGCGATGTAATAGCCGGGGCGGGTGCGGACGTCGACGCCCTCCCGCGCCACCTTCATTTGAATCTCGTGGTAGCCCGTCAGATCGCTGCCGGGCGGTTGGTAGCCCAGCACATATTGCGCGTGCAATTCACCGCCGATTTGATCCATCGCTTTTTCGATTGAGCGATCCCGCATCGTTTTCAGGTGCAGCCCGCCGGTTGCCGTGCTCGCCAGCACCAGGCTCTTATCTCCCAGCCCAACTCCGTTCGCCGCCGTCTTTACCAGCCAGATCACCGCGGACAGCAGATCGATATTTCCCATTTGTTGCTGATCGGTTTCGTCGGTGGCGGGATGGCCGCGCAGCGGAGGCAAAGGACGCGTCCCCGGCGGCCCGAGCTTCGGCCCTTGCGCCTGCGACGGAGGGGCACGGAGTTCCGCTGCGGTGGTGCTCAATTCAATTGTATAAATCGTGATGTTGGCGAGCTGGGCCTGGCGCAACACTTCCCCCAGCTTCACATCGCTGCCCGTGTCCGTCGATTCCGAAATCGCCACGATAATGCGCCGGCGAATTTCTGGCTGTTCCTTCAGCAATTGCACCGCTCGCTCCAGCCCGTCGTACAGCTTGATTCCAGACGTTCCCTCTTTCAGTTTGTTGATGGCCCGCTGGATTTGTTCCTGGTCCGCCGTAAACGGTGAGAGCAGATCAATCTCATCGTCAAAACCCACCACGGCAGCCTCGGCGGTCTGCGCCATCACCGTCTGCGTAAAAACAATTCCGGTCCGGCGAATCGCCGGTAGCAACGGCTCGATGTGCGAGCTGGTCTCCACCACGAACACCACCGAGAGCAAATCACCGCCCAGATCGAAGTGCTGAATTCTCTGCTCGCGCCCGTTGTCGAAAATTTTGAAATCTTTTTCCACCAGATTGAATACCAATTCTCCCTTGCTGTCGCGCACGGTAACCGGTGTGCTCACCAGATTCACGCGAACTCGAATCGGCCCCTTCTGCTTGGCCTCGCGGGAAGGAGCTTTTTCCGCCTTCGCGCCGGGCTTCGGCGCCATTGGACCCGCCGGCGCCTGGCCCCAGGCCGGCGCCGCGGCCAGCCCGCACAGGGTCGCTAGAATCAGCACGAATTGGGAAACGAGCTTCACAAGACTAGTCTAGCTAATTCGAAGCGGTTTGATGCCCAGACGTTGGCTGCTACGACGCACCCGGCTGGCTTTTGCCTGCGGCGTTCTCCTAAAATGGCTATTCGCGTTTCGTAGTTGGGGGAAACCAATGAGCCCAGTCCGGCATTTGCCCATGTCTCAGCTCGCATACCACGATCGGGCTTTCGTTGAAAGTCCCACCGCTCGGCCCTTGCGCATCCTGTCCGAATATCTCGATCCGCTCTCGCGCCTGCGCCGGGAAGGCGTGGGCGATACCATCGTGATGTTCGGCTCCGCGCGCATCCGGCCGCTGGATCAATCGCAAGCGAAGCTGGAGCAGGCCATCCGCCAGGCCCGCCGTCACAAGACCCCCGCGATGAAGCAGAAAGTCCGCACCGCTCGCGCGGTTGTTGAGATGGCGCGCTACTACGAAGAAGCTCGCGAGCTGTCCAAGCGCATCACCAGTTGGGCCATGACGCTCGGCACTCAGCCCCGCCGCTTCGTGATTTGTTCCGGCGGCGGCCCCGGCATTATGGAAGCGGCCAATCGCGGCGCATCCGAAGCGGGCGGGGCCTCCATCGGTCTGAGCATCGAGTTGCCGCACGAGCAAAGGCCGAACCCTTACATCACGCCGGAGCTGAATGTCTGCTTCCATTATTTCTTCATGCGCAAATTGTGGTTCGCGCAGTTGGCCAAGGCCCTGATCGTCTTTCCCGGCGGCTTCGGTACCATGGACGAGCTCTGGGAGATGTTGACCTTGCTCCAAACCCGCAAGCTGCCTGGACACCACATGATCCTGATCTACGGCCGCCGCTACTGGGATAAGGTGGTCAACTGGCGCGCCATGGTTCGCGCCGGCACGGTCACCGAAAAAGAGTACAGCCTTTTGCAGTTCGCCGACACCGTCGACGAAGCCTTCGAGTGCGTCCACGCCAGTCTCCAGAAGCATCATCTGGAAATTGATACCGACTGGATGGGCTAAGCTAACTTCTCAACCACCAAATCTCTCCTTGCTCGCATCAATCACGAGCGGCGCGAACTCAATCGCGCGATCGCAAGCTGCCGTTACCGCCGGCAATCCGGGCAGCAGGAACTGTCCGTCAATTTCATAAAAGCGGTTAATTCATAAATCCAGGAGAAGGTCAGAGGGGAAGGAGCCAAACTCCTTCCCCTCTTTGTTATTCAGAATTGAAGATTCGCGGTGCAAACGCAAAGATAGGCATGCGCGTATTTGAAAATACGCGCATCCCATCTGCACATACTTGCGGAGAAGTGTCTGCCCGGCGGCAGGATCGAACGAACTTAGTTCTGCGAGACTTCCAGCGTCGGGGCGAACACAGCTTCGAAGCGCCGCTTCTCGTCTTGATCGTGCAGCAACACCACCGGCACAATGCGCAGCGATTGCCGACAGGCTCGGCAAGTGGTCGCCTCGCCCTGCATGTCTTGCACGAATCCATCCGTGAAGTGATAACTGGCACGCGGACGTCGCGCCGGCTTGGTGCCGGCCGCTCCGCAACGCGGGCAGGTAAACTCCAGCCGGTCTTCTTGCGGGTCGCGATTGAGCGCGGCCCAGCCGGTAAAACGCATTCCAACGACTTCAGGTGATCGATTCATGATAGCCACTCCATAAAGCTTTCTGATATTTCCTCGCTATTCAACACATCTGATGCTTTTCCCCCGGCATTTGATGCTTCGATCCCACAGTCAATCGCTAAATCCTTGCGGTTCTTTCAATTAGCCTAACCTCCGCGCCCAGCCGAAGCTCATCCTCAAGCCGCCAGCGGAAGCGGTCAATTTCGGGTCATTCCGAGCGCAGCGAGGAATCGGGAGTGAATTGCACATGAAAGAACAGTTCCAGATTCTTCTGTGACCATATCCGACGAACCCTCTTAACGAGACTGAAGACTGAGCATTTCCGAAGCCTGCTCGAAAAATCCCCATTGCACTTGGGAACACGCCTCGCACTCTGGTGTCCAATGCTAGGAAAGGTCGCGCGACCTTCGGCTGCAAAATCACTTCATTGCCGGATGCCAATTCCGGCAACTGCACGTCGGAGGTGCGTCATGCGCGAAACGAATATTTTCGGCCAATGTCTCGTGGAAAGCGATCCAGCGTCCAATCGCCGCACTCGCGGCCGTCTCCGGAAAGCGCTGTTCGTCGCGTTGATACTCGAAGCTCTGGCCCTGGCGATCTTGTTGCTGGCTCCGCTTGCAAAGCCGTCAGTCTTGCCGCCCCTGATGTCGATGATTGTGGGTCCACCGTATCGTGGAACGCAGACTCTTCATGCCGCTCCTTCTCACTCCGATCCTCAACGATCGCCCCACGGATCCACCACAATTATTTTCCGGGACCGAGTGCTCACTCAGCCGCGTGTAGTTCCAAATGGGGTGAGGCCTGCGACGGGAAACGAAATACCCACTGCGGATGAACCACCATCAATCGGGCCAGGAGTTCCCGGTGGGAATGATCGATTCGGAGTCCCCGGTGGAACGGAAACCGGTCCTGCGCCTCCCCTGCCTGCGCCACCCGCCGCCAAATCGCCAGCGCGAACCATCCGCAGGAGCGAATCGCTGGAACAAGCGCTGCTCATTCATCGCGTCGAGCCCGTTTACCCCGCACTCGCACGGCAAATTCATTTGGAAGGAACCGTGCAGCTACACGCAATTATTGGCCGCGACGGCACAATTCAATCTCTCGAAGTGCTGAGCGGCCACCCGCTGCTCGTCAAGTCCTCACTTGATGCCGTTCGCCAGTGGCGCTATCGTCCCACGCTGCTCAATGGCGAAGCCGTCGCAGTGGAAACTTCCATCACGGTGATTTACACCATGCATGGCTAACAGACCTGCGGCCGCGAGGATGCGCGCGTGTCTCGCGCCGCTTGCCTTGCACATCAGCAAACCGCGCCCCGATCAAAACCGCAGAACAATCCCCGTGGAAATCCTCAAATCATTCTGCGACCTGCCGCCAAAGTGCGTAATCACATCATCCACTTGAAACAACCGGTAGCCCAGAAGAAAACCGCTATGGATATCCATGCCTCCGCCCAACGCCGTGGCGAACGAATGGTCCGAAACGCCTGACCCGCCAAGATCGGCAACACCCACCAGCGCATGAACGAAAGGCGAAACAGGCGCAGGCAGGGAGATCTGCGGGCCGAAGAGAAAGTTGTGTTGGTTGAGATTCGCGCCGAAGGGTGAGCCATAGTGGCCGCTGAAGTCCGCTGTTCCGCCCAGCCATCCATTAAACTTGTACGTCCCGGCAAGCTCCCAGCCGTTTAAATTGAAGTGCGACGGAGAATTATTCAGCCGCAAGTAGGAATATCCACCAAACACCTCGACCTTGTCCTGGGCTCGGACCGCTGGCGCGAACGAGAGAGCCACCAAGATGCCCAACGCCGAACAGAGCTTTCGCATGTAGTTTCCTCCGGTAGATTTGAGAACCGCGGAGGAGACAGGCTCCCTCCGCGTGCAGAGCGAATTGCGTCAAGCTTGCCCCTGGGCCGGGCTACGCTCTGCAGGCTGGGTCACTCAGATTGGATGCACGTTGGGCGGAACAAGTGGCATGCAACAAAGTGCAGTTGTGCAAAATGTATTCTGCTTACAGCAGCGGCTCGCCGGAATTTTTCGCGAAAACGGCGCGCGTGGCATCTCGTAACCGTACCATTTCCGGCCAGCCTTTCCCCTGCGACAAAATCAACGGGCCAAACGTGATCGTAATGCGCCCGAAGCGCGGCAGAATCGTTCTATCCCGCAGAATTTCTCTCGCCCCGCGAACCACCGCGGGACAGATGGGCCGGTTCGTATCCACGGCCGCCTTAAATGCGCCAAGCTGAAACGGCCGAACACCCGGCGCCGGCGTGAATGTTCCTTCCGGATAAATAACCACCGAGCTGCCATCGAGCACTGCGGCGTCAATTTCTCTCGCCTGCTCCAGCCGCGCCTGGGGATCGCTGCGGTCGAAAGCGAAGTGGCCGAGCCGTTTCGCAAAGGTGCGAATCAAAGGCATCGAACGAATTTCACCCTTCCCAACGAACCGCGCTCCGGCGGGCAGATACGCGCTCATCACGAAAATGTCGAGGTAGCTTGTATGGTTCGCGGCAATAATCCATGGGCCGGAAGAAGGAAACTCATTCAGCAGCGCGCCGTTTTCCACGCGGATTCGAATCCCCGCCAACGCCAGCATGAACCGCAATCCGGCGCGCGTGATTTGCGGCGCCGCCCGCTTGGGCATGATGCAAACGACGGCCCAGATCGAAGGAAAAACGATGCCAAAAACCGTCAATGCATAGACGCCGTACAAAATTTCCGCCGCCTGGCGAAGGCCTTTTCCCGCCATCCGCGCAAGGCCGGGCCCCGCGCTCGCCGCCGAAAGCTTCGCCACTTGCAGCCAAATAGGAAGGAACCGCTTGCCTAAACGGTGCTCCAGGTAAAGCCTCTTGGTTTCGCTGCGGCGAAGTTTTCCGCTCGATGTTTTGGGAATCGAGTGTGGCGGCAGAAGCTCCACGGAATCGGGCGGCATGCCGATCACCGCAGCCACCTGCTCCGTAATATCCGCGGCAACGCGGTCGCGCGCCGAAGAATTTCGCAACTCGGCGGCCACGATCAGCCGCTCCGTGCCAGATTTCTCGTCAGCCAGGCCGAATGCAACGACGCATCCCATGCGCACGCCGTTCACGCGTCCGGTAATCTCCTCCACTTCGTGGGGATAAATATTTCTTCCCCCCTTAATGATGATGTCCTTGGCGCGGCCGGTGATGTAGAGATTGCCCTCAGCGCGATAGGCCAGGTCACCGGAATCGATCCAGCCATCGCCACACAGAATGGCGCGCGTGGCTTCCGGATTCCGGTAGTAACCCTGCGTGCCCGACGCGCTGCGGAACCAAAGGCGCCCTTCGCGCCTCTCGCCCACGTCTCGTCCCTCCGCATCCACCAGGCGAACTTCCGTGCCGGGCAAGAGCAAGCCCACGGAGGCGAATTCGAGCACGCCCGCTTCGTCATTCGCAGGCGCCGCGGATGCCGCAACCGCCACCGCACGCCCTTCGCGCTCGAATGGATCGCGTGCGATTCGATCGACCTTCAGGCCCGAGCCCAGCGGCGGCGCCGCAATCCCCAGCGAAGCTTCCGCCAGCCCGTAAACCGGAAGCACAATTTCGCTCCGCAAGCCGTACGGTGCGAAGCGCGTCACGAAGCGTTCAATGGTCTGCGGGTTTACCGGCTCCGCTCCATTCAACGCCGCGCGCCAACTGCTCAGGTTCAGCCCTTCGATATCGCGATCCACAATTTTGCGCACGCACAATTCATAAGCGAAATTCGGCGCGGGGCTGATCGTTCCCGAATGGTGATGAATGGCCCACAGCCAGCGCTCCGGGCGGCTCAGGAATGCCAGCGGTGACAGCACCACCAGCGGCACTCCGAAATAAAGCGGCACCAGCCACGCGCCGATCAATCCCATGTCGTGATACAGCGGCAGCCAGCTCACCGCTACGTCATCCGGCTTTATCCCGATTCCTTCACCGATCGAACGGATGTTGGCCAGCAGATTCGCGTGCGTCAACATCACTCCCTT
>JBGQGW010000084.1:0-13762 GCA_041497605.1 Terriglobia bacterium | reverse complement strand
GCCGCTGCTCTCAACATGCTAGGCGTGTTGATTCCGAAATTTCCGGGTGGGCTTTCGGCGCTGGGAATTTTGCGCGCGGACGTGGTGAAGGATCTCTCGCAGACGATTTTGCTCGCCGTGAATACGGCGCGCGCCGCTCGCCTGGCGCTGGAGCGGGCTTTCACACGCCTTGAATCGCGCGGGCTGCGGGAAATGGCCGCGGAAGGTTTTGCTCGCGGCGCCGCGCGGGTCGAGCGGCTGCTCGACATGCGCTATGTGGGTCAGGCGTTTGAATTGACGGTGCCCGCGGAAGGGGATTTTCTGAAGGAGTTTCATCGCGCCCACGAGCGGCGATACGGTTACTCCAATCCGGCGAAGGCGGCGGAGGTGGTCAATGTGCGGGCGCGATTTATTGGCGCGACGCCAAAGCCCGAAATGCCACGGAAGCGTTCAGGCCGCGCGGAAGCGAAGTCGGCCGTGGTTGATGTCCGCCGCGCATTTTTCGGGGGGAAGGCTCTGGCAACGCCTCTCTACAATCGCGAGAAGTTGCACGCGGGACATCGGTTCGCGGGGCCTGCGATTATTGCGGAATACAGCGCGACGACGGCTGTGCCCCCCGGATGGCGTGCACGCGTCGATGCATTCGAAAACTTACTTTTGACGCCACGTCGATAGTTTGTGGGAGCAGTTTGAATTGAATGGTGAAGCGGAATGAAAAATGAAATTTGATCCCACGCGGCTGGAAATTTTCAAGAACCTGTTTCACTCCGTGGCGGAGGAAATGGGCAGCGCTCTCCGGCGAGTGGCGTTTTCTCCGAATATCAAGGAGCGGCGCGACTATTCGTGCGCGGTGTTCGATGCCCAGGGTGAAGTGCTGGCCATGGGCGATCATATGCCGGTTCATCTGGGGTCGATGCCGATGTCCGTGGCTGCCGCGATGCAGGCGCTTACGCTTGGACCTGGCGATGTGGCGCTGCTAAATGATCCGTATGCCGGCGGCACGCACTTGCCCGATCTGACGATGGTGATGCCCGTCTTCGTTCCGCGTGTAAGCAAGCCATTTTTCTACGTGGCCAATCGAGCGCATCACGCGGATATCGGCGGCGCGCACGCGGGCTCGATGGGACTGGAGCGCGAAATCTTCCAGGAAGGCTTGCGTATCCCCCCGATCAAAATTTTGCAGGGCGGGCGCGTGGTGCGCGATGTGATGGAACTGCTCCTCGCAAACGTGCGCACCCCGCGCGAGCGTGAGGGCGACCTGACCGCGCAGATCGCGGCGTGCCGGATCGGGGAGCGGCGGTTGCACGAGATTACGGCGAAGTACGGACGCAAAGAGGTTGAGACATACGAGCGGCACCTGCTGGATTATTCGGAGCGCATGACGCGAGCCATGCTTCGGGAGATTCCCCGAGGGCGATACCGCGGCGTGGATTATCTGGATGATGATGGGATAGCGGCGAAACCGTTGCGCATCGTCGCCACGATCACGATCGAAGGCCCGACCGCTGTGGTCGATTTCACCGGCTCCGCGCCACAGTGCGCGGGCAGCGTGAATGCCGTGCGCGCGATTGCCGAGTCGGCGGTGTTTTATGTTTTTCGCTGCTTGATTGACGAGCAGGTGCCCGCCACCTCGGGGCTTATGCGGCCGATTCGGGTGATCGCGCCGGAAGGCACTATTGTGAATGCCAGGCCGCCTGCCGCCGTGGCCGGTGGCAATGTCGAGACGTCGCAGCGGATGGTTGACACTCTTCTTCGAGCCCTTTCCCAGGCGATTCCCAGGCGGATTCCCGCGGCGAGCCAGGGGACGATGAATAATCTGACCTTTGGCGGCATCGACCCGCGAGATGGCGCGCCGTTCGCTTACTACGAAACCATCGCCGGCGGGATGGGCGCGCGTCCCGGCAAAGACGGCGCGAGCGGGATTCACACGCACATGACCAATTCGCTCAACACGCCGGTGGAAGTGCTCGAACACACCTATCCGGTGCGGGTGCTTCGTTACGGATTGCGGCGCGGCTCGGGTGGCCGCGGCGGATCACGAGGAGGCGATGGCGTGGTGCGCGAGATCGAACTACTAACGGATATGCACGTTGGCTTTCTCTCGGATCGGCGCAAAATTCCGCCCTATGGATTGCGGGGAGGGAAGCCCGGCGCCACGGGGAAGAATGAATGGATCATGCCGGGGAAATCGAAGACTGGGAAGGGAATGGGCCGTGCTCGCACAATGCCTTCGAAATGCGGATTTTATGCCGGGGCGGGCTCAGTGATTCGAATTGAATCGCCGGGTGGGGGAGGCTGGGGGAAAGTAGGTCAGAGGATAAGAGCCGAGGCGAGCAAGAGTTAGCGGCGAGTGGGCACGAATCGACCAAAAAAACAGCCGGGGGCAGCGCTCGATTCAATCTTGCGCTGCGCTCCCGGCTGGAGCCTAGGATTACGGCGAAACGTTAATCCGCTTGCGCCTGGGTCAGGTTTTCCGGCATCTGCAGACGAGCCTTGGCGAGCGCCTTAACCACTGAGGACTCCGTATTTTGCTCCGAAGAGTTCCTCGCCGTAGCGAGCTCGCTGATCAGCAGGTACTTGGCTCGTTCGAGCATTTTCTTCTCGCGGAAGGAAAGCGGCTTGGTCCGGCTCAAAGCGACCAATCCCTTTAGGACTGCAGCCACTTCCATCAGGGAACCGGTGCGCATGCGCTCGGAGTTTTCCTTAAAGCGATGTTTCCAGTCGTGATGTGAAGCGGAGCGGCCCTTCTCGAGATATGCCAGAACCTGTGTCGCTTCGTTGGTGCGAATTACAGATCGCAGGCCTACGTTTTCGATGTTGGTTTGCGGGACCATGACCTTCAGCCCGCTGGATACGATACGCAACATGTAGTACCGCTCGGAACGGCCATTCATGTAGCCGAAACTGATCTGTTCAATTACACCGACACCGTGATTCGGATAGACAACCTTCTCGCCTAACTTGAATTCCATGTTTGGCATTCCCCCAGTTGTAACAATCCGCTCGAGTGATGAAAGTGGATGTTTCAATTTTAGGCACACGCTGTACCTCACGTCAAGAGATTCCCACTTTAGAACGATGAATTGTATTGGCCGTAAAATCCATAAAATGCGTGATTTGGCACGACAATTGCCCTGTTGCGGTGCATCTTGGGCTAGAATGATCCTATGCTCATCCTCGCAGTGGATACCAGCACTCAGGCAGGCAGTGTTGCCGTTTTGCGCGATGAGCGTGTTCTGGGGGTGGTCTCCACTTGGGTCGAAGAAACCTATTCGTCCCGCATGTTTCGCCACCTGGAATTCCTGCTGGACGAATTATCGATGAAAACCGGGCAATTTGATCTATTTGCCGTTGCTGCGGGGCCGGGTTCGTTCAGCGGACTGCGGGTGGGACTGGCGGCGGCCAAGGCCTGGGCCGAGGTGCATCAAAAGCCCATCGCCGCGGTCAGTGCGCTTGAAGCGGTGGCGGCGCAGGTACGGGTGTCCTCTTCCGAAGAAGGCGACCTGCCGTTGTTGGTCCCGATGATTGACGCCCGCCGCGGGCAAGTTTATGCGGGCGTTTATCGCCCAACTTCTAAAGGTTTGATTCGCCAGGGAGATGAAAGCGTGATGGAGCCTGCTGAATTTCTGGCGGCTCTCCGCGATCAGGTGCTCGATGCGCCGGTGATCTTCGTAACTCCGACGCCGGAAATTTTGGCCGTGGCTCTGGCCGCTTCGCCGTTCCGCGACTCTCCGGCATTGACCGCTTCGCCCGTTCTCGCGCCGGCGATTGGACTTCTGGGACTCGCACACGCGCGCCGGGGAGAACTGGTCGACGCACTCCATCTGCAGGCCAATTACATTCGCCGCTCCGACGCCGAGTTGGTGTTCAAAACCACGCGAGCCTAGCAGCGAGATTGCTCCCCGCCAGCAAGGGATAGATGCGGCTGGCAGCGGGTGCGACGAACTGCGTAGGTTGCCGAAAAACTACGGGCTTTATGCCTCGCAGTCGTGATTCAATTGCGGCTGCCGGTCAATGATCACGATCCCTGCAATTCGCGGCTTCACGCGGGCAGACCTCGACGCGGTCCTGGCGATTCAAGCGAGCAGCCCGGGAACGGCTTGCTGGTCTCGCGCCGATTACGAACACGTTCTGCGGGGCGATTTCGCGGGCTGGATCGCGGAATGCGAATCCGGAATCCGCGGATTTGCGGTAGCCAGGCGCATGGCGGATGAAATTGAGATTTTGAATCTTGCCGTCGCGCCCGAGGTGCGCCGCTCCAATATCGGCACGGCCTTGTTGCGCGAAGCCATGCTATGGGGGAGTGAAGGCGGCGCGCATCGGGCATTCCTGGAAGTTCGCGACACCAATTTTGCGGCGATTCTTTTCTACGAGCGCAACGGATTCCTGGGAGTGGGGCGCCGCCGCCGCTACTATTCAAACCCCGAAGAAGATGCCCTGCTGCTGGCCTGCTCGATCGTGCGGGAGCGCGCCGCCGCGGTACGCTGAGCCGGATGGCTCGAGATTCCTCCAGCGCGCGCCGGCGCAGTACCCCTGGTACGGAATGGCCATTACTCTCAATTAATCATCATCAAGAAATATTCCTCATTTTTTCGCCGCCCAATCCGCCCTGTGTTATGTTACAGCCATGTAAACGCACGCACCAACAAGGAGGGGAACCTATGGCAGCGACTGCACAGGATTACCGCCAGTCCCTGATCTCGAGCGACGCAGACCTGCAGCGGCTCGCTCAAGAACACTCCCGATGTGAAGCAAAGTTGGAAGAACTTAGAAATCAGTCGTATCTCAGCTCCGAAGACCTGATTCTCGAGACCACCCTGAAAAAGCGGAAGCTTCATATTAAAGATCAAATGGAATTATTGATTGCTCGCCGGCGTCAGTCGGCGTAGCGATTCCAGATTGCCGCTCGCCCCTGAACGCGCCGCCACGACGATGGGTTCTGTCGTAGAATAGAAGTGTTCCTCTAAGGTCACCCGTTTTTGAATGATCTTACAGAATGGTTAAAGACGGATATAAATTCGCTTTGCCGCCCCTGCTGCTGGGCTTGCTCGCCCTCGTGCCTGGATGGAATTGGATCGCGGGGATTCTGTTTTTTCTGGCCGCTTTTGTGTTGTATTTTTTTCGCGACCCGGAACGAACGATTCCTTCCGAGCCGGGGAGCATTGTTTCGCCGGCTGATGGGCGCGTGATGGAAGTGCTTGACGAGCCGCTGGAAGGCCAGCCGGGCCAGCGCATCAGTATTTTTCTCTCGGTGTGGGACGTGCACGTCAATCGGGCGCCGGTGGCGGGAGTAATTCGCCGCATCGAGTATCGTCCCGGGCGTTTTTACGCGGCCATGCGCGCGCGGGCGTCCGCGGAGAACGAGCAGAACATGATTCGCATCTCTTCGCCGGAAGGGGACGTGGTATTCAAGCAGATTGCCGGCTGGATCGCGCGCCGGATTCTGTGCTGGAAAGCGGTGGGCGATCAAGTGACGCGCGGCGAGCGGATAGGCATGATACGATTTGGTTCCCGGGTAGATGTTTGGGTGCCACCGGCCGTGGAAATTCTGGTGCGGCGCGGCCAGAAAGTCGCCGGGGGATCCAGCGTTCTGGCAAAATGGAAGGCGACGTAACCGATATGTTCGACGCAGAACCTGAAGAGGGAAGCCCCGCCAGCCGATTGCGTAATCATCGCATGCGCCGCGGTGTGTACATCCTGCCGAGCCTGTTTACGGTCGGCAATCTATTCTGCGGCTATTACGCCGTTCTCGCCACCCTGCGCGGCAATATCACCGATATGGATAACGCCGCGCGCGCCATTGGCATCGCGATTCTGTTCGACGCGCTCGACGGCCGCGTGGCCCGCGTCACCGGCACCAGCAGCGAATTTGGCAAGCAATTCGATTCGCTGGCCGATGTGATCAGTTTCGGCGTCGCGCCCGCCTTTCTTGCGTTTGCGTGGGGCGTGCGCGGAGTGCTGGCCAGCGATCTTCCGCAGGCCCGTCATGTTTATCAGATCGGATGGCTGGTCAGTTTTGTCTTCGTGATCTGCTGCGCCTGGAGGCTGGCGCGCTTCAATATTCACGGCATGGCGCCGGGAGGTTCGCGCTTCTTTGTCGGTATGCCCACGCCGGCCGCCGCCGGGATGATTGCCGCCATGGTGCACGGCGTATGGTGGCCGATCGAGGATTGGCGCGTGGCGGTGCTGTGGCAGGTGCTGGTGCTGGCGCTTGCGGCTTTGATGTCCAGCACGGTTCGCTACTACAGCTTCAAGGACATCAACTGGCATCGCCGCCAGCCGTCGCTTACGGTTGTCGCCCTCGCCCTGCTTATCGCCGCTTTCTGGGTCTACTCCGAAATCACGCTGCTGCTTGTTGCGGGAAGCTACACGGTCTCCGGCCTGGTGATTCAACTGGTGCGAGTCGTGCGCCACCGGCACACCGCTTCGCATCCGGCCTGAACCGATGTCGGCCATTCCTGCTCCCGCCCCGTCCCGCGTCGCAATCGCCGGAGCTTCGTCCCTGCGCGGCAAGGAATTAAGAGTAGTCCTCGAAGACCGCAATTTTCCCGCCGGCGATTTTGTATTGCTCGATGAAAGCGTTCCGGCCGGGACTCTGACCGAAGCGGGCGGGGAGCCCACATTTATCCGTCCAATCGATGAGGAGAGCTTCGAGCGCTCGCGATTCGCTTTCTTTGCCGGAAGCCCGGCGGATGCGGCGCGCAATTGGAAAATCGCGCAGCGCGCGGGCTGCACGGTGATCGATTTGACCGGCGCGCTGAACGATGTCCCCGGCGCGATGACCTGGATACCGGCTCTCCAGAAAAGTTTGCCGCCACCCGATTCCGGCTCGCGCCCCGCGGGACTTTTCTCCGCTCCCGGACCTGCCGTGATTCTGGCCTGCACGCTGGCGGCGGCACTTCGCGGATTTTCTCCGCAGCGCGGGGTGATGATCTTTTTTCCGCCGGTTTCCGAGCGGGACCTGGCGGGCGTGGAAGAACTGCAAAGCCAGACGGCGAATCTGCTTTCGTTCCGCGCGTTCGAGCAGCCGGTCTTCGATGCGCAGGTCGCATTCAACCTGCTGGCCGGCTACGGCCCTCTGAGCCGCTCGAACCTTCCCACGCTCCGCGCGGGAATTTCGCGCGAAGTGGAGCGCTATCTTGCGGGACGCGTTCCCGCGCCGGCGATTCAATTGATTCAAGCTCCGTTATTTTACGGCTACACGTTTGCCGCGTTCGCGGAGTTGGCGAGTCCGGATTCGAACGATGAGATCGAGAATGCGCTTATGGATGTGGGCGTCAAACTGCCGCAGGCCGGCGATCAACCTCCCAACAACGTAAGCGTCTCCGGAGAAAACGAAATCATGCTGGCGCATGTGGAGCGCGATCCCAATCTTCTATCGGGTTATTGGTTTTGGGGCGCGGCTGATAATCTGCGTTTGGTGGCCACCAACGCCGTGCAGATTGCGGAGGAATTGCTTGCCTGCTGAAGATCTCTGCACCCGGGCGCGCCTGCTTCGTCGGGTCTTCGCAATCGTGCTAATGGGGGCCGCGGGCATCCCCGGCTGCGGGTACCATGTTGCCGGCCGCGGGAACCATCTGCCCTCAACCTGGAAAACGATTGCGGTGCCGGCGTTCACCAACCGCACATCGCGCTACCGGATCGAACAGCGCTTCACCAGCGCGGTGATTCACGAGATGCTCGCTCGCACGAAATATCGGGTGATTCAGGATGAGAAGTCGGCCGACGCAGTCCTGCACGGCGAAATCAATACCATAGAAACCAGCCCGGTGCTTTTCGACGCCACCACCGGCCGCGTCACCACCATGCTCGTTACGGTACACGCCAGCACCCGCCTGGTGGAGCGCGAATCGCAAAAGGTGATTTACCAGAACAAGGACCTTGTGTTTCGCGAGGAGTATCAAATCTCCACCGACGTTGCGAGCTTCTTCGAAGAGCAGGATCCCGCGCTGGAGCGGATGTCGCGCGATTTCGCCGCTGACCTGGTGTCGAATCTCCTGGAGAATTTTTGATGGCTGAAATGGCCGTGGATGCATTTCTCGATCGGATCGCGAAGGGCCAGACGGTTCCTGCCATCGTGCTGCTGGGCACGGATTCTTATCTGCGAGGTTTGTGCCGCGCGAAATTGATTGAGGCTTACTTGCCGGAAGGCACGCGCGATTGGGCCCTGGCGCGTTTTGGCGCGGACCATACGTCCTGGGACGCCGTCTACGAACGGGCGCAAACCCTGCCCATGCTTTCGCCCCGGCAACTGGTGTTCGTGGAAGATGCGCAAGCCTGGCAGGAAATGGATGAGGAGACGATGGAAGCGCTGGGCGCCTACCTCGCGAATCCGGCGCCGTTTACGGTCCTGGTCTTCGAGGCAACCGAACTGGATCGGCGCCGCACGCTCTTCAAGAGGCTGAGTGAAAAAGCTTCCATCGTCGCGCTGACGGTCGATGAGAAAACTGCCGCTCTCAAGGCCGTGGAGATGGCCAAGGAATTCGGCGCGGACCTCGATCCAGCGGCTGCGGCGACGCTCTCGTTTATTCTGGAAGGAGAAGTGGCGCGGATTCGAACGGAGATCGAAAAACTATCGACCTACGCTGCTGGACGGCGCATCACCACTGAGGATGTGGAGTCCCTGGTCGTGTCTTCGAAAAAATATACAGTCTGGAAGCTTGCGGATCTTCTGGCGACGCGGCAGCGCGATGCCGCGCTTCTGTTCCTCGATAGCCTTCTTCGCGAAGGGGAACCGCCTCCCAAGATTGTGGGCGCGTTGGCCTTTAGATATCGCAGCTTGATCGAAGCTCTGGAACTGCCCGCAAGTCAGGTGGCCGGCCTTCTGCGCATGAGATTCGATGAAGCCGAAG
The DNA here is from genome assembly GCA_041497605.1 of Terriglobia bacterium. Taxonomy (GTDB): domain Bacteria; phylum Acidobacteriota; class Terriglobia; order Acidiferrales; family UBA7541; genus JBGPTK01. The sequence continues at coordinate 4,931 of JBGQGW010000084.1, read as the reverse complement.
AAGTGCTCCAGCGCCTGCGCCGCATACCTCGAGAGCAACTCGTTTCCGGTCTCACTCTCCTTTATGAAGCGGACAATAAATTGAAATCCGGTCACAAGAACGACCGCGCGGTGATGGAATTTCTGGTGACGAAATTGGTGGCCGCCCCCGAAGCAAACGCCGCTTCCGCCAAGCCCAGGTAGCAGCCCTCCTCCATATTTGCAGGACCTCACGGAAATCATCTGACCATGGAATGGCATTCGCTCAGCGTTGGCCAAAAATAGAACGGCCCGGCTTCTAGACCTCGGAGCCGGGCCAGTCCATACAATCCTAAAATTTGAAAGCTAGGCCTTCTTCGGAGCTGCGCGGAGTGCATTCACAGCCAGTGTGAGCCGCGACTTGTAACGGTTGGCGGTCTTCCAGTGCAGAATTCGCTTGCGGACCGCGCGATCCAGCTCAGAAAATGTCGTTCCCACCATCTTTTCCGCGGCCGCCAAATCCTTGGCATTCAGCGCGGCGCGAATCTTCTTCACCACCGACCGGACGCGCGTGCGGTTCGCGCGGTTGTGAATCTGTCGCGCGGCGGACTGCCGGATGTTCTTCAATACCGACTTCGATTTCTTTTTGTGCTTTACGGGCGTGCCAGCGGGCATTCACTACTCCTTTTCGTATGGTATTGAATCAGTTAGACTATCCGAGCCCTTCATGTTTGTCAATTTACTCTCGAATTCACAGACGGCTCACAAAATCATCACTCCTATCGGCTGGCGCCGGGTCTCGCGCGCATTGGCATTCTCCGTTGCGCTGCTCCTACTGATCGGATTCTGCTGCGCCCTGCCCGCCCGCGCGGAAAATCCCAAGAATCTCAAACCGCAAGGCTACGTCAATGATTTTGCGGGCGTTCTGAGCGCCGGCGCCAAGGAAAAACTCATCGCGCTTTGCCAGGAGGTCGATCAGAAAGCGGGAGCGCAGATCGCCATCGTCACCGTGCGCTCTCTCGACGGAGCCGAGGCCGCCGATTATGCCGTGAATTTGGCGGAACAGTGGGGAGTAGGCCCGAAAAAGAAAGACCGCGGAATTTTGATTCTGCTCGCTCCCAATGACCACAAATATTTTGTGACTGTGGGATACGGACTCGAGCCAATCCTGCCCGACGGCAAGGTTGGCGGTTTTGGCCGCGAGATGCTCCCGCTGCTCAGGCAAAATGACTACAGCGGCGCGCTGCTCCTGCTCACGCAGCGCATCGCCAATGTGATTGCGCAAGAGCGCGGAGTCTCGCTCACCCAGCAATCCGGGCAGGTGACAGGCCGCGCATCCCGTCCATCGCCCCCAGAGAATGGTGTGCCAGTCATCACCATCCTCCTGTTGCTTGCCTTCATCGTGTTTCCACTCCTCGGATTTTTGTTCAGGCTATTATTTGGATTTGGCGGCGCTCGCCGCCGAGGCCGCGGCTGGGGTGGCGGGCCGTGGTTTATGGGTGGCGGCAGCGGTTGGGGAGGAGGCGGATTCGGAGGAGGCGGGGGCGGCGGAGGATTTGGTGGATTTGGCGGTGGCGGATTTGGCGGTGGCGGCGCTGGAGGAAGCTGGTAGCAGCCGGCCCGCCGAGGCGGGCGTGGAGCGATTCACATGAAGAAACTGCTGGATGAACTGGTCGGGAAATTGAAGGCCGCGGCGGGGAATAATTTGAAAGCGATCGTCCTGTATGGCTCCGCGGCCAGCGGGAATTATCACGAAAAGCATTCCGATTTGAATGTGCTGTGCTTGGTGGAAAAGGCCGGCTCAGCGGAACTGGAGTCGCTGGCCCCGGTGGCGCAGTGGTGGATTCGCAAGGGGCATCCGGCTCCGCTGATTTTTACCGCCGATGAATTGCAGCGTTCGGCCGAGGTCTTTGCCATCGAGCTGCGAGACATCCGGGACCGTCACCAGATGCTGCTGGGTGGCGATTTTCTTGCCGTGTTCGAAGTGCCGATGAAGCTTCACGGCTGGCAGGTGAAGCGGGAGTTGCGCTCCGGCTGGCTCCGGTTGCGCCAGGCAATCCTCAGCGCGCCGAAGAAGCGGGCCGCGCAGCTCGGCATCATGACCGCTTCCATTTCCAGTTTCGTCACGCTCTTTCGCCACGCGCTCATCGCTCTGGGCGAGCCGGTTCCGGAAAATGCTCGTGCCGTGTTCGATCGAATGGGGGCGCTGGCAAGCGCGAACCCCGCGCCGTTCCACACGATTCTCGACGTTCGCGAAGGCAAGCAGCAAGCGGGTAATGTCGAAGTTGACGGGACGCTGCGCGCCTATCTGGATTTCGTTCACCGCGTCACCAACGAAGTCGATCGGCGGATGCAATCGAGTGATCATAAATGAGCGACGGACGGCGTGCCGCTGGGTCTGGTCTGAATATTGAAAGTTAACCAGCCGCCGAGGCGTATCCATATGCGGAAGGCATTCCCGGCGTCGGGCCGCTTCACGGGTTACGATTCACGAATTACGGCTTAGGTTCGAGCGAGGAGAGCTCTCATGAAAACGTCAGTCCTGGTGATCATCGTCCTGGTGATTTTGGCCCTGATTTTCGGCGGCATGTACGTAACTCGCCGGAATGACATGGTGACGAAGAACGAAGCGGTAAAATCACAATGGGCGCAAGTAGACGTCGTGCTACAACGCCGCGCCGACCTGATTCCCAACCTGGTCGAAACCGTGAAGGGTATTGCCGCGCAGGAAGTGACGGTCTTCAGCGACATCGCCAACGCCCGCGCCGCCCTGCTCGGCGCCAAGACGCCGGCAGACAAAATCGCCGCCAACGGCCAGCTCGATGGCGCGATCGGGCGCTTGCTCGCCATTTCTGAAAATTACCCGCAGCTCAAGTCCAACGAAAATTTTCTCCGGCTGCAGGACGAGCTCGCCGGCACCGAGAACCGCATCGCGGTCGAGCGCAAGCGTTACAACGACTTGATTCAAGACTACAACACCTACATCGGCTTGTTCCCCAACAACATCATCGCCAACATCGCCGGTTTCCACCGCAACGATGCTTACTTTACGGCGACGCCAGAATCGCGGCAGGTGCCCAAGGTGCAGTTCCCGGGGCCCAAGGGCTAGTGCTCATTGGTTAGCTGCTTTTCGTGCCCCGGCCACCTGTAATGTATTGACCTGCCACAGGATAGCCGGGTGGCCTTGACCCCCTGCGCCGGGTGCGCTAGGCTTTGTAGGTTACTATTACTCAATCACTACCGGGAGCGAGTAGCCGCCAAACTAGATGAAGCAAACCGTACGATTGCACGGCGGTATCTCCGAACTTTTCGGCACTCTGGACGAAAACCTCAAGCTTTTCGAATCGGCTCTTCACGTGACCACTCAGCTTAAAGACAACGATTTGGAAATTGAGGGCGAAGCTCCGCAAGTGAAGCGCGCCGCCGATATCCTTCACGAATATAACCAGCTTGTCCGCCAGGGCCGCGGCCCGGGACACGGCGAAGTCCGCGACCTGATCCGCCTGGCCACGCGCGATTCGGAAGTTTCGCTGCACGCAGTCGCCAGCTCCACCCGGCTGCGCTCGTTCGGCAAAAAGAACATCACACCCAAGAGCACGAACCAGCGGCGCTACATGGAAGCGATCGAAGCGCATGACATGGTCTTCGCCATCGGCCCCGGAGGCACGGGCAAGACCTATCTGGCGGTCGCCATGGCCGTCTCCGCGCTGCTGAACAAGCAAGTGAATCGCATCATTCTGGTGCGGCCCGCGGTCGAGGCCGGCGAGCGCCTGGGCTTTCTCCCCGGCACGTTGCAGGAGAAGGTTGATCCTTACATGCGGCCCCTCTACGACGCGCTGCACGACTTGCTCGAAGCCGATAAGCTCGGGCGATTTCTGGAGAAAGACACCATCGAAGTTGCGCCGCTCGCCTTCATGCGCGGACGCACGCTGAACGATTCTTTCGTCATCCTCGACGAAGCGCAAAACACAACCAGCGAGCAGATGAAGATGTTCCTGACGCGGCTCGGATTCAATTCCAAGGCCGTGATCACCGGTGACATCACCCAAATCGATTTGCCCTCCGAGCGCCGCTCCGGCCTGATCGAGGCGATCGAGGTGGTCGGCAAAATCGAAGGCATCGCCCTGGTTTACTTCGACGAGCATGACGTGGTCCGCCACAGTCTGGTGCAGCGGATCATCAAGGCTTACGACGAATACGACGGTGGCCAGCCGGGGAAGAAGTCCGGACCCGCGGCCCGTGGGAACGGCCGTCGCAATTCTGCGGAGTAGCCCGCTGTCCATGATTCAAAACCGCCAGCGCCGTGTCCCTGTTTCTCTCGAATCTCTCGATGTGTTTCTGGCGCGCGTGTGCGAACGATTCGATTTGCCGCCGGATGCCGTGGGTGTTTGCTTCGTCAGCGACGCGGCCATCGCGCGCTGGAATCAGGCCTATCGAGGCAAGTACGGCCCCACGGACGTGCTCTCGTTTCCTGCCGATGGAAGTCTCGCCAGGAACGGTAGCGGGAAGGCGCGAATCAAGAACAGCAGAGGACTCTCGCGGCGTGCCGAATCCGGAATGAAAGTGAACAAGAGAAACGCCTTGCAGGGGCGAGGCGCCGGAGTTTCTGGATCGGAATCTGCGGCCCCGGCTTATTTGGGTGATCTCGCGATCTCGCCGCAAACGGCTCTTCGGAATGCGCGGCGATTCGGCCGAACCTTGCCGCAGGAGTTGCGAATCCTCCTCTTGCACGGCGTGCTGCATTTGATGGGCTACGATCACGAAACCGATCACGGCGAGATGGAACGCCGCGAACGCCGCCTGCGCCGGGAGCTGGGGCTCGGGTGAAATCGAAATAACCATGCCGAATCTTTATTACACACTCGGAATTCTCGGTCTCGCCGTGGGGTTGGTGGTCTTCGCCTATCTCGACCGGATTTACCGCGAATTGGGCCGCCTCACCGGCGGCCGGGTGCGAGCGCACCTCGAGATTTT
>JBGQGW010000083.1:0-13837 GCA_041497605.1 Terriglobia bacterium | reverse complement strand
TTGGGGACGGAGGTCAAGTCTCTCCGGGAAGGGAAAGCCACCTTGCGCGACGCTTATGCGGAAGTGCGGGGCGGGGAATTATGGTTGATTAACAGCCATATCCCGCAATATCTGGCCGGTGGTCCATGGAATCACGATCCGCTGCGGCCTCGAAAACTCCTGTTAAACCGGCGGGAAATCGATAAGCTTGCCTCGCGGATTCAGCAGAAGGGCTTGACGCTGATCCCCACGAAACTCTATTTTCGGGACGGTCTGGCGAAATGCGAGCTATCCGTTGCCAAGGGCAGAAAGGTTTGGGACCGCCGTGCTGCGGAACGGGAAAAGGAAGACCGCCACGAAGCCAAGGAAGCGATGTACCGCTATCGCCGGCGGTAATAATGAGTGAAGACTATTTTTGATTGGGATTCTCAGGGGAAGCGAGTTTAGGTTAAGGTGAGCTGGGAGAAGCATCACACACATTCCTGAGCGGTGCAGCTCGAGATTGCGACACTCACCCAGGAAGTCAGTGCGTTAGCGTCAAGGCCCCACGGCCAAGTTCTTGAGGAATCCACAAAATTCAGGGGAAAGAAAGGAAATCATGCAAATCTCGCTCGATACGAAGCCGCTCTCCGAAATTTCTACCGATGCACTTGTAACCTGTATTTTCGATAAGGACCAGAAGATCGAAGGAGTGATTGCCGAGCTCGATCGCGCGACGGGAGGAAAAATCCGTGCCCTTGCCGAGAGCGGGGAATTGACCGGTAAGATGTTTGAGATGGTCCTGCTGCATTTTCCTGCAGGCATTTCGGCACAGCGGCTGCTCTTGGTGGGCGGCGGAAAACAGGAAAAATTCACGGTTGCAGATTTGCGAAAAATTGCCGGAGCGGCGCTGCGCTATCTGAAATCACGTGGCGTGAAGAAATTCGCGTTTCTGGCGCGCGAGGGTGAGCGGGACCCGAACGCCTTGCAAGCCGTCACCGAAGGCCTCCTTTTCGCCAATTTCGAATCGGACAAGTATCGCACCGAAAAGAAAAACAAGAATGTAATCGAAGCGGTTTCGCTGGCCGGCTGGGAACCTGCCGGTAACGCGGAATTTGAACCGGCCATCGAGCGCGGACGCAACATCGCCGAGTCGCAGAATTTCTCGCGCGATCTGGTCAACGAGCCTTCGAATTATCTCACCCCACGTATACTCGCCGAACGCGCTGAAGCCATGGCGAGCGAAGTGGGCCTGACCGTGGAAATTCTGGACGAAAAGAAAATGGCGGAGCTGAAAATGGGCGCCCTGCTCAGCGTGACTCAGGGCAGCGTTGAGCCGCCGCGGTTGATCGTCCTAACTTACACGCCGGCTAAACTGCGCGAGGGAGCTCCAGTCCTGGGACTGATCGGCAAGGCGGTTACCTTCGACACCGGGGGAATCTCCATCAAGCCCAGCGCCGGCATGGAGAAAATGAAATATGACATGGGTGGCGGCGCCACCATGGTTGGCGTCATGCGGGCCCTCGCGCTGCTGAAGCCTACGGTGAAGGTGATTGCCGTGATTCCGTCGTCGGAAAATATGCCCAGCGGAACAGCGCAAAAGCCCGGCGACGTTCAGTTCGCCATGTCCGGTAAATCAATCGAAGTGATTAACACCGATGCCGAAGGGCGGTTGGTGCTCGCCGATGGAATTACCTACGCGCGCAAGCTCGGCTGTACGCACTTGATCGATGCCGCCACCCTCACCGGCGCCATCGAGGTCGCGCTCGCCAACGTCAACGTCGGCGTCTTCGGCCAGCCGAAAGAGTTTCTGGAGCGCCTGCTGGAAAGCTCCCGGGCTGTGGGTGAAAAAATGTGGCCGATGCCGCTGGATGACGAGTATGCGGATATGATCAAGAGTTCCATCGCCGATATCCGCAATACCGGCAGCGGCAAAGGCGGCGGCGCGATCACCGCCGCGATGTTCCTAAAGGAATTTGCCGAGGACATGCCCTGGATCCATCTCGACATCGCCGCGACAACCTGGAACGACGACGGCAAGCCTTGGGCGGCGAAAGGCCCAACAGGGATCGCCATCCGCAGTCTCATCGATCTCGCGATGAAAATGTAGGGTTTGATTCGGCCGCTATGCCGTGATCGCACGTTAGGCGCCCAAATCAATTCAGCCAGTGAACTGCATGAAGCACGGCATCATAACCCTGCAGTCACAGTGCATCGTCACAGTTATGCTTAGGCGCTTGCCACTGCCGGCTGTGACTTCGTTCGATTGAATTTCCTGCGGTAATATCCAACCCAGATGAAAATCGCGGGAATGCCGATCACCGATGGCCACAGCCAGCGGACAGCCGGCGGGAGGAATTGAAAATTTACCGCTGAAAAAGCGGAAAGCGTGGCGACGTAGGATCCCAGCATTCCACCCATGTGGCTATACCACCAGGCATTTCTTTCCGTCGGTTGATGTACGAATGCCCGCATGTCGTTAGCGGCAGTAAAGGCGCCAAGGAGTCCAAAGGCGATCGAAACGATGGGTGCCGGCATGAACGCGCCGCGGAGAGGATGAATGCCGAGCGCGATCAATCCCAGGCTTCCAAGAAGTGTGACGGCGGCGGCAATCCAATCGACTTTCCCCGCAGGACCGCCTTTTCTCAAAACCGAGCGATAGCCGCGGAACGCGAAGTAGAAGCTGAACACCGCCACCAGCGCCAGGAAAAGGATTGGCCGGTAGATGGCCAGGACAAATGCCGTCGCCGCAACCACCGCCATCATCCAGAAATAGATTTTTCCCCACCGCCGATGCGCGAGCCCGCCTTTTACCGTCAGCATGGCGCACGGGGCCACGAACAGGGCCACCATTCCACAGAAAATGTGCACGACACGAAGTGCTGGATCCCATGCGCTCATCGGATGCCTCCTTTCCTTTGATTTGATTTTTTTCGCCGCCCGCTCTCGGGCAGCCTAGTGAGAATTCGCAAGGTTTGATCTGACCACTTCACCATGCCGCTGGAGAACTCCCGGCCGTAACCGAGCGTAATGAGCCAGTACGGCGTGTCCGGATGCTTCGGATGTGTTTTCCAAATCCATTTTTCCACTTGAGCGTACTGGACGAGCATTTGCGCGTGGTACTGCCGAAATTCTCGAACGTGCCGGATCATGTCCGAACGCTTGCCGAGCCGCCCGAAGAAGAGTTTCAAGAGCAATTCGTTCCGCGGCGGGGCGAATCGGGGAGCCGTCGCCAGCCAACTTCTCAGGTGTTTGCGCCCATTGGGAGACAGGGAGAACACCTTGCGGTCCGGCCTCCCTTTTCCTCGCTCCACGCGGCTTTCTACCAATCCCTGGCGGGAAAGTCGCTTGAGCATCGGATAAATCTGCCCGTAGCTCTCGTTCCAAAAATGCCCAATCGATTCACCGACGAATTTCTTCATGTCGTACCCGGACATCGGCTTCAAGCTGAGCAGCCCCAGAAGAGAAGGAGCGTTGTTGGGTCTCATATATCTGTATGATATATAACACCATGAGATTGTCAAGCACTATTGCAGGCCGACTGGCTCAGAGGAACGCTTACATCCGTTCGGGAGCTTCCATGCCCAGCAGATGCAGCGCAATTACGAGTTGCCGCTCAACCAGATCGCTGAGCAGCAGCAGGAATGCTTTCTTCGAGGGGTCTTCTTCGGAGAGGATGTGATGCTTGTGATAGAACACGTTGAACTGTTGCGCGAGCTGAAACGCAAACTTGGCGATGAAGGCAGGCTCGTGCGCGCTCAGAGCGATCTCCACCTGTGCGCCGAGCGACCCGGCAAGCAGCAAGACTTCCCACAAATCATTTCCGCCGGGAGCGGCCAATTGGGTCGCCAGCACATCATCGCTGATCTGCTTTCCTAATTCTTCAAAGGTGAACTCCGGCTCCTGCTCGCGAAGCTTTCGGAAAATATTCCGTGCGCGGACCACGGCGTATTGCACATAGGGTCCGGTTTCACCATCGAAGCTGAGCGCCTCTTTAAAATCGAACGCGATAATCGTGCCGCGCGTGAATTTCAGCAGGAAATAGCGCAGCGCGCCGATGGCGATAGCGTGCGCGATGGCGGCGCGTTCCGTCTCCAGCAGTTCGGGATGCCGCGCATCCACTTCCTTGCGCGCGTTGGCTTCGAGTTGATCGAGCAAATCGTCCGCTTTTACTCCCTGACCTTTGCGTCCGCTCACTTCCACGTACGGCTTCTTCGCGTCCTCCGCCGGGATTTCGTAACCCATCTCGGCGGCGCAACTCGGCGAGAGCGCTACCATCTCATAGGAAAAATGGACGGATTGATCCGCCTGCTCCTTGAATCCCAGCGCGCCGAGCGCTTCAAACACCACGTTTTGCAAATAGGCCTGTCGGGAATCAATCACGTTATAGACCTGCGTTGCATTGCCAAACGACGGAGCATCCCTTTCGCCCTCGCCCGATCGAGTCACCCACACGGTATGACCGCCGGGATACTGGTGGAATCGCGCGTAATGAAAATCCTTTCCCAGCAACCCGAACTTCCAAAGCTGGTAAGCGATGTCCTTGCCCACATACGTGACGGTTCCATTCGAACGCACGATGATTTTTGTGTCCGCGTCGTCATCCGCCTCCGGCGCGGCATTCTCACCGGCAAGCTCTTCACCGGCTTCCGCCGCGAGCTTCATCACCCAGCATCCAGCGTTCTTTCCCGTCGTCGCTTTGTGGATCACGCCCCGCTCGATCATCGTGGCGAAAGCCGATTCCCAGAATTTGAGGTGCAGGATTTCGCTTTCCCGTGGTAATAGATCGTATTCGATCCCCAGCCGGTCCATGGTGAACAGATGGCAACGAACAATGGCCGTGGAAACGATTTCCGCGATCTCGGCCGCCGCTCCGCTTCCCGCCTCGATGGCATGCAGGATTTCTCCGCGCAGCGAGAGCCGGGTCTTGTCTTCCTCCAGAAACACCGTCACCCGCGCGTATAGATCCCAGCACAAATAATCAAATCGCGGCTGCGCGGCGAGCACGCGAACTTCATCGGCAGTTTTCTTCTCGATCTGCAGGAACCCCAGGACGACGTCGGCCACCTGAACGCCGGTATTGTCGATGTAGTTTTGCACCTCGACGCGGCGGCCCGTATAACGCAGCAGCCTCACAAACGCATCGCCCAACGCGGCATTGCGCAGATGCCCGATGTGCGCGGCTTTGTTCGGATTGATGTTCGTGTGCTCGACGATGGCTTTCGGCGCATCCGCGGATGCGTGGATCGCTTCGTGGCCCGCGCGCTCGATCGCCGCCCGGAAAAACGTCCCGCGCTCAAGATACGCATTCAAATAGCCGCCGCCAGCAACTTCGAGCCGAGCCACGCCTTCGATCGGGGCAATCTTGTTAGCGATCTCCTGCGCGATCAGCCGCGGAGGCTTTTTTAATTTTCGCGCCAGTTCGAAGCAAACCGGTGATGCCACTTCACCCATCTCCAGGCGAGGCGGCCGCTCGGTCACCACGGGGACGTCGATGCTGTAGTGCTTATGAATGTGCCGCAAAATCGCTTTGCGGATGCGGGCTTCGATGAGCTGGTACACGCGGCTCCTTGTGACAAGGGAATCAGGCGATTATAGGGAAACCGGCAGGGGCCGTCAAAGAGGCCCCCTCATTTGACAGCCTCGGAGGCCCAGACTAGTATCTATTTTTCGCAATTGCACGCCAAAATCAGTGACTTGCACCGTTGCGCATGAATCTGAACCAAGTATTCGCAAATTATGAAGATTGCCTACTTCGATTGTTTCTCCGGAATCAGCGGCGACATGGTCCTGGGCGCCTTGGTGGACGCGGGCGCCGGCCTCGCGCAGCTTGAGGGCGAGCTTCGCCGCTTGCCGCTCACCGGCTGGAACATTTCCGCGGAAAAAGTGCAGCGCCGTGGGATTTTCGCTACCCACGTAAAAGTGGAAGCACAGGAACATCACCATCACCGCGGTCTCAGCGTGATTCTCGGCATGATCGACCAGGCGGGATTTGCCCCTCGCGTCGCAGATCGTGCCAAACGAATCTTCACGCGGCTCGGTGAGGCGGAAGCCAAAGTCCATCAAGTCCCCGTGGAAAAAATCTATTTCCATGAAGTGGGAGCCGTGGACTCGATCGTGGACATCGTCGGCGCCGCAATCGGTTTCGAATTGCTGGGTATCGATGAGTTCGCCTGCTCGGCCCTCGACGTCGGGGGCGGGCGAGTCAACACAGCGCACGGATTGCTTCCCGTGCCCGCTCCGGCCACGGCCGAACTGCTGCGCGACGCCCCCACTTTCTCGACCGGAATCCAAAGAGAGTTGGTGACGCCAACCGGGGCCGCCATCGCGACCACCCTCTCCAAACAATTCAACAAAATTCCGGCGATGAACCTGCGTGCGATCGGATATGGCGCGGGAACAGCCGATCTAACCGAGCAGCCCAATGTGATGCGTATCCTGATCGGTGATGCTGTTGGCGACGATAAAACAATCCACTGGGACGAGCCGGTGGAAGTGATCGAAGCAAATTTCGACGACATGAGCCCGCAAATTTACGGATACTTTGCCGAGAAGGCCCTGGCCGCAGGCGCTCTCGATATTTTTTCTACGCCGGTGCAGATGAAGAAGAATCGTCCCGGGATGCTCGTCACGCTGCTTGTGAAACCAACGGACGTCGACCAGTTGATCGACCTGGTTTTCCGCGAGACAACGACCATCGGCGTGCGCACCTACGTAGTTCGCCGCCGCGTCCTCGACCGCGAAATCATCAATATCTCGACGCCGCTCGGTGAAATTCGCATGAAAGTCGCGCGCATGAATGGCACGGTGCTGAATGCCGCTCCGGAATACGAGGATTGCCAGCGCATCGCGGCGCAGAAAGGCGTGCCGTTGAAGCAAGTGCTCGCCGCCGCGTCATTTCACTTTGAAAAACAGCGCGAGTCGAATAAATAGCCCATGCCCCAATCCCCATCGAAGAAGAAATTTTATCTCACGACGCCGATCTATTACGTGAATGCGCGTCCTCACCTGGGGCACACCTACACATCGGTGGTCGCCGATACCATCGCGCGCTATAAGCGGATGTGCGGCTACGACGTGGTGGCGCTGACCGGCACGGACGAGCACGGCCAAAAAGTCGAGCGTGCGGCCAAGGCCGCGGGCGTCACCCCGCAACAATTCGCCGATCAAATTTCCGCGCAATACCGCCAACTCTGGCAGGAACTCGATCTCAATTTCGACCGGTTCATCCGGACCACCGAACCGCGCCACGAACGCGCGGTCCAGCGCCTGCTGCACCTGGCGCAAGACAACGGTTATGTCTACAAGGGCCACTACGAAGGCCAGTATTGCGTTTTTGACGAGATGTACGTGGATGAGCCGCTTCCCGGCGCATTGTGTCCCGAGTGCAAGCGTCCCACCGAGCGCGTTCGAGAAGAAAATTATTACTTCAAGCTTTCGGCTTTTCGGGATCGGCTGCTCGAGCTTTACGAAAGGCAGCCGGATTTTGTACAGCCTGAAACGCGGCGCAATGAAGTCATCGCCTTTGTCCGTGGCGGCCTGCGCGATCTTTCCGTCAGCCGGACATCAGTGAAGTGGGGAATCCCCTGGCCCGGCGACGAAAATCACGTCTTCTACGTTTGGTACGACGCGCTGACCAGTTACATGACCGGCGTCGGCTACGGCGACGACGAAGTGCAATGGGAGAAGTATTGGCCCGCGGATTTGCACTTGGTGGGCAAGGAAATTCTGCGTTTTCATGCGGTGTATTGGCCGGCATTCCTGATGGCCGCGAAGGAACCCTTGCCAAAGCAGATCTTCGCGCACGGCTGGTGGCTTTTCGCCGACGAGAAGATGAGCAAATCGCGCGGCAACATGCAATATCCGCAACCTATCGCTCGCACGCTCGGCATCGACGCGCTTCGCTATTTCCTGCTGCGGGAAATGGTCTTCGGCCAGGACGGCAATTTCAGCCGCGATTCGCTCCTCACGCGCTACAACAGCGACCTCGCGAACGGCCTGGGCAATCTCGCTAGCCGCACGCTAACCATGATCGAGCGCTACTGCGAAGGAACGATTCCCGCGGATCACGCGAATCGCGCGGCCGACGCGAAAAATCATTCCGAATTGGTTGCCAAATTCGATCGCAGCAGCCTGCTTGAGATTCTTGGTTCCTATGATCGATACGCTTTCTCAAACGCTCTCGAACGCATTTGGGACTTGGTCAGTTTTGTAGACAAGTATCTGGTTCTCGAAAAACCCTGGACGCTGGCCGAAGATAGCGCGCAGCGCGCACGGCTGGAGCAAGTCCTTTACGATGCCGCCGAGGCGCTGAGGGTCATCACCGTTCTCACCTACCCAGTGATGCCGCACGCCACCGAAAAAATCTGGGAAAGCCTGGGGCAGCGCGACTCGCTAGCGTCGCTGCGCATCGACGAGTTGAAGTGGGGCGAATTAAGGCCCGGAACGCAAATTGGGAAATACAAAGCAATTTTCCCGCGGGTGGACAAAAAAGAAATTTCTGAGAGGATCGAAGCCATGGAAGAAGAGATTCGCAATCCCAGCGCTGCTCCGGCAGTGCCGTCAACGCCAGTCGCTGCCGGCGCCACGCCGGGTGCCGCCGCCCAACCCGCTCCCGCAGGTCCGGCAAAAATCAGCATCGAGGATTTTGCCAAGGTCGAGATGCGTGTCGGCGTCGTGAAGTCCGCCGAACGGGTCGCCGGCGCCGATAAACTTCTCAAAGTGATCGTGGACATTGGCGACGAAGTTCGCCAGGTCGTCGCCGGCATTGCAGTCTCGTACAAGCCGGAAGACCTGGTAGGCAAGAAAGTGGTGATCGTTGCCAACCTGGCCCCGCGCAAGCTACGCGGCGTTGAATCGAACGGAATGATCGTCGCCGCCTCGGTGCCGCCAGACGGCCATCCTGTTCTGTGTACATTCACCGAGGACGTGCCTGCGGGCGCCAAGCTGAAAGAGCATTCGGTTCGAGCATCCTCAGAGATGGGCCAAGGAATCTCCGTTGGAAATCATCGATTCACACGCGCACCTAGAGTTCCCGCAATTCGACGAAGATCGCGACGCCGTACTCGCCCGCGCTCGCGCGGCAGGCGTCGCAATGCTGCTCGCCATCGGCAGCGGCACTGGCCCCGAGCGGCTCGATGCCGCGCTCAGCTTCGCGGAGCAAAACAACTGGATTTACGCCACGATCGGCATTCACCCTCACGAAGCGAAGCTCGCCACCGATGAGCATTTCGCCCGTCTCGATCAGCTATCTAAACATCCGCGCGTAATCGCCTGGGGCGAGATTGGCCTCGACTATTACTACGACCACTCGCCGCGCGAGGTGCAGCAACAAGTCTTCCGGCGCCAACTCGACCAGGCCCGCGCGGCCAAGCTCCCCATCGTCATCCACTGCCGCGACGCCTGGGCCGATTGCCTGCAAATCATCGACGAAGCCTGGCGCTCCTCCGGCCTGGGCGGCATCCTCCATTGCTTCACCGGCACGATTGAAGACGCACGGCGCGGAATCGATATGGGCTTCATGGTCTCGTTCGCCGGTAACGTCACCTATCCCAAAATGCAGCCGGTGCGCGATGTAGCCGCGGTGTTGCCGCTCGATCGAATGCTCACGGAAACGGACTCGCCGTTCCTTCCACCGCAAGGCCACAGAGGCAAACGAAACGAGCCCGCCTTTGTGGTAGAGGTAGCGCGAACCCTTGCGAATGTGAGAAACTTGCCCGCCGAGGAGATAGCTGCCAGGACAGCCGGTAATTTCCGGCGTTTTTTCGGCCTCGGGGTCGCCCCCAGTTCGGTGCAGGCAAGTTAGTCTGTTGAGTCGTCCAGGAGAACCGCCATCGCTGTCCTATCGGCCAAGGAAATGTTCGAGTTGGTGCGCGATGACCTGTTCCTTGTCGAACAGGAAATTGCCGAACAGAACGGTTCGGCAATTGAGCCGGTCCGCGAGATTGGCGCTTATCTGAGCGCCGGCGGCGGCAAACGGCTGCGTCCGGCTCTGCTGCTCCTCTCGGCCGGTTCTTGCGGGTACCGTGGTCCCGTGGCCATTCATATGGGCGCCGTGGTGGAGATGATCCACAGCGCCACGCTGATCCACGACGACGTGATCGACGGGGCTCACACCCGTCGCGGCCGTGCCAGCGCCAATGCACGCTGGGGCAACCAGATGAGCGTGTTGGCGGGCGACTGGCTCTACATGCAGTCGTTTGAAATGGCCTTGCGCGAACACAATTTTGCCCTCCTTGAGATTCTGATTGATCTCACGCAGAACATGGTCGAAGGCGAATTACTGCAATTGACCAAGCTCGGCCGCATCGATCTTTCCGAGGACGAAGCGACCGGCCTCGCCTTCCGCAAGACTGCGTGTCTGTTTAGCGGGTGCGCGCGCCTGGGTGCCGTGATCGCTGGGCAAGGCGTTGAAGTGGAACAAGCGCTCGCGGATTATGGCCGGTTTTCGGGGTTGGCTTTCCAACTTGTGGACGACCTGCTCGATTTCACCGCTTCTCCGGAGCAATTGGGCAAGCCGGTGCTGAGCGACTTGAAAGAAGGCAAAGTTACGCTGCCGCTGATCTTCGCCATGCAGAATGGCAATTCAGCCGGCCGCTGCCTGGTTGCAAAAGTGCTTGAAGAGAAAGGCTTCCATTCGGTGCGGCCCGAGCAGATCGCCGATTTGGTGCATAGTTCCGGTGCCATCGATCGCGCCCATCGCCTTGCCAATGAGTACGCAACGAAAGCGAAAGCGTGTCTGGATGTTCTGGGCGATTCCGAATATCGGCGCGCGCTGCTCTCCGTCCCTGATTTCATCCTCGAACGCGAAAGCTAAACAGCCGGAGGCGGCTACTTGGTAGGCGTCTGTTCCCGGGCTGCCTGCGTCTCCGGAGTCTCCGTCTTGCCGCTCGCTTTTACGCTCGATTCATCTGCAAGCAGGCTTTTCACGTCATTCAATACGTCCGCAGGCTCCCAGGCATTGCCGTGATACCACTTGTAGATCTTTCCATCCGGCGAGATTACCGATGTGCTCATGGAATGGACGATTTGGCCGTCATCTGCCTTGTAATAAAGACCGAATGCGCTGGCGATATCCTTCAGTTCTTTCGCGGGAGCCACGGCAAAACTCCAGTGTTGAAAATCGGTCCTCATCCCAACCGGCTGGAATTCTGCCGCATACTTGCGCAAGACAGGCGGAGTGTCATTTGTGGGATCGAAGCTGATGCTCAGCAACCGCGTCTTCGAGTACTGCGCTTTATCTTCGGCCAGGCCCTTCTCGATCTCCCCGAAATTCTTGTTCATTCGGGGGCAATAGTCCGGCAAAGGACATCGCGTGTAAATAAATGTTACGACCAGCACTTTGCCCGCGTATTCACGCAGATGGATTCTTTTGCCGTCCTGATTGACCAGGGCAAAGTCCGGAACCTTTTCGCCCGGCTGTGGCTGATGTAATTGCCCGGAAGGAGGCGCTGTTGGCTGGCTGTTGCCTTTCACGATGACGATGTTCTCGAGCCACACGCTGTCTTCAATCACCACCACATCCGCCTGGATCGTGTCTCCGGGCGTCATCCGGTCTAGATCCTTGGGGTCCTTGACCCGATACGGCATTGTCATCGCGCTCATGAAACCGGGAATCGCCTCGTGATCCACCACCACGCGCTGTTCCTGTTTTTCAATCGAAACCACTCTTCCCTTGAGCGCGTACCGTTTCTCCGGCGGCCGATTGGAACCACGGCAAGCCACGAGCGAAAAACTGACCAACGCCAACAGAAAAAGCACGATGAAAGAAACTTTCGTTTCCACTCTCGCCCGCAAGCAAATCCCGGGAGGCGCTTTTGCTGCCACTCGATAATGATTCACTCCAATCCTCCTATTGTCATCCGTACTCAGTAATGAAATCGGTAGCGAACCTGCCCGATGATCTCTCGCGGATCGGCGAAATGCGTGCCGCCGAACGTGTTGCTGTTATCGATCATGTAACGATGATTCGCAAGGTTCAGTCCGGAGAGCTGCACCGACCATTTTTCACCGAAATCTTTACCCATCGAAACATCATAGGTTGCGTGGGTCGGCAAATGGCTCGGCCCATCGCCGTCGAGGAATCCCGAACCATAAGAGACATTTCCGGCAATCCAACTCTGCCACGGCAGGGTGGTGCGAAATCCCGTGCTGAGCGTATTGCGCTGGTCATGGTCGAGCAGGAAATATCCTTCATCCGGCGGAGTAAAATCGGTCAAGCCGCCGGTGACCGCTCCTCGCCCCTCCACCGTTTGATTGGAAAATGCCGCATGGATTTCCATTCTCCCCATCAGCCGGGGAGAACGGAGCGTTGCTTCGGTGCCACGGATGCGTGCGGTATCGATCGTGAGCGGAAAGAAGATATTCGAATTTCCCAGGACGTCGTGATCGAAGAAATTCCGGGCACGTGTATTGAAATGATCCGTATCGAGCGTCCAGCCGTGGAAGGGAATCGCCAAGCCAACTTCCCATTGTACATCGCGCTCGCCATGCAGCGGTAAGAACGAGAAACCCTGTTGGAGAGCGAAATCGATCAGCGGGCCGCTGATCGTCGAAAGAGGCGGAGCCTGATAGTAGCGGCCGTAGTAGCCCCGCAGCACCCAATTGATCATGGGGAATCGTATGGCAGCGCCGATCCGCGGATTGGTTGCGTTTTCTACGATCGATCCGGAGTAGTGCGTGTAGCGCACCCCGCCATTCAACGTGAGCCACGAAGTTGCTTTGAATTGATCTTCCAGGAAAATGGCGCTCACGCTGCCCCAGAGAATCTCCCGTTCGTGGAGCGCCGTTCCGCTGCCGTCATTTGCAGTGATGCCAAACAGTGTATTGTCGCGCTGCGCAAAAGAAGTAAATCCAACGCGAGCATTATTCTTTCCGCGGACGAGAGCCAGGGTTGCCTGTCCGCCCATATACTGCGAGCCGCGGTCGCTTTCAGGAATAATCGGCGTGTCGTTCGGACCGCCGAGGTAATGCGCGCGGTTGTAATGGTAAAAAGGGGAAACCGTTAGCAGAACTCCCGGCCCCGCCGTGTGCAGCCACGAGAAATTCACAAACGCATCCTGCTCGTTTTCAACGTCCCGGATGCCGGCGGCTTGATCATCCGGGGTGTTGGGCACCTGATAGTGATCGTGACGCAACGAGCTCACCACCCGGAGCTGGTCGTTGGGCGTCGCATTGAAAATCAACGAACTGAAACCGCCCAGCCCGCTGCCGATATCGTGAATTTGGTTCGCCGTCGGCGGCTCCAGCCCGCGATCCGTCCGGTTTCCGTTCACGCTGGCATAGTAGGCGAACCGTTGCGTGTGGCTGCCGAAACTCAACTGATCATTTGTCTGGTACAAGCTGCCGAAGCTGGCCACCAGCTCCGCTTGGTTATTGCGTTCGAAGCCTGTCCTGGGCACCACGTTGAATACGCCGTACGTGCGGTCGCCATATTCGGCTGAGTATCCCCCGCGTTGCACTTCCAGATAGTCGATGTCCTTCGGATCGAATTGAGGCCCCACATTGCTGGCGATATTTGTATTCGGGACGGGCACGCCGTCAATCAGCCAACTGACCTGATGGCCGCCGCGAATGTGAAGCTGGTCATGCACCATCGTGGCGCTGGGCACATAGTTCGTGATCATCGCCAGGCTGTTGGTGCGGTCCGCGCCGGGTGTTCGAGCGATGGCCGCGCGGCTGACCGTGGTCTCCGATGTAGACGATTCGGGGTTCACCTGATCTTGCGTTGCCGTCACTTCCACTTTCTGCGACACACTGGCCACACTTAGCGGAAAGTGCAACACCGAAGCCTCGCCCGAAGTTACCGTGAGCGTTTGTTCCAGCGTGCCGAATCCGGCGTGGGAGATGGTGATGCGGTATTCTCCCACCGGCACGGCAT
>JBGQGW010000082.1:0-13968 GCA_041497605.1 Terriglobia bacterium | reverse complement strand
GATCCGCAAGGAAGAAGTGGAACGCGAGTTCTCGATTTCCTTCGATTCCTATTTCGCCGCAGAACTCGCGGAACTCGAACAATGTCGCGCCGACGGCCTGGCGACCATGACGGCCGAGGAAATCCGCGTGACTTCACTGGGAAGAATTTTCATTCGCAACGTGGCCATGCCGTTCGATCGTTACTTGCGCGAGCAGAAGATGGATAGCCGGCCGCTGTTTTCTAAGACGCTGTAACCCGCGTTCTGTGGAAAGAGGAATCACGTGCAGGTGATTGTCATCGGCGGCGGCATCTCCGGCCTGTGCTGCGCGTATCGCCTCCGCGAATTGGGCGCCTCAGTCACGTTGCTCGAAGCCTCGGACCGCGTGGGCGGCATGATCCAGACCGTCGAACGCGAAGGATTCCTCTTCGAACTTGGCCCGCAAAGTTTCCTGACCAACGATCTGCTGCGAAATCTGATTCGCTCCCTAGATCTGGATGATGAACTTCTTCTCGCCGATCCCAAACTGCCTCGCTACATCTTGAAAAAAAGCCGTCTGTGCGCCGCGCCCGTTTCTCCGGGCGCCTTGGTCGGCACTTCCCTGCTCGGCGCGCGCACGCGCCTGCGAATTTTCACCGAGCCGTTTCGAAAATCCAAACCGCCGGAGGCCGACGAATCAGTCGCCGACTTTATCCGGCGCAAATTCGGCGCCGACCTGCTGGAAAATCTGGTCGGCCCGTTCGTGTCCGGGATTTATGCCGGCGATTCCGAAAAACTCAGCATGCGCAGTGCTTTCCCGCAAGTACACAAATTCGAGCAGGAATTCGGCAGCGTGATTCGCGGCGCGATGAAGTCGCGTCCGGCCAAGGGCAAGCCGCGGCCTGCGCTCGCCTCCTTCCGTCGCGGTGTCGCCACTCTGGTGCGCACCCTCGCCCACGCCATGGGCAGCGCCATCCGCTTTCAAACCAGTGTCGACCGGATCGAAGCCGCTGGCGCAAACGCAACCCCAAGATTCCACCTGCGAATTACGCGCGGTAGCCGCACCGAAGACCTGCCCGCGGACGCCGTTGTGGTGGCCGTTCCAACTCCTGTCGCCGGGCGAATCGCCGCGCCCGTTTCACCGCGCTATGCGGAGCTTCTCGCGCAAATTCACTACGCGCCCGTAGCCGTCGTCGCCCTGGGCTACCGCCGCGAGCATGTAGGCCGGCCGACCGATGGTTTCGGCTTCCTGGTGCCGCGCGGCGAAAATATGCGCGTCCTGGGCACCGTATGGAATTCTTCGCTGTTTCCCGGCCGCGCTCCCGAGGATTCGGTGTTGCTAACCAGCTTTGTCGGCGGCGCTACGAATCCTTCGGCAGTTCAACTCGATGACGACTCGCTTGCTGCCGCAGTGGAAGGCGAGCTTGCAGGTGTGATGCTCACAACAGGCAAGCCGGTCGCGCGAATGGTTCATCGTTACGAACGCGCCCTGCCGCAATACAACCTCGGCCATGGCCAGATTGTTGCCGGACTGCGGGAAGAACAGTCCCGCCACCCCGGACTTTTTCTTGCTGGAAATTATCTGGAAGGTCCTTCCATCGGCAGTTGCGTCGAGCAAGCCTATGACACAGCCGAGAGCACCTACCGCTTCCTTGCTGCCCTCCGCTGAGCATCAGGAATCACAATTCGAAACTCACGCCTTCCGGTGCCGCGGCCGCCGCTTGTACCGGTGCGCCAGGCGAATCTTCCGCCGCTCACCTGCCTCGCGAAATCGCCGGCGATCTTCCGCCGTTTCCAGAATCAGCGGCGCAATTTTCCGCGCTTCCCGATTTTCATCAATCGCCACGAATGTCAGATACGCGCTCGAAGTATGTTTGCGCTCGCCGGTCAGCACATTTTCCGAAAACACTTTCACGCCCACTTCCATCGAAGTGTTGAACACGCGGTTCACGCTCGATTTCAAAATGATCAGCTCGCCCACTCGAATCGGGCTGCGGAAATCCAGATAATCCACCGACGCGGTCACCACGTAGCTATTCGAATGGCGATGAGCCGCGATCGCGCAGGCAATGTCGATCAAGTGCATCACCCGACCGCCCAGCACGTTTCCCAAAACGTTGGTGTCATTGGGCAGCACCACTTCAGTCATCTCCGCCCGCGAGAAGCTCACCGGCTTCCCTTCCATGGGCCGGTATTTCTGAATGACTGCCGCTTCTGCTTCGTCTCGTGTCATCGGATGCCGCATCCTGTCTCGTAAATTCGTGCAGAAAAACCAGAAGCCGCTATAATACGCGCTTCTACTCCATGACCCAAACGCAGAAGTCGCGACGCGAAGTTCTCGAAAGCTTCGTGGCTGCCAAACCCGATGACGCATTTGCGCGTTACGGTCTGGCGCTCGAATGCGCCAAGCTGGGCGACGATCCCTCCGCCATCGCACACTTCAAACAGTTGCTCAATTCCCATCCCGAATATGTGGCAGGCTACTTTCAATATGGCCAACTGCTCGCCCGCCTCGGCCAGATTCCCGAAGCGCGCCAAATTCTGGCCGCCGGAGTGGAAACCGCGCAAATGGCCGGAGATTTCCACGCCCGCGATGAAGCGCAGGCAGCGCTGCAAGCACTCGGCTAAAAGCCCCGCTCGTCCCGGCAGGTTCGAAAACAACAATAAATTTCCAGCGTTCTGCTATCCTAGCGGTGCCGTCAAATTCGAAATGCCCATCCCGCGCACACGCGGCCTCGAACGATGACAAAACCGATTCGCATTCCGCTCTTCCCCCTCGACGTCGTGCTCTTCCCCGGAATGGCTCTGCCCCTTCACATTTTCGAGCCGCGCTACAAGCTCATGATCCAGCGCTGCATCCAGGAGAAGCTGGAATTCGGCGTGATCCTTGCCCTGGCCGAGGGCCTGGCGAAAGCCGGCACAACCGCCGCCATTGTTTCCGTCGTGCGAACCTATCCCGACGGAAAGATGGACATACTCACCGAAGGCCGCTCCCGTTTCCAGCCAATTTCCGTGATCGAGGAGCAGCCCTATTTCGAAGCCACGGTCGAATATCTCGAAGATCAGAAAACTGAAGAAAATCTGGAAGAACAAGCCAGGCTTCTCGATCTATACGATAAATGCCACTGGCTGATTCGCGGCCGGGCTCCCGACCCGATCGAGCTCCGCCCCGGAGCCACGCTCGCCTTCCAAATCGCCGCCTCTTTACCCTTTGAACTCGAATACAGGCAAGCGCTTCTCGAGCGCCGCGCGGAGTGGGAACGCCAAGTAGGTTTATTGCAGCGCTTGAGTGAATGGCTTCCGCAGCTTCAAAAGCTCCAGTACGCGCGGCGCAAGGGCGCGGGCAATGGGCATGGCATGTCGTGACGAATTCTCGATCCAATATCGAGATTCCGGCGCGCCTATTGCGCCATCATTTATAATGCAAATGGATGGACGACGCGCCCGGCTCGCCGTGCATCGAATTGATTTGGGGGCCCCATGAAAACGCAACCGGCGACGCTCGGCCAGCTCCGTCAGAGCGACTGGTCCGAAGAACGGCTGGCGGATCGCACCGTCAAGCAGGAGTTGCGCGAAAATCTGTTATGCAAGCTGGAACGAGGGGAGGCGCTCTTCCCCGGCATTCACGGATACGAAGATACGGTCATCCCGCAAATCGTGAACGCCATCCTTTCGCAACATCATTTTATTTTGCTCGGTCTGCGCGGACAGGCGAAAAGCCGCATCCTTCGCGGGCTGGTGGATTTTCTTGACCCGCTCATGCCCGCCATCCTGGGCTGCGAAATCAACGACAATCCCTACCGCCCCATTTGCCGCACCTGCCGCGATCGCGTGGCCACGGAAGGCGATTCCACTCCCATCGCCTGGATTCCGCGGGACCGCCGCTACGTCGAAAAACTCGCCACTCCCGACGTCACCATCGCCGACATGATCGGCGACGTGGATCCGATCAAGGCCGCGCGCTCTGGACACGATCTCTCCAACGAGCTCACGATTCATTACGGCCTGTTGCCCCGCGCCAATCGCGGCCTTTTCGCCATCAACGAGCTGCCCGATCTTGCCGGAAAAATCCAAGTGGGCTTGTTCAACATCATGCAGGAAGGCGACATCCAGATTAAGGGATACCCGGTCCGTCTTCCGCTCGACGTGCTGCTGGTCTTCACCGCGAACCCCGAAGATTACACCGCCCGAGGAAAAATTATTACGCCGTTGAAAGACCGCATCGGCTCGGAAATTCGAACCCACTATCCAGCCACGGTTGCCGAGGGCATGAGCATCACCGCCCAGGAATCGTGGACCAGCCGCAACGGCAATCGCCGGCTCGAGGCGCCGGAATACCTCCGCCAGGTAGTCGAAGAAATCGCTTTTCACGCCCGCGATGACAAGCGCGTCGATCGCCGCTCCGGCGTCAGCCAGCGCCTGCCCATCAGCGGCCTCGAAAATGTGTTGAGCAGCGCCGAACAGCGGGCCGTCCGCAACCGCGAGCCGCTGGCCGTGGCCAAGATCTCCGACGTTTATGCCGCCATCCCGTCAATGACCGGCAAATTCGAATTGGAATATGAAGGGGAGTTGCGCGGCGCGGAGAACATTGCGCGAGATCTGATCCGCTCCGCCGTGGGAAAAGTATTCACCCGGCATTTCAGCGACGCCAATGTGCAGCCCGTCGTGCAATGGTTTGAGATGGGCGGCGAGCTGAAGGTCCCGGCGAATGCCACCTCAGCGGAAACTCTGGCCCAGCTCCGCAAAATTCAGGGAGTGCTCGACCTGGTCAACCGCCTCGGCGTGAAGCCCAAGGATGAGCCGCCCGCGGTCTGCGCCGCCGCCGAATTCATTCTCGAGGGCCTCTATGCCCACAAACGAATCAACCGCAGCGAGGAGCGCGGCTTTTACGCCGAAGCCCGAAAAGCACCCGAGCCGCGCGAGCCAAATCCCAACCGGATGCCTCGCCGCCAATTCAACTGATTCGTTTCTTTGTGTTGTGTAGCGCCGGCTTTGAAGCCAGCATCTTTATGACTTAGCCTTTGATTTAGATTTCGATCTCAATGCGCCCATGAAATACATCAAATACTCGAAATACACCGGCGATCCCGGCGACGACGTCGATCTCCAGGAGCTCATGAGCAAGCTCTCGGATTTTCTTCTCCAGAGCGGCTACGAATCCCAGGGCTACGGAATTTACGAAATGGATCCGCAAGATTCCCCCGAGCGGATGATGGAGCAGCTCCGCCAGGCGATCCTGCGGGCTCTCCAGGAGGGTGATTTGCTCCCTCCGGAAATCACGGAAGAGATGCTGCAAAATCCCGACCTCGCGAAAAACGAGCAGCTCCGCGATTTGGTCGATCAGCTCATCCAGCGCCTCACCGAGGAAGGTTACATTTCCCCGCAGCCACAGCAGCCGCCGCAGATCACTCCTCCCCCGTCGCAAACTCCCGGCGGCCAGATTGGCCGCGACCAGCCTCAGCCGCAGGCGCGATTTGAAATCACCGACAAGGCCATCGATTTCCTCGGATTCAAAACCCTGAAAGATCTGCTCGCTTCTCTCGGCAAGAGCAGCTTTGGCCGCCACGATACGCGTGACCTGGCCACCGGCGTCGAATCCGGCGGCATCTCCAAAAAATATGAATTTGGCGACACCTTGAATCTCGATATCGGCGAAACATTGTTCAATGCTGTCCGCCGCAATGGAGCGCGCGTCCCCATCGAGCTCGATTATCCCGACCTGATGGTCCATCAATGCGAATACCAGAGCAGTTGCGCCACGGTGCTGATGCTCGATTGCAGCCACAGCATGATTCTCTACGGCGAGGATCGCTTCACCCCGGCCAAGCGCGTGGCCCTGGCGCTTTCGCACCTGATCCGCACGCAGTACCCCGGTGATTCGCTCCACTGCGTCCTGTTCCACGATAGCGCCGAGGAAATTCCGCTGGGCCAGCTCGCCCGCGTGCAAGTGGGCCCTTACTACACCAACACGCGCGAAGGCCTGCGGTTGGCGCAGCGCATCCTCACGCGCCAAAAAAAGGACATGCGCCAGATCATCATGATCACCGACGGAAAACCTTCGGCGCTCACCCTGGAAGACGGCCGCATTTACAAGAATGCCTTCGGCCTCGATCCGCTGGTCGTCACTCAGACGCTCGAAGAAGTGGCCAAATGCAAGCGCACCGGAATTCTGATCAACACCTTCATGCTGGCCAGCGATTACAGCCTGGTGCACTTCGTGCAGAAAGTCACCGAGCTCTGCCGCGGCAAGGCCTACTTCACTACCCCTTACACGCTCGGCCAATACCTCCTGATGGATTACGTCCAAAAGAAAACCCGCAACATCCATTAGCCCGGGATGCGGAGCGCGTAATCTGCGTCTCGAATGGTTTTGCCGGACGAGCAACTACAGCGCTAATTGCAATCACATCTCCACCGCAGTCATTCCGAACGGAGCGCGTTGTCTGCGTTCCCAATGCCCTTTCGGGGTCATTCCGAACGCAGTGAGGAATCCAGAGAAAACTTACAGTTCGTACACACCTGCCTTCATACTCACACCGTGCGCAGTACATTGAAGGAAATTCCTAAGCAAAATCGCGGTAAGATGTCGCTTCTTTGGAGGTAGGGCGCGGCTGAAGCCGGCCCCTACACCACCCAAAAATGTCTCCCGAGCGGCTCCTCATTATCGGTGGCGTAGCGGCAGGAATGAGCGCGGCAAGCCGCGCCCGCCGCCAGAACCCACAACTCGAAATTATCGTCCTCGAAAAAGGGGACTTCGTCTCTTACGGAACCTGCGGCCTACCCTACTATCTTTCGGGGCAGGTAAAAGACTGGAAAGAACTCCTCGTCTACTCGCCGGAATTTTTCCGCGACAAGCGCGGCATCGATATTCGTTTCCGCCACGAAGCCATTGAAATCGAGCCCGGCCGGAAAACCGTTCACGCGCTGCGCTCCGGCTCCGAGCCCATCGCCTTTCCTTACGATAAATTGGTCATCACCACCGGTGGCGCCCCCGCGCTCTCGATTCCGGGCTCCGATTTGCCTGGGGTGTTTACCTGTAATGACCTGGCCGGCACGATTCTCCTGCGCGAGTTCATCGAAAAGCAGCAGCCAAAAAGCGCGGCGATTATCGGCTCCGGATATATCGGCCTCGAGGTAGCCGAGGCTTTCACCTCGCGCGGCATGCGCGTCGTGATTTTCGAACGCTCCGAGGAAGTGCTCGATGGAATCGAATGGGATATCGGAAAGCGCGTCGAGGAAACTCTAGCGAAGCACGGCGTCGAGCTGCGCAAGATGTCCGCGGTCACTTCAATTTCCGGCGGCTCCGGCGGCGGCTCGCTTCACGTGCATTCAAAATCTGGCAGCGCGCCAGCCGATGTCGTGTTGCTCTCCACTGGCATTGTCCCGCGAAGCAAGCTCGCCGAAGCGGCGGGAATTTCGCTGGGACCAACCGGCGCCATCGCTGTCGACGAACGCATGCAGACGGCCTCGAACAGCATCTACGCCGCGGGCGATTGCGCCGAAACTCGTCACCTGGTCACCGGCAAGCCCGTCTATTTCCCGCTCGGCACCACCGCGAATAAGCAAGGACGCGTGGCTGGAGAAAATGCCGGCGGCGGCAACGCGCGCTTTGAAGGAATCGTCGGAACCCTGGCTACGAAAGTCTTCGAACTCGAAGTGGCGAAGACGGGCCTCTCCGTCGCCGCCGCCCGCGCCAACGCTTTCGATGCCGACTCGGTGACAATCACTTCCCTCTCCCGCGCCAAATATTTCCAAGGCAAGCCGCTCACCGTCACACTGATCTGGGATCGCGCCGATGGCCGCCTTCTCGGCTGCCAAATGGCAGGCGAAGAAGGAGTAGCCAAACGAATCGATGTCGCCGCCATGGCCCTCCACGCCCGCATGCGAGTCCAAAACATGCTGCATCTCGATTTAAGTTATGCCCCTCCCTTCGCCACTGTGTGGGAAGCAATCCTGATAGCTGCCAACGAAGCCGTGAAAAAGTTAGGCCATTGACTTGGTCATTCCGAGCGGAGCGCGTTGTCTGCGTCCCGATGTCTTCGATCGGGACGAGGAATCCCCTGACAGACTCAAATTCACCCGCCACTTTCACCAGGAGTGGCAAATCGTTCGCAGAAGCCTTTCGTCCGCTGTCGCATCCAATTCAGGTGGGATACAATGCCGCGAAGATGCTCTTACGTTATGTCCGCCAGTTCTTTGGAGCCAAACCGATGAGTTGTGTGGGCCACGGAAAGCCCGCCCCGGTTTTCACTCTTCCAGGCATGAACGGCGAATCGTTTTCTCTCGCCGCGGCTCTGAAAAAAGGCCCTGTGCTCGCCGCATTTTTCAAAATCAGTTGCCCCGTGTGCCAGTTCACGTTCCCCTTCCTCCAGCGAATGTACGAAATGTATGGCGGTGAAAAGGTCACCCTGTGGGCTGTTTCGCAGGACGACTCAGGAGACACCAGGGACTTCTGCAAGGAATTCGGCGTCAAATTCCCCGCTCTGATCGACGCCGACGGCTACCCCGTCTCTAATCAGTATGGAATCACAAATGTACCCAGCATCTTCCTGATCGCTCCCGATGGAAAACTGATTGCCAGTGGTCTGGGATTCGATAAGAAAATCCTGGAGAAAATGTCCAAAGAGTTGGCGCATTACGCAGGAAAGCCGGAGCACCCCCTCTTCCGCCCCGGCGAAATCGTCCCCGATTACAAGCCCGGTTGAAGTTCCAAAAACTAGGTTCCGTCGGAACCTCTCCAAAGTTTGTCATTCCGAGCGCAGCGAGGAATCGATAGCTGAGGCTGCCCCTGGCACTTGCGGTCATTCCGAGCAACGCGCGTCCTTTGCGTCCCGATGCCTTCGATCGGGACGAGGAATCCCCTGACAAATTACAATTCACCACCACCTGCCTTTGTAGGTGTCTCTTCAGCAGCGCAACGCAAGCCTCTTCACAACATTTCCTCTTCAATCAGTTTCTTCTTATGCTTCGGCGGCTTGTACCGCTTCTCGATAATCACTCTCTCCGGCGGCGGCAACCCCACCACGTCTCGCGCGCGGCGCTTCGCTTCCTTGCTCACTCCCA
This sequence comes from Terriglobia bacterium, assembly GCA_041497605.1. Taxonomy (GTDB): domain Bacteria; phylum Acidobacteriota; class Terriglobia; order Acidiferrales; family UBA7541; genus JBGPTK01. Next base: position 4,947 of record JBGQGW010000082.1, on the reverse strand, counting down.
ACTTCCGTTTTTTCTTTTTGAAGGGCGACATCGAATTTCCCCGTCCCGTTTCGTCGGTATTATTTTACCCGTAATTCTCGTCAATTTGCCTCCCCAATCAATGCCGTCCGCGCATTTGAATTGTTGCCCATCGCTGTCGCGTTGACTTGATTCATCTCTTCCGATAACATTCGCAGGTCGTGACTAGGCCCTCCCTCACATGATCGGCAAGACCGTCTCACATTATCGCGTGCTCGAAAAACTTGGCGGCGGCGGAATGGGCGTCGTCTACAAAGCTCAGGACACCCGTCTCGAGCGCAACGTCGCGCTGAAATTCCTGCCGGAAGACATGACCAAGGACGCTCAGGCCCTGGAGCGCTTCCAGCGCGAGGCGCGTTCCGCTTCCGCTTTGAATCATCCCAATATCTGCACCATCTACGATGTTGACGAGCACGCCGGCCAGCCCTTCATCGCCATGGAACTGCTCGAGGGGCACACGCTGAAGCATCTGATCGAAGGCCAGTCCATGGAGAAGGACGAAATTCTCAATCTGGCCGCGCAGATTGCCGATGGCCTCGACGCCGCGCACTCCAAGCGGATCATTCATCGCGACATCAAGCCCGCGAATATTTTTGTCACCCACAGCGGCCGCGCCAAGATCCTCGATTTCGGCCTGGCCAAGCTCACCAGCGCGCGGCAGCGCATGGGCGAAGCCGTCGGTGTTTCCGCCATGGCCACGGCGGCGGCCGGCCCCGATCCCCTCACCAGCCCCGGCAGCGCCATCGGCACCGTCGCCTATATGTCGCCCGAGCAAGCCCGTGGCGAAGAGCTCGATCACCGCACGGATATTTTTTCGTTTGGCGCCGTGCTGTACGAAATGGCCACGGGACGCCACGCGTTTTCCGGAACCACTTCCGCCGTGATTTTTGAAGCGATCCTGAATCGCGTGCCGCTATCGCCGGCCCGCATCAATCCGCGGTTGCCCGTGGAACTCTCCACCATCATCAACAAGGCGCTCGAGAAAAACCCCGCCGCGCGATACCAGAGCGCCGCCGCCATGAGCGCGGACCTCAAGCGGCTCCGGCACGATTCCGATTCCACCCGCACCGCTGCCGCTCCGCGCGCGGTAAAATCGCTGGCCGTCCTCTATTTCGAAAATCTCAGCGGCGCGAAAGAAGACGAATATTTTCGCGACGGCATGACCGAAGACATCGTCACCGAGTTGCTTAAGATCAAGGGCCTGCAAGTGTTTCCGCGCGCCACCGTGCTTCCCTACCGCGATAAGCCCGTCACCGCCAAGCAGATCGGCCAGGAACTCAACGCCGGCTATGCGCTCACCGGCAGCTTGCGCCGCGCCGGAAACCGCCTGCGCATCACCGCCCAGCTCGTCGACACCGAAACCGATTTGACCCTCTGGGCCGAGCGGCTCGACCGCGAGCTCAAGGACATTTTCGAAGTGCAGGAAGAAATCGCGCGCAGCATCGCCCAGGCTCTTCGCATCACCCTCTCTCCCCAGGAAGAAAAGGTGATGGCTCTCAAGCCCACCGAAAATCTCCAGGCTTACGACTATTTCCTGCGCGGAAGAAATTACGCCCGGCGCGAGAATCTCGAATTCGCCATGCAGATGTTCGAGCAGGCCATCAAGCTCGATCCCGATTTCGCCTTGGCGCATGCGGGCATCGCTCAAGTCTGCGGCATGCGCTACGAACTGCACGGCAAGGATCCGCGCTGGATCGAAAAGGGATTGCAGGCCGCCGACCGTGCGGTTGCGCTCGATCCTCAGCTTCCGGAAGCCCATTCGGCCCGCGGCCGCATCTTTTATGCCCAGCGCAAATATGACGAAGCGATCGCGCTGGCCAAGCGCGCCATCGAAAGCAAGCCGGATTGCGAAGGCGCTTATAACGTGCTCACGCGCGCTTTATTCGCTTCCGCGCGCTACAAGGAAGTTGCGGCCATCGCCGATCGCGCCATTGAAGCCGCCGCCGATGATTACAACGTCTACATTCCGATTGTGAATTCCCTGATGGCGCTGGGCGATACCGCGACTGCGACGAAATTCCGCGAAAAAGAGATGGTCGTTCTCCAGCAGCAGCTCGAGATGGTGCCTGAAGATGTCCGCGCGCGGATTCTGCTCGCCGCCGATTACGCCTCGCTGGGCAAAGGCCGCGAAGCGGTCGCCGAACTCGAAAAAGCCGTTTCCATGCGCCCCGGCGATCCCGATACCCTCTACAACGCCGCCTGCACCTACGGCTGCCTCGACATGAAGGCGGAAGCTCTAACGATGTTCAGCCGCTCCGTCGATTGCGGCTACAGCAATCCCGATTGGGCCTCCCAGGATAGCGACCTCGCCTGCATCCACGACGACCCCGAGTTCAAGCGCATCCTCCAAGAAGTCCTCCGCCGCGGATAACAAGTATTCACGCCGGTCTTACCTCACTTCCGATGACAGTCTGGTTGATGGGCGGAGAGCCTTCTGTGCGCGAATTTTCTCCTTCTCTCCGCAGTAGGTAGAGTCCTGCAGGATTTGTTGTGCGATCTGGAAGCTAACTGTTATATGATTCGCCCCATCAACACCCGAGGGCAAAGCGATGACGAGCCCAGGGGCCCTACGACTAATCTTTATCCTACTTGCCGCGACTCTAGTCTTGTCGCAGCCGGTGTCCCTTTCCTCCCAGACCCCGGTCCCGCAGGCTGCGAAGACGGCGGCACAAGATGTCCCACAAAAACGGAAGACGCTGGCTGACTTTGCGAAACAAATCCAGAAGCGGCCTACTTCTTTCCCGCAACTCACTTTGACCCCCGATACCGAGACTCCCGTCATAAACCAGAACGTGAATTTCACGCTGACTTGGAGCCAAGCCGTCCAGCGGCCGAGCTACCGCTTCGACTGGGGTGACTTCCAATACACCGATAGCACTCAGCCTGGCTCAAATCATCCTTATCAGGCCCCTGGCAGCTACACTGTTCGAGTTACTGCCAAGGCGCTCTTCAATGACAAACTAACTGAGTTTCACAGCAATGATGTGACCATCAATGTCAGTCTGGCCGAGCCTCCGCGGGCACTTCCTCTGCCCACGCTGACCACGAATCCAGCTCAATCGCGAGTCGGCGAGAGCGTAGCCTTCATCGCGGCGATTGATCCGAGCGTTGGCCCTGCGCAATATCACTTTTATTTTGACGACGGCAGTGACAAAGTATCTGAAACTAACCAGGTCCCGCATACCTACGAGCATCCTGGCACCTACCACCCCTACGTTAGCGCTTCGCTTGGCCGCGGAGATGAAACCGTAACCGGCAACCCCATTCAATTCATAGTTGATGCCCTTGTCGTCCCTCCCCCAGTGATCCGGCAATTGACAGTGACCCTGCTCACTCAGGAACCGAAGGCAGGAAAGCTCGTAGCCGTGGAAGCTTCGTTGAATCCTAAATTCGAAGCGCTCTACGAATTCGACTGGGGTGACCGTTCAACTCCTGAAAAAGCCCAAGCCAGCGGGCTCGCCAGTCACACGTACTCAGCCGCTGGCACCTACACAGTGCAGGTAACGGCTTGGGTGAAGGGAACGGACACGAACCCAATCACAGGCAGCGTCCCAATAGTCGTGCAAGCAGATGGATTTCTTCTAAAGCTTCTTGAGGCCGCAGCGCTTTTAGGGCTGCTAGCTGCTGGCGCTGTAATCGTTTGGCGTCTTCGCCAACCATCAAAAACACCTGCCACGCAAGTACCCAACCTTGAAGTGATCGGCCACACAGACCTAGGTAGCCACCAGATTTCGCTCGCGAATCATGGGGTCGTCCACGTATCGCTGACCTTGAAACCGGGTGCGGATCCATCTGAGGATCGAATCACTTTCCTGTAGCGTAATGCCACGCAGGGTGGAGGATGCAGCATGGCCGCTGAGGCAGCTATCAACACCCAAACTATTGAGGACTTGACGCTCAAGGATCTGCTTGCTTTGACGGCGGGCGATATACCCGACCCGAGCATCCACGCGGGAGTGGATTCAGAAGACTTCCGAACTCTTCAGAAGCAGGTTTCGGCCCTGCCGCTCCCCATTACCTGGAGCCACGTACAATCCGAAATAGCTGGTGTGTTGTCCGCTGCGCTGAATACCAGCCTCCTTACTATGTGGTCGCACGCATGGGAAAAGTATCAGAAGTTGATGGATGATATCGAGCAAAGCCGCAAATCTCCAGACGCCGTGGTGATATCCAGGCTGGCCGAGCATTCCATCGACTCGACCCTGCATCCCTACCTTGAAATATTGCTGGGCTCTAAAAAGATCCAGAAGATTACATTCGATGTCACGCTCACGACAAAAATCGAAGGCCTCGAGCTTGGTCTGAGGAAAGGGCAAATCATGTCCCTACAACTGGGCGAGGTTGAGTGGACTTGCACGATCCAGGTAGGAGAAGTCACCCTCGTCAATCGCGAACTGGCTAAACTTCCCTTGCCCGGTCGCATCGAGCTAAAGCGCGGCATCCCCTTGGGTGCTTCACCCAGAGATTAAAGCGCGGCGTGTAGCACCGGATACCAAACAGGAGCGAGGCGTCGATGAATGCAGACGATTTCCGGCGGATTGCCCTTAGCCTGGAAGGCGCCGAAGAGAGTTCGCACATGGGCCAGCCCGACTTCCGCGTGGGCGGCAGAATTTTTGCGACGCTCGCCTCGGCGCACCAGGGCTATGGGAACCTGATGCTCACGCTGGAGCAGCAGGCGGCTTTCGTCGAGGAATTGCCGGAGGTTTTCCTTCCCATCAAGGGCGGTTGGGGACGGATGGGGATGACGCATATCCGCCTGGCCTCAACACATGAGGATGTGTTGGCCGGCGCCTTACACACGGCATGGAAGCTACGTCTCGAGAAGAACAAAAAAACAAAGCCGGGCCAGAAGAAGCGCGCGCCGGCCGGGCGGATCCAGATACCGAAGCCCGGTCGAAAGAAACGATAAGGGTTTGCCCGATCAAATTG
>JBGQGW010000081.1:0-13995 GCA_041497605.1 Terriglobia bacterium | reverse complement strand
TGCGCGCATCGATCCTCCTCAAGAGCCAATCGCAATTGTATAGACGGCGCCGGAAATCACAAAGCTCCCCGCAACCGCAAGTTGTGAAGATGGAAGAGTGCCGGTTATCCGCAATCCACGAGGCGGTGATTGACGGAAAAGAGCGCGAGCTCAAGGCGGTTGGAGACGCCGAGTTTGTCGAAGATATTGGTCAGGTGATGTTTGACGGTCTGTTCACTGAGAGAAAATTTCTGGGCGATATCCTTGTTGGTGTAGCCGGCGACGATCGCGGAAACGATTTGTAGCTCGCGCGGAGTGAGTTTCCACCTTTTACTCGGGTCATTTCCGTTGGAGGAAGCCGCTTGTTCCTGGATCTTGCGCACGAGCTCAGGGACGCTATCCCGGCCGATCCAATACTCGCCCGCCATCACGCTTTGAATGCTCTTGCGCAGAAGCTGGGTTGCCGATTCCTTTAGAATGATGCCGCGCGCGCCGTGTTGCAGGGCCTCGAGGATTTGAATTTTCTCCACAGTTGCTGTCAGGATCAATGTGCGAACCTGGAGCGACATGCCTGAGATCTCACGCAAGGCTTCCATCCCCGGATGCCGGGGCATGGAGAGATCCAGAAGAAGGATGTCTGGATTCATCTCGCGCGTCAGCTTAACGGCTTCCTTGCCGTCGCTCGCCTCTCCGACCACAGTGAATCCGGGCTCAGATTCGAGGACCATCCGCAAGCCGAAGCGAAATACGGGATGATCATCCGCGATAATCACTCGAATCGGACTGGCTGCGTTATCCATAGACCTCTCTAGATAGCTCAATTTCCAGCCGCGAACCGTGCCCTGGATTGGATTCCACCGATAGCTCCCCGCCGATGGTGTGGACGCGTTCTTTAATGACTACTGGGCCTTTCCCTGCCGCGTCCAATTCCATGTGTGAGAGGCGACCGGCAAAATCGAATCCACAGCCGTCGTCGTCGATCACAAACTTCCACTTGCCCTTCTCCATGACGAACTGGACCAGGACGTTGTGGGCAGAACTATGCTTTCGGACGTTCACAAGAGCTTCTTGCACGATGCGTGCCAATTCGTGCCGGATGCTCGGCGGGAAGGGGATTTGGTCAACATCAGAAATAAACTGGGTTTTAATGCCGGTTTCGTCCTGGAACTTTTGCACTAGTTCCGCCACAAACGCGACCAGCCCCTGAGGCCCGAGATCGGGCGGACGATACCGTTGGACGAGTTCGCGAACCGCCACGATGTTCTCCTGCAGGAGCTTTTGCACCCGGGTGAGGCCCTCGTTAATTTGCGAGGGGTGGGTGACATTCTGCCGGCGCATGACATCAATCTGACACTCCGCAGAGTACAACACCTGGATCACACCGTCGTGAATTTCGCGAGCAATGCGCGATCTTTCTTTCTGCGCAGCACGCGCCGAAGCTTCCATTCGAAGCTGCCGCTCTTTTCGACCCAAAAAACCCAGGAGTCCGCCTGCCATGCAGATGTACAAAATGGCGGCCCCGAAGCGCATTGGGGCGGGCTGAGCCTGCGGCGGCCACAGGTCGAACTTGCTGTCAAAGCTGCCCAACAAGAGAAACAACAACAAAAAGGCGACACAGACGGCAATCGTTTTCAGAGTGCCGTTGAAACCCCAACGATGGGCGGACGCAGCCAGGACAAAAAGTAGAAAGAGCGGCACTGGCGCCGGGCTATGCGTCAGCAAGCAAAGAAGGCCCATCCAGAGGACATCGCCGATATGGAGCCATGAGGAGCGGTTTGGCGCGTACTTGCTTTGGCGGGCGCGCAGCCAAACCAGTACGAGAATGCTATAGGCAACGTAGGATAGGACGCAGATCTGTGTGAGGCGGAAATCTTGATCGAGTTGCGAGCGATCAAGATAGATCGCAACCATCACCCAAATCGATATCCAAACTCGAGCGACGGCAAGTGTGCGTTCCGCGCTTTCGAGATCGATCCCCTTGCGCAAAAGAGCCGAATTTGATCTGGGAGCTGGAGCCAGACCCAAGGTAACACCCCAAGCATTAAGGGCGAACTTGGCAAGTGGGTTCCAGACACGCCACGATGACGCAGCAAACACGACGGTGCGTGTGCTTGCTCGTGAACGCGACAACCCTCGCTTGCGCGAAGTTCGGCCCCGTAGAGTCTTCTTGAATGGGACCGTGCCTGGGGACGTGGGCCCCGCAAGCTGACCTAAAGTGCTTCGGATCAGCCAGCGATTGAGGGTAGTTTCACAGAACGAAACGAGCGGGTCAAGGCCAAATCATAGGACTAGGAGTACCGAATTTTGCGAAGTCAAATGACCTCAAAGAAGGGCGGTTTTCAACTAACTCCTGCAAAAGTGGCCATGCGCAAAATTTGACTGACGGATGATGGGAACGGTAGTACCACAGTCTGGAGAATATTTTCCTCCTCCGACCCTTCGATTTCCCCTCAGGAGTGGTGTCCCAATTGGCGGAACAGGCCAGTCGAAAAACGCTTCGTGAGCAAATGCGGATGATTCCCCGTCTTTAGCCGGTGCCATACAGGTATGGCACCCCCTGGCTAGCCCGGTGCCACTTTCGAGCCATTGTCGATATTTACAGAACATTTATATTGAGACTCACCATCTGCAACACGGATTGCGGTGCGGTGTTTGTGTCTACCAACGGAGAAACGGCGAGCGATGGCGCGACCACGAAAAGCAGATGGAAACCGGGACTTGAGGCGAGCTCCACGCTTTCCCATTCGAGTGCCCCTGATGTATCGCGTCCACGGCGAGGCAGCCTGGCGGAACGGGAAGACCGAAAACATCAGCTACAACGGAGTTTTGTTCCACTGCGAGCAAGCTGTGGAAAGAGAAACGCGGATTGAGCTCAATTTTACTCTGCCCGGAGAGAGAGCGAAGCAGCAGGGCGCCGAAGTGGTGTGCCATGGGGACATCGTGCGCCGCGAATCCGCCGCCGAGACGAGAAGCCCGATCGTGCTCGCAGCCAGAATTTGGGATTACCGGCTAAAACGCGGGAAGGAAGCTTGCAAGGAAGTGGCCGAGGAAACGGGGAGCGCGCCAAAAGGAAGCTCCACAAGCACAGGCAACAGTTTGGAATACGAATTAGGCAAAGCAAAAGATCGCAAGAGGCCTCGCTCCCAGGAGTAGGCCGCTTGTCCGGCTCGCGTGAGATGGGCCGGGAAGATTTCGAGTTCCTTTTCCTCCGCTGAGAGCAGCAGAATCTGGCGCGCGAGGGACGGCGGCTAACAGGGAAAGAATCCCTGTAAGTCACAGGGGCGAAGCCTTATGCAAATGGCGGGTCAAAATAGGATGCTGGGCCAAGCGGGAGCGAGCGAGTGGTATGCCCTGTACACACGGCACCAGCATGAGAAGTCCGTCGCCGATTTTCTTTCCTATTACGGCATCGAAACATTTCTACCCTTGTACGACGTGGTTCACCAGTGGAAGGATCGCAAGAAACATCTCTCGCTGCCGTTATTTCCCTGCTACGTATTCCTGCGGGGAGGATTGGAGAAGCGAAACAGGATCCTATCCGCGCCGGGAGTCTACCAGATCGTCGGAACTGCCGGCCAACCTATCGCCATTCCGGCGGAGGAAATCGAAGCGATTCAAAGGGCCGTGAATGGTTCCCTCCGCGTTGAGCCGCATCCTTTTCTGCACTGCGGGGACCGGGTTCGAGTGCGAACCGGACCTTTGGCCGGAATCGAAGGGATCCTCCTTCGCAAGAAAAATATTTGCCGCCTGGTTCTCTCGGCGACTTTGCTCGAAAAGTCCGTGGCCGTGGAAGTGGACGCGCACTGTGTTGAGCGCATCAGCACAGGGATATTTGTGCCGGCGATGTCCCCGAAGAGGGCGGAAGAATTCGAACGTGAGCGCGCCGCAGGATAGAGCAAATGCGGGCGCGGTGAGGAGATTGAGGAAGGGTCATCATGCGAAATAAAACTCTACGAATTCTCGGGGCCTTTTTACTGATGGGAGCCGGCATTGGCATGTCCGCTGCCCAGGATAGGCCCAAGGAAACCAAGTCCGAAGTTCGCCCAGCCGATGACCAAACACCCACAGACCCAACGGCTCCCGATCCGGTGGAATCGAAGGACCGGCCCGCGCTGCAGAAGCGCAATCCGCGCTACCTGGTGCGCAGCAGCGATATTCTGCAGATTTCATTTCCAGTCACTCCGGAGTTCGATCAACTGGTCACAGTCCAACCGGATGGCTACATCAGCCTGCACGGAGCCGGCGACCTCTACGTCGAGGGTAAGTCGGTGCCGGAAATTATCGAGTTGCTCAAGGCTGCCTACGCAAAGATTCTGCACGAACCGGTGATCGACATCCTGCTAAAGGATTTCGAAAAGCCTTATTTCATTGTCGGAGGACAAGTGACACGTCCCGGCAAGTACGATTTGCGCGGAGATACAACGGTGACCGAAGCAGTGCAGATCGCCGGTGGCTTCACTGAAAAGTCCAAACACTCGAAAGTTGTGATCTACCGCCGAGTCTCCGAAGGGTGGGTGGAAGTGAAGGAGCTCGACGTGAAGAAAATGCTGGCGAAGAACGATCTGAACGAAGACATTCACCTGCACCCGGGCGATATGATTTATGTGCCCCAAAACGGCATCTCGAAAATCAAGTCGTTTCTGCCGTCGACCGGGTTGGGCATGAGCATGCCCTTTTAGCACCACCGCACCAGCAAGGGAGAACTTGTATGGAAGAACCGAAACAATCCGCGCGCATCACTCCCCAGATGGTCTTCGACCTGGCCAAGAAGTGGCGGGGGGCAGCGCTTCGCCACCGGCGCCTGGCGGCGCTTTCCTTTCTAGGAGTGTTCCTTGGAGCTGTGGCCGCGGCCCTGGTGATGCCCTTGCGCTATCAGGCGGAAACGAAACTGCTGGTAAAGCATGAGCGGCAGGATCCGATCGTCACGGCCGAAGCAAATACTTCCATGTCACAGATGCCTTCGCTCGTCACCGACATGGAATTGAACTCGGAAGTGGAGCTAATCCGAAGCCGTGATTTGATCGAAAAAGTGGTGGTGGAATGCGGGCTTCAAACCGGTGTCAGCCAGAAGAGTTGGCGCTCCCTTTTCGGGCGGCGGAAGTATGCCACGGAAGCGGAAGTAATTGCCGCGGCGGGGCGACAACTCGAAAAGAACCTGCGCATCGAGCCACTGCCGAAGACCAACCTGATCTCGCTGACCTATGATTCCGGCAAGGCCGATCAGTCCGCTCGAGTGCTTACGACACTCGTCAATCTCTACCTCGAAAAACACGTAGCAGTGCACCGGCCCGTCGGCGCATTCACCTTTTTCGAGCAACAGACCAAGCAGTACGAGAAACAATTGGCGGCCGCGCAGGAGAAGTTGCTCGCCTACAGCCAAAAAACGGGAGTGATCGAGCCGGGCGCAGAGAAGCAGGGCGCATTACAGAAACAAATGCAATTCGATGCGGAACTCAAGCAAACGAGAGCCTCGATTTCGGAAACGCAGCAGCGCATCGCCCAACTCGAGTCGCAGTCCTCCACGGTTCCGAAACGCCTGACGACCCAAGTGCGAAATTCGGACAACCCGCAATTGATGGGGCAATTGAAATCCACGCTGCTGACACTGGAGCTAAAGCGCACAGAATTGCTTCAGAAATTCGACCCCAGCTACCGGCTCGTCCAGCAAGTGGACACGCAGATCGCGCAGACTCGGGCCGCCATTGAGAACGCCGAGAAAGCGCAGCTTCGCGAGGAGACCACCGACCAAAATCCAACCTACGAATGGGTGGGATCCGAGCTTGCGAAAGCCCATACGGACCTGGTCGCACTCCAGGCACGCGCGGAAGCGCTGACGCGCAATGTGCAAACGTACCGTGCGGCTGCCAGCGACCTGGATGGGAAGGAAGTGGTGGACCAATCGCTTCAACGGGACGTGAAAGCAGCGGAAGCCAATTACCTGCTTTACTCGCACAAGCAGGAAGAAGCGCGGATTTCAGAAGCATTGGATCGGAGCCAAATCGTCAATGTAGCAGTGGCTGAGCCGGCCATGGTTCCCATGCAACCGGTGCGGCCCAGGTCGCTGGTGGTCGTTCTCGGGTTCCTGCTGGCACTGCTAATCAGCGCAGGATCCGTGATCGCAGCCGAGTATTTGGACCCCGCGCTCGGCACCTCCGATGAAGTGAAAGAGTTTTTGGACGTGCCGCTGCTCGCTTCGGTCTCGGGACAAGGCCAGTAAGGAGAATCGATGTTTCTGGAATTCTACGGTCTTCGTGAACAACCGTTCGGCGTGACGCCCGATCCGCGTTTCCTGTATATCAGTTCGACGCACCGGGAAGCTCTGGCCTCGCTCTATTACGGCCTCGAAACCTCGCGGGGATTTCTGACTTTGATCGCTCCGCCTGGAATGGGAAAGACGACTCTGCTCTTTCACCTTTTGGAACGATTGCGGAGCACGGCGCACACGGCGTTCCTGTTCCAAACGCAGTGTGACTCCAGAGAGCTTTTCCGCTATTTGCTTTCCGACCTGGGCATCGACGCGGGCGATCAGAACCTGGCCCGCATGCATGAGAAATTGAACGAAGTGCTGATTAACGATGCCCGCGCCGGCAAACGCTTTATCCTGGTAATCGACGAGGCGCAGAATCTGGAAGATTCCGTTCTTGAGACAGTGCGTTTGCTTTCCGATTTCGAAACACCGCAGGCGAAACTGATGCAGATCGTGCTGGCCGGCCAGCCACAACTGGCGGACAAACTGTCTCGTCCCGGCCTGGCTCAACTCCGCCAGCGCATTTCGATCGTCAGCCGCCTGGAACCGTTCACGCCGGCGGAAACAGTGATGTACATCGACCACCGGCTGGCTGTGGCCGGGCACAACGGCGACCCGCTGTTCACGTATGACGCGCTGGCCCTGATCGCCGTGCAGAGCGGGGGCATCCCGAGAAACATCAACAATCTGTGCTTCAATGCGTTGTCACTGGGCTTTGCCAAAGGACAAAAAAGGATCGACGCTGCAACCGTTCGAGAAATCCTGTCAGACTTGAGCCTCGACCTGCTCGGATCGTTGCGGGACGCAGCTCGCTATGTGACTCCCATTCCTTCTCCAGCCGCCGAGGTGAATTGGAAGGCCGACCTAGTTGACCGCGAAGTTCAGGCAGCGGCCCGGGCTGTGCGCGAGCTCCGCGCATCTCCTCCCGCCGAAATTCCTTCGGCAGATCCACTCCCCGGCCAAACGAATCCCCGCGCGAGCGAGAAGCACACCAAAGCGCGCCTCGAGACTGCACGACCGGCAATCGGCAAAGCAGAGATCCCACAGTCCGTCGAAAATGTTTGCCTCGAAGAAATGGAAATTGTTCCCCAAGAAGAACGTCATTTAGCGATCGCGGCTCTGGAATCCGATTCGAAAATGGAGCCGGCAGGCAAGGAAGCGAAGAGCAAGACCTCCACGGATTCCGGCGAGATAGAGGCAGCTACTCAGGACGCGAAAGAATCCCGGCCTAATTCGCACAAGCGAGCGTCATCTCGCCCGGAAGCACAGAAGAAGGAGAGCGAGGTCGCGCGGGTCACCTTCCCTAACGAACCGGCAAGCACTGCAGCCCCATGGCAGATGGCCCTGCGAGGGCATGGAAAAGAGAGCGCCAACCACAGTACGGGGCAAAAATCGAATCCAGCAAGTGGTTCTGCCGAAAAGGAATTTCCCGCTTCCCTGCCGCAAGAGGAGGTTGTTCATGCGGGAAGAGTGCAACCAGCCACGCCGAGTTCCTCGGTCTCCATCTTTCAAAAGAGCGGGCAGGTGTGGCGCCGGATTTTTCGCAAGGGCGCTTTTTCCTACGGCTTAGTGGTGTTGCTGGCCCTTGCCTTCCTCTGGCCAAACCGGCATCTCACTCCTGTTCGCGCGACGCCTGCCACCGAGCCGGTGACGTTGCCGCAGGAGCTGGCAGTAACGACCGAAGCCACGAATTCCAAACCAGCCGAGAAGGCGCCAGTTACCGTCGTCGTCAAGCCGGCTGAAACTCTTTCGGGACTCATGAAGAGTCACATCGGAACTTATGATGAGAAGGCGTTGGCGGAGATTCAAGCGCTCAATCCGGCAATCAAGGATCCGAATCTAATCGTGGTCGGGCAAAGAATCCAACTTCCGCACGCGGCGCGCGAGACCAACGAAGCCAATGCCCCGGCTGCCGACCAGCCCGGCCCGCGCTGAGTATCTGCGATGAGCAAAAATTTCGAACTCCTACGACAAGCGCAGAGAGAGAAGGGATTGCTCGACCGCGCATTTTCGGCCGCCGCTTCGAACAGCAAGATGCATGAAGTTTTGCGGCAGGCCAATCGCGGCCAAGATTTGCTCGAGACTGCGGTAACCGCGAAACCTTTCGCTCTAGAACACCCACAGACCCCACCGAGCCGCTACTCGCGAGAAGAAACCTTTAAACTAATTCAACGGCTGTTCCTGGCGAACCGGCAGGGAGCGCCGCAAATGGTCGTGTTCTGCGGGGTCGCTGATGAAAGCGAATACGGCTGGATCTGCGCGCGTTCGGCCGAGCACCTGTCCAGCCAAGTGAAGGGCTCCGTTTGCGTTGTGGATGCGAACTTGCCCCATCCTTCGCTGCACGCATATTACAAAGTAGATGGATCGAGAGGACTTTGCGACGCTCTCCGTGAATCCAAGCCTGCGCAAAATTTCATCCAACGGATCGGCACTGGAAACCTCTGGTTGCTGCCCGCCGGATCAGCCGGAGCGAACCTCAGCCTCCAGTCTCTAGTCAGATCGGATCGCCTGCGGCCGCTTCTCGCCGATCTGCGCACGGAATTCGATTATGTGCTGATCGATGCAGCGCCAATGGCCGCCGAGCAGGATTTCAGCTTTCTCGCAGCCCAGACGGACGGCGTTATCCTCGTCATGGAGCCGAATAGCACGAGTTCGAAAATGGCGCAGAAGGCAAAACAGGATTTGCAGGCAGCCAGTGCCCGCGTGCTGGGGGTCGTGTTCAACGAACGGCCCTGGACCGCGGCTCAGAAATTCGCCGAGCTACGAACCAATTGGCGCAAAGCGATATTCAAACGCTAGCAGCGTTTCTCTCTACTTCCCCCGATAAAGATTTTCCTTACAAACAAAAAAAGTACAACTGAGGACTGCCGTGGGTACCGCACGTCGTCAATTACTTCCGAACTTGTACAAGCTGTTCGAGGTCGCCATCGCGGCTGCATCTTTCATCCTGGCCCTGGTGCCCGGAATGGAGCCGACCGACGGGATATCGTTGGAGGCGATTCTCTCGATGCGGATCAGCATCCGAGAGTTCACACTGTTTTCCCTGTTTCTGATCCTTTGGCACCTGTTGTTCGCATCTTTTGGGCTATACGATTCCAAGAGGCTTTCCCGGAAGTGGGAGGAAGTTTTCGAAGTGCTGGAAGCGACGACGATAGGCGTCGCCATCCTTTATCTCGCCAGTCGAATCTTCCACATTCCTTCGCTGACGCTGCCCTTCCTCGCCACCTTTTGGGCCGTCGACACTGTGACAGTGGTTGTGATCCGCAAGATTGTGCGAGTGGCGCTGGAGCGCATTCGGATGAGGGGTCGCAATCTCCGGCACATTCTGATCGCCGGGACAAATCCGCGAGCCATCGAGTTTGCGCGCGACATTGAAGCAAATCCCGGGCTGGGCTACCGGATCATCGGATTCGCCGACGAGGACTGGACCGGGGTAGCGGAAGTGGAAAAAGCAGGATACCTGCTGGCCTGCACGCTGAGGAATTTCCGCGAGTTTCTGCGAGAGAACGTGGTGGATGAAGTGGTCATCGCGCTGCCCATGCAGTCTCATTACGCCCACGCCTCGGAGATCGGGGCGATCTGCGAAGAGCAGGGACTGGTCATTCGATTCATTTCGAGCATCGTCAGTCCAAAACTGGCGCATACGCGGACCGAGGAACTAGCAGGTAATTCCTTCATCATGATCTATCCGCGGGCTCCCGAATATTTGTCCCTGTTCGTCAAGCGTGTATTCGATTTCACATTCTCATTGATTGGACTGATCGTGCTCGCGCCGCTCTTCGCCGTTCTCGCGATTTTGATCAAGGTGACATCGCCGGGCCCTGTTTTCTTCACCCAGAAAAGGCTGGGATACAACAAGAGAATTTTCTCGGTCTACAAATTCCGAACCATGGTAATGGACGCCGAAGAAAAACTCGCCGAGATCGACCACTTGAACGAAGTCAGCGGGCCGGTCTTCAAAATCAAGAACGATCCACGAGTCACGCGGCTGGGAAAATACCTGCGGAAAGCCAGCATCGACGAACTTCCTCAACTCTTCAACGTTCTGAAGGGCGAAATGAGTCTGGTGGGGCCGCGGCCGCTTCCGGTGCGAGACTATCTCGGCTTCCGGCAGGACTGGCAGCGCCGCCGTTTCTGCGTTCGTCCGGGGCTAACCTGCCTTTGGCAGGTGAATGGAAGGAGCAGCATCCCCTTCGAAGAGTGGATGGCGCTCGACATGCAATACATCGATCACCGCTCCTTGTGGCTCGATTTGCAAATTCTAATCCGGACCATTCCCGCCGTGCTGAAAGGCTTGGGAGCAGCCTGAACTTTCCGCGGAGAAGCAATCAGCGAAGCGCGCTGGTGAAGATGTCACGCATCAAAGTCACGAATCAATGTCACGCATCTGGGATCAAAAATTGTGAGAGAAAACCTGGAATCTTTCGAGCTCGCAGCCAAGAACGGGAACGGAAGGACGGGTGTAACTCGCTCCGCTGTATCTGGTCTGTCGGACCAACGCGGGGAGCTCGATTTCCTAAGCAGTCTGTTCCGTGCTCTTGGGCGGGAGGGTGTTCGCTACTGCGTCCTGCAGCGCTGGGATGCCCTGCTCGAAGAGCTGCACACCGACCACGATGTGGACCTGGTGGTCCACCCGAAGGACGCCGGCAAGCTGCGCTTCGTCTGGCGAGCGCTGCGAGAACGCGGCTACACGCCGATTCATCTGTTGAATCATGAAGTGAACGCCTACGCGTTTGTGTTCGCCTGGTTCGAAGGCCTTTCGATGAGAACGGTGATGGTGGACATCGCGTTCGAGCACCGGCAAAGCGGCCTGATTTGGAAATCCGGGGAGGAGCTTCTCGCCGGGCGCCAGCAACAAGGGAATATGTGGGTGTCCGATCCCGGGGTCGAGCTGGCCTACCTGCTGGTGAAGAAGATGCTGAAAGGATCTTTCAAAGAGTCCCGGGAACAACGCTACAAATTGCTTGTCGAGAGAGTGGGGCGGCAGCGAGCGAAGGCAATTATCACCGAGCTTTTCGGCGAGAAGAACAGCGATGAGGTACTCGGGGCATGTGAGAGCGCGAATCTGGGTCCGGTGCTGCGACCGCTGCGGAAAAGTTTTCTCCTGAAGCGTTATATCCGCAACCCTTTCAACTTGATTCGGTATGTGCTGGCAAACGATCTCAGGCTCGCTCGACGCTGGTTCCAGCCGACCGGTCTAACCCTGGCGCTGCTCGGAACGAGTGCGCTGCGAGAGAGCAATGTTTACCAGCGAGTGGTTGAAGTACTTACTCCGGCGTTTGGCGTTCAGAACGTCAAATGGCGCCGGCGTCCCGCGATTCCCGAGAGCAAGAATCCTGCAACGGCGGAACATTTCGTGTACGGGCATTCCAAAGGAACTTTGAGGTCCAGCATTGGCCTCCTGGTTTGGTTCTGCAGCTACTGGGCAAGATACGCATTCCGCATTCGGCCGTTAGTCGTCCGGACTCACCTGGTAGTGCTGGACCGCTACTTCCATGACGGCCTCGTCGACGGCAATTCCGGCAAGCTCAAGGGCCCCGTTTGGATGGCGCGTTTGCTCAGCCGGTTCGCCCCCAAGCCAGACCTGCTTCTTTTCCTCGACTCAAAAGACGAGACGATGCTTTCCGAAGCGAGTGCAGCGGCAGAGAAAAATATGTCCTCGGCTGCCGGGACTTCCCGGGAATTCCTCCTGCCTTATCGCAGCGTTCGCTTTGTCGGAATCAACTCGAAAATGGATCAAACCGTGCAAGAAGCTTCGCAATTGTTCATAGAGCATCTTGCCCAGCGGTTCCAAAACCGGCACTCCCGTTGGATCGGCCTGCAATCCTAGATCACCAAGACGAAACCCCGCATGAACGAATTCATGAACCTCAACATCGCTGCCGGAAACTTAAGTATGCCAAACCGGAATCCGGAGACTTCTCGAATTGCCTCGGGCGGCGCGCCGATGCCCCGTCAAAACCTAGCACACTTCGTGCGCTCTCTATTTATTGCGCTTGAGCAAGAGAGGGTTCGCTACTGCGCGATGCAACGATGGGAAGAACTCACGGAACTATCGGAGGAAGCGTTTGAGCTCGATCTCGCCGTTCATCCGGACGACCGCGCCAAGCTGTTTTCCGCAATTGATCGCCTGGGCGAGGATGGCTACCGGCTCGTGCAAGAATTGAATTACAGCGTTCGAGCTTCTGCGCTTATCTTCGCCTGGTTCGAAAATCTCACGCTGAAGACGGCCCGAGTTGAAATTGTCTTCGAGCCGCCAAAGAACCGGCAAAAAGTAAGAAACTTGTGGATCGCTGATCTGGCAGTGGCCTTCACCTGCACTCTCATGAAAAGCGTTGCGAAGGGATCGATCAGCGCACGAGATGAACGGCGAATTCGAATGCTCGCCGAAAAACTCGGACGAACAGGGGCCGAGGCAATTGCCGCCGAACTCTTCGGTAAGAGGATCGCAGAGCAGGTCGTAGAAGCGTGCCGAGAAGGACGCCTGGAAAAACTGCTAAAGCGGCTCAAGCCGTCTTTTACCTGGAGACTATCGCTGCAAAAGCCCTCGCAGGCCCTGCGCTTTTTCTGGGGCGATGCTCGACGGCGAATTCAACGATGGAAGCAGCCGACAGGGCTTTCCTTGGTGCTGCTGGGCCCGGACGGGGTGGGAAAAAGCACCTTGGTCAACGGGATGATGTCTTCCCTTGCTCCCATTTTTTGCGGCGAGCACGTTTCGCATTGGCGCCCCGGCGTTGTTGTCCCAATCCGGGATGGGGACAAGTCAGCGGAAAATCCGCACGATGACCCGCCGCGCAGTGCATTCGTTTCTACTTTGTATTTGCTTGGATTCTGCCTGGACTTTTGGGTGGGCCATGCGGTGCGCATTCGGCCTCAACTGACACGATCTGAATTCGTAATTTTCGACCGATACTACTACGACCTGTTGGTCGACCAAGTGCGGTATCGGTACTCCGGCCCGAAGTGGCTCCTAGGAGTGTTGCTGCGCTTCATCCCCGGACGCGAACAAGTTGTGCTCATTCTCGACGCCCCGGAAAATGTGATTCTATCCCGGAAGCGCCAGCTAACACTTGCCGAACTGCAGCGCCAGCGCGTGGCTTACCGAGGTCTCACCAAGACGTTGAACAACGCGCACATCATCGAGACTCAACACGGAATCGAACAGGCATTGGCATCGGCCTGCCGAGTCGTGACGGAGCACCTAGGCCGGCGGCTCGAGTCCCGGCGCGCGGATTCCCTCGCCACTCGCCCATCTCAAATCTCTGGAGGCTCTCTGTGAACGAGGTCCTTCTACAAGCTTTTGCTCAGTTGACCGGTCATCCCGACGGCCCCGCTGTACACGGCGGAATCTGCGCATCCGAGAAGGACACTTTCAGGGCACCTACCGTGATTTCCGCAGATTCCGGGAATAGCACGACGCGAGAACTGGCAGATCAGGGCTACACGCGCACGCACAAGTTTGCAGTGCTTCCTTCCCGGAGTGAGCCGCGTTGGCTGCTGCCTTTGGGCGACGCCCGACGGACGCGAGAGGGATTTCGGATCTACACACCGTATGCGCCGGTGGCTCGAATTCTGAAGAATCTGGCCGTTACGGTTATGGAAGCGGGTTGGACCGGTTGGGCGAAGAATCAAGTCCTGCTGGCATCGCGGAAGCCGTTGCCCATCGAGGTTCTGGTCCGCGAAGTGACCGGAGAGCACGACCCCATTTTTGCCCTTTCTCTCGGCGCACCGGGCAAGTACCGCAAGCTGACCGTGCAGGTGATGCGTCC
>JBGQGW010000080.1:0-14019 GCA_041497605.1 Terriglobia bacterium | reverse complement strand
TACCGCTCCGCGATTTTCTTCCTGTCTCCCGAACAGGAAACAGCCGCAAAAGCTTCCAAGGAAAAATTGCAGAAGTCCGGCAAATTCAAGAGGCCCATCGCCACGGAGATCACCCCGGCATCCGAATTCTACCGCGCCGAGGAATACCACCAGCAGTATCTCGAAAAGCGCGGCATGGCCCACTGTCGCATCCAGTAAATACGCAAACAGTGTGGCAGAGCCCGGCAAAACGCCGCACCCTGGCACCGGGCGCGGTCGCATCCTTGAATTCTAAAGCTTGCCGCCTGCTCTCGCGGCAGCGGGAATTCACACCTTCAAGCCGACCAGCCTCATCAATTCCAGCGCATTACTCTTCGCCACCACGCCCTCGCGCAATTTGTAATCGAACCGCATTTTTCCTTCTTCCACGTAGTCCTGAAAATGTGCATTCCACGCCGGCTTGTTCAGCGAATCCGTCATTTCCGTCAGGGCCAGATCGTGCGTCGTTACGATCCCGATCGCCCCTCGTATCAGCAAAGCTCGGATCAAACCCTCGGCGCCAATCCGGCGATCCTTCGAATTGGTGCCTTCCAGCAGCTCATCGAACAAGAATAGAAGTTTGAATTTCTCGGTGGGCAGCTCGAAGACAGCCCGGATGCGCAGAATTTCCGCGTAGAAATTCGAGCGTCCTTCCTGCAGTGAATCCGAAGTTCGAATCCGCGTCCCCAGCGTCAGCGGCGTCAAGCGCAGGGACTTTCCTCGAATGGGCGCGCCCGCCATCGCGAGCACCGTATTCACTCCCACCGTTCGCAAGAACGTGCTCTTGCCCGACATGTTCGAGCCGCTCACCAGGATCAATGGCTTTCCCCGATTGAGTCGCGCTGAGTTCCGCACGCAATGCGCCGATGGAATCAATGGATGGCCCAGCTCATCGCCATCGAACAGCGTACCGGGTTCGCTATTCACTACGAACTCCGGGAAGGGATCAGCGGGATGCTCATATGAATAGGTGGCCAGCGAAAGCAGCGCTTCCAGCTCCGCCGTCGTATTCACCCATTGGCGCATCTGGCTGCCCCACCACCGTCTCCAGGCATCCGCGGCAAAGCCGAGTTGTACAGTGTAGAGCAGCGGCAAATTCAAAAGACTGCCCAGAAGAGAAGACCTCGCATCACTCCAGTAAACGATGCGCGCCAGTTTACGAATCGAGCGAGAGGCAGACTGAGTCCCAGACTTGAGCATCTCGGCGAATTGCTGCAATTGGGGCGAAGCGAATTCTTCCTGTTCCAGTCGTTCCAGGATCTTCGAAAAAAGAATCAGCCCATCGGCGTTGCAATCCACGCCCTGCAAGACTTCCAATGCTCGCGGCTGCAGCCACCGCAGCAAGATCATCTCCAGCACCAGGACAATGAGGAGCGGCCAGAGGATCGCGGTAGCTAGCAAATAGAACAGCGCGGCAACAGCGCAAAGCGCCAGCAGCGCACCGACGCCGCGAAATGCAGTCATTCGCATCGCCGGTTCGCTTTCCGCCCAACTGATCAAAGTTTCGGGATTCAGAGTCGCCCGCAGGTCCTCTCCGATTAAGGCCAAATGCTCGCGCAAATCGAGTTTTTCTCGCAGCGCAATCACGGAACTGTGCCGCTCCAGGATTTCCTCGGTCGCTGACGGAGAAAGCAGCCACGCAGCCAGACGATTTTCTCCCATCGGAGTGCGCGCCGCCGAAAGCAGTTCGAACAGGCCGCCTCGCCCGAACAGGTCCAGATCGCCCGAGTAAACATGATCGTCGTTGCGAAATCGATCGCCGGCCGCTCCGGTGCCTACCCAGCGATCTTCCATGCGGCCGATTCCCTTCCGGTAATATGCCGCCGCCCTCTGCGCGTTACTTTGCGCCCGCAGAATCTGCTCGTGCAGAACACCCAGACCAACATAAAGCAAAACGGGAATCCACAGCCAGGACGAAGCGAACAGGTGATCCTTGAAGGAGAGCCACGCCAGCGACAAGCCCACAAGAATGGTAACCAGTTTGAAATTTCCAACCCAGATATGCGGCCGTTCTTTTCGGGCAGCTTCCTTGAGGTGAGCCTCTAGGCGCCGGGAATATTCAGCGTGCGGAGCGGACACACCAACCCTCCTGGAAGACGCCACAATACCTTATCCCTCTGGTTTGATGTAAGTCCGATTCTGCTGAAGAGCATACCCAGGACTGACGAAACGAAGCGGCCGAAGGAATCCTACATCTTGAATTTGATCAGAACTTCCATCTCCACGGGCACGGGTTGTTCATTGAGGAGTGTGGGCTGATACTGCCACTGGCGGAGCGCCGTGGTAGCTGCGTCGCGCAGCAGGAGCGGACCGGATACTACCTTCATGGTGGTCACCTTGCCGGACGCGTCGATTACCATGTCCACCACTACATCGCCTTCCACATGGGCTTGCCTCGCCATGTTTGGATATTGTGGCGGGACCGAATGGAGAAGTTGCGGCGCCTTTATTTTTCCACCAACGCGAAGAGGCCCTTGCGGAGCAGCTTCTTGTGGCGACGCTGGCGCTTCGGCTGCCGGAGCGGGCGAGATTCCGCTCAGGCCATTCTGTGGTGAACTGGCCGGATTTGCCCGAACATCAGGCGGAGCCGCGGCTGCCTGCGTCACTTTATTTTGTTCTGCACTCTTTTCAGGCACTGCCGGTTGTGACGCCAGTTTTCTCATTGTGCTTTCCGGCAGCGAGCCGGCAGAATCTTGCCTCGGTGCCGCTACAGGCTGAACAGGCGCTGATCTCTCACTCGGAATGAACTGTTTATTCTGTTTCGGACGCGCCGAAGCTTCCGGACTCGCCACAGTGGAGGAAGCTTTCGACTGCGAAGGTGGGTCGTCCAAGAAAATGTCGGAGTCGCTCTCCGCGGATTTCTTCGACGGCGGCGGCGCAAGACTTGCTCGGGAAGTGGACACGAAAGACTTTGCATCCCACGGAGACGGCGGTTTCGGGGGCTCTGGCGCTATCGAGTCCTCCGTCGCTGGCGTGCTGGCGGCGGTTTTCGCAGGACTGTGGGAAAACATCAGTATGGATAGGACGATCAGAACACCCACTCCCGTCCCGCCGAAAATCCAAAATCGCTTCGGATCGCGCTCCTCTTCCACTTGCGTTACGACCGCATGGTGATCGGTGCGATTCCCCAAGCGGCTCCCAAAATCTCGCTGAGGTGAGGAGCGTCCAGACGATGGCGGAATCTGCGGCGGCGTTTTCCAATCTCCGAGGTCCCCAAGCGAATCGCCGATTGCCCGCGGCGATGAAGTCCCGGTGATTTGCGGGGCAGCGCCGTGGAATTCGGCGCCCGTGGGCGAGCTGAAGAGCGAATTCACGGGATCTTTCGTTGCCTGAGGCGCGATCGGCTGAGGCTCCTTTTCCTTCGGCACTCTCTCCTTTGCCACACCGCCCAAAGGCGGCCGGGCCAGCGGAAGTGGTCCGCCTGCCGCGTTCGGCGCCTCGACAGGCATTTCCGCGGCGATCACGCTGTCCGCAGCGGCACTAATCGCTCCAATCGCGCTCGGCGTGATGAAATTGCCCGCCGGCTTTGCCACTCTGCGTATTCCAGGTGCCTCGCTCGGTCTTTTCTTTGGCGTCGGATCGGGAGGCGCTGCGGGGACGGGGTCCAATCGCAACGCTTTCGATGGGAAGCTCTCGTTCCAAACATCACGCGAGGACTGCGGCGCTGCTGGCGCGCTCGGCGACGAAGTAATTTGCGCGGAAACCGCAGGCGGAACAGGAACTACGGCGGACGATCCCGTAGCCGCTGGCAATTCCTGACTCGTCCGGCCTGAATTCCTCTCTTCGTGAGAGGGCTCCCTTGGCATTGCTTCGACTCGCTTAGCGCTGGCCGTAGTGGCAGCGGGTGCAGTCGTAGCGGCCACCGGAGCACTGGAAACAACTGGAGCAGCCGCAGAAACGGGAGCGCTCTCAGGAGCCGGCGAGTCCGATGGACAGTGGACACCCCAAAAACTATCTTGCGGCTTTGTAAATTCGAATTCGACGTACGCCTGCGCGTTCGCAGCGGCGCGAACGCTCGTCACCCGGCAGAGCACTTCATGATTCGTGTGCTCATTGGTCAGCAGCAGCGCTTGCCCGGCGGCGACATGCGCGGACAGACGAACCACTCCACCTTGCGGAAAAAGGATCAGGGTGTGGGTCTCTTCGAGGAACGGTTCCGTCTGTTCGGTCTTGCCGGAAACGTTCGCGGACCCGCGTGGGCCGTAGATTCGCACGGGGATTTCCCAACAGACCGGGGTACTCGCTTGCGGCGCGGAACCACCGGCGGAGACATCAAGCTCTGCGCCTGGCGCCGGAATTTCGATCGTGTTCTTCGAGGCAAGGCTCATCGTAACTGTTGAACCAGAACTCTCCTATGGCCGGAAATAATTCTTTTCAGTGTTTCAATTATGGCGAGGGTACTAGAACTAAGGCAATAGTACCGCGGGACAGGCAAAGATCAGGTCACATAGAAGGCAGCAAACCGCTGGAGAGGCAGCGCAGAGGTCCCTGCCGCACACATGGAAACTTTTCTCTTCTTCTCCCTGCTCCCCTAAATTCAGTCGGCTCAATTCTTTGACAGCGCCAGCCAAGTTAGGTAATTACATCTATCAATCTTTTCAAGGAACTCGCGAGTGCGGAAGGTCTCTTGGATCTTGCTAATCTGCCTGTTGGGCGTATCGGCACACGCTCAAAGAAAAAAGGCGCTTTCCTGCGACTTGAATCGCTGAATCGCGCGATCGAATCAGATTTTCTTGGAAAGTATTCTGCTTTAGGATTTGGCCGGCGAATTCAATTCCAGCAGCGCTCGCTTGGTGAGGATGTGAATCATCTCGCGGCGATATTCGGGGGTGAGCGCCGAGGTAGTCAGTGGCTTCGCTGCTTTGGCGGCAAGTTCACCGGCGGCAGCCACCACTTCTTCATCCAGCACCGCGCCGCCAAGCAACTTCCCTGCCCCCGGCACCAGAAGCGGCGCGGGATTCACCGCCGTTATGGCCACCCGCGCATCTTCAATATGGCCATTCGACCGTTTCCACGCGGCCGCAACTCCCGCCAGTGGATAATCGATCGAGCCTCGCACGCGCAGCTTGCGGTACGCGCCGCGGTAGCCCGCCGATGAGGCAGGCAGAAACACTCGCGTCAGCAGTTCGTTCTTCCCCAGCCTCATCCGCGCATCGCCGATGTTCGTATAGAAATCCTTCAAAGCCGTGCGGCGCATTCCTTCGGGGCCGGCAATTTCGAGTTCGGCGCCCAGGCACAGCAGCGCCGGCGGCGTGTCCGCGGAAAATGCCGCCCAGCACTTTGTGCCGCCGGGAGCCACGTGGCAAAGATCGCCGTCTTTCTTGATGCAAAAGCCGCACGATTTGCGCCACATCAGCGACTGGTTGTACCAAAGGCATCGCGTGTC
The DNA here is from genome assembly GCA_041497605.1 of Terriglobia bacterium. Lineage (GTDB taxonomy): Bacteria > Acidobacteriota > Terriglobia > Acidiferrales > UBA7541 > JBGPTK01. Next base: position 8,615 of record JBGQGW010000080.1, on the reverse strand, counting down.
GAGGCAGATGTTGCCCCCGATCGTCCCCATCTGCCGCAAAACAGGCGAAGCGACTGTAGCCGCCGCTTCCGCCAGCACCGGATATTCGCGGCGAATTATTTCGTTGCGCTCGATCACGGCCAGCGGAGTGAGCGCGCCGATTACCAGGCCACCTTGATCCTGATGAATGCCGCGCAGCTCGCGAATCCCCCGGATGTCCAGGATAAAACGAGGCGCGAACAAGCCTTGACGCATGGAAGGAATCAGATCGGTTCCACCGGCGAGGATTTGCAAGTCGCCCGCATGACGCTGCAGCAGCTCGACTGCTTCTTGCACCGCATGGGGCCGCAGAAGTTGGAAGTCCGGGAGGCTCAATCGTCCCCTCCGGCCTCGGTTTCCGGACCTGAGATCACAGCGCCGTGCTGCATCACCGCCGGATCAAGCGCGTGTCGCTTCGGCCCTTTGTTCCGGAACCAGAGCGAGCCGCCATGCTCGCGAAAAGTTGTTGGATTTGTGGGATCTACATCGCCGCTGAGTTGCCCTTTCTTCGCGCCGCCTTTTTTCGCGCGCAGCGCTGAGAGCACCCGCTCCGGCGTGAACGGCGCTTCGTGCAACCGGATTCCCACCGCTTCATAAATTGCGTTTGCGATCGCCGGAATTACAGCCGCGAGCGACCCTTCGCTCGCCTCCTTGGCCCCGAACGGGCCTTCTGGATCGACGCTCTCAACGATAATGGCTTCGATGTCCGGTGATTCCGTGGCCGATGGCGAACGATATTCCAGCATCCCGGGATTCATCAACAGGCCGTGCTTCCACACCATCTCTTCCTGCAACGCCTGCCCCAGTCCCATCCACACCGAGCCAATCACCTGGCCCTCGACCGACACGGGATTCAGCGCCCGGCCGCAGTCATGCGCGGCCCACACTTTGTGCACCGTCACTTCGCCCGTCTCTTCGTCCACGCTCACTTCCGCCACTTGCGCGGAATAGGAGTAGGCCGGCGAAGGACCGACGCCCGCCCCCTTGTGCTTCCCGCCGCGGGCATCCTGCGGCGGCGCGTAAGAGCCGGTTCCCGTCAGCGCGCCGTGAAAATCGATCGCGGCCACCACGGCTTCTTCGAACGACATCTGATCTTTCGGGCCTTCTTCTTTCCGTTTCTGCTGTACCGAGCCGCGAAGAATTTGCCCTTCCACTCGTCCGCTGACGGTGGCCTCATTCTGGCCGGCAACTTTCGGTGCGCTGTCGCCGCCCGTTTCCGCGCCTTTCTTCCAAACGCGGTCGTCGCGCAGCGCCACATCTTCCGTCGAGCAGTTCATCCGCTTCGCGGCGGCTTCCACAATTTGCTTTTTCACCGCCTGCGCCGCGCGCATCGTGGCGTTGCCGTTCATAAATGTGACCCGGCTCGAGTAGGAACCGATGTCGATGGGCGTCAGATCGGTATCCGCCGCCACCACCTTCACCCGGGCCATCGAGCAGCCCAGCACCTCGGCGGCGATCTGCGCCACCATCGTGTCCGAGCCTTGCCCGATGTCCGACGCGCCGGTATAAACCACCACGCCGCCATCGCGGTCAATTTTGATATTCACCGTCGAGTGCGGCATGTCCGAACGAATAATGGAATTCGCCGCGCCGCTCACATAGTGGCTGCAACCGATGCCCAGGCCGCGCCCGCGCGGCAACTTGCCCTTGCGCTCGTGCCATTTCGAGCGCTCCACCACTTTCTCGATGCATTCCGGCAATCCGTAGCTCTGCACGCGCAGGCCATTTACGGTGATCGCCGGCGGTTTCAATAAATTTTTCTGGCGAATCGTCGCCGGGTCCATTCCAATCGCCGCCGCCAGCTCATCGAGTTGACATTCGAATGCGAACCGCACGTTCACGGTTCCATGTCCGCGCATGGCGCCGCAGGCAGGCTTGTTGGTCAGCACGCGATAACCATCGTATCGGATATGCGGAATGTCGTAGAGCGCCCCCAGCAGCGCGCCCGAATATAGAATTGTCACCACTCCGTACGAGCAGTACGCTCCGCCATCCTGGATCACCTTGGCGGCCACGGCGGTGATTCTCCCGTCCTTCTTCACTCCAGTTTTCAAATCCACAATCGTCCGCGGACGCCCGCGGTGCGCCAGAAACACCTCTTCCCGCGTGTACGTCACTTTCACCGGCGCTTTCGCCTTCCGCGCCGCCACCGCCGCGATAATCTCCAGCGGAATCACTTCACTCTTGCCGCCAAATCCGCCGCCCACCAGCGGCTTGATCACCCGGATCTGCGACATCTGCATTTCCAGCACGATGCTCAGCTTATGCTGCAGGTAATATGGCACCTGGGTCGAGGACCACACTGTCAGCCGCCCCATCTGTCCCGTGTAAGGATCGAGATCGAACGCGGCGAGCGTGGAGTGCGGCTCCATCGCCGCGTGCGTCACCTCGTTCGCGATGTATCGGGCTTCCTTGATCTCATCCGCTTCGGCGAAGCCCTTCTCCGGATCGCCGAACACGTGGTGATAATCTTTCTCGATGTTGTACGGCTTTTCGGGATGGATCAGGTCTTTCTCTGCCTTCATCGATTCTTCGGGATCGAAATACGCAGGCAGGGCTTCGTATTCCACGTCAATCAACTCGATCGCCTTGTCCGCAATGGATTCGGTCTCGGCAACCACGCACGCCACGTTGTCGCCCACGTAGCGCACTTTCTCGACAGCCAGCGCCGTCTCGTCGTGGCCCACCGGAAGAATGCCGTATTTGTTCGGAGCGTCCTCGCCGGTCACAACGGTCACAACACCCGGGAACGCCAGCGCCCGGCTCGCATCGATCCGCTTGATTCTGGCGTGGGGATAAGGCGAGTGCAGAATCTTGCCGATCAGCATCCCCGGCACGCTCAGATCGTCGGTGTATTTCCCTTGCCCGGTGGTCTTCCCGGCCGAGTCCACCAACGCGATTGACTTGCCGATGACGGAAAACTCGCTCATTGTGCCGCCAACCCTTTTTGCTCCGCTTCAATCGCCGCCCGGATTGCCAGGTACATTTGGTTGTAGCCGGTGCAGCGGCACAGATTGCCGCTCAGGGCGCCGCGGATTTCTGCTTCGGTGGGATTCGGATTTTGTTGCAGCAGCCAGTGCACGATGATCATGAACCCCGGCGTGCAGTAGCCGCACTGCGAGCCGCCGAAGTCGCCAAACGCTTTCTGGATCGCCGCCAGGCTGCCGTGATGGGCGATGCCTTCGACGGTGATGATCTCCTGGTCTTCGCAGCTCGCGGCCAGCAGTGTGCACGCCAGCGCCGGCGTTCCATCCACCTGTACTGTGCAGGCACCGCAGGAAGAATCGTCGCAGCCACGCTTCGAGCCCGTCAGGTTCAGGTCCTGCCGCAGGACGTCGAGCAGCAGACGGTTCGGCTCGGACGCGATCTCATATTTCCGGCCGTTGACCGCCAGATTGAGCAGTTCTTTTTTCATGGGTTAAACTACTGCCAGTCTCGTAAAGGGTTATCAGGGGGTCGGAGCCTTCGCATGCATTTTAGGGGGTCGGAGCTTCAGCTCCGGCATATCAGCCCTCAAAATCTCGGGCTTTAGCCCCTGAAGCAAGCAGCTTCGCGCTCACCTGCAAGCCGCGACCACAGCACTACGCCCGAAAACCACCCTTACAAATTAATGGCGCTCTTCCGCGGCTCTGCAATTGTCTCCAGCGGGTCCCTCGAGCCTGTCTTCGGCGCGATCCAGTCCTTCTCGTTGGCGATCAACTCCAGCAACAGCTTCTTGTCCGCGTCCATCGGCAGCAGGTTCTGCAATTCCTCTTCATACTGGCGATCGCTCATCTCCGCGCCGGTCTTCGGATGAAACTTCTGGTTCGCCCAGCGCCCGATATGCCGGTTGAACCGGATGTCCGGCGCATACAGCGGTTCAGAGCCCGGCTTCAGATAAGTGTTCAGGCGGTTGATCAGGCCTGCCACTTCGTCGCGATACAGATTGCGATTGTAGTCGTTGATGTCGTCCAGGTCCGGCTTCGATTCATTCTTCGGTTCATCGTAACGGCCCTTCACGCCCCACACGTAGGCCCAGTGAGCGGACGACGAATGGTCCGTCCCGAATAAATCGTAAGAGCTCGAAATCCATTTGTTCAGATATTTCTGGATCAGCCACGGCGGAATAACGCCCGCTACCACGATGCGCCGCAGGCCGTCGTTGCCGGTGCCCATGTGGAAAGCTTCCTCGCGCAGCATGTACGACATCGAACGTCCCAGCGGCGCGAAGCCCGAATACTTCAGCATCTGCAATTGGAATTTCCCGTCGCGATCCACGAAATCCGTGTAGGTGAAAAAGTCCATCCAGTTGTCCACATCCACGTTAAATGCGCCCAGCAATCGCTTGTTCTCGAACGCGCGCCGCTCCAGCATCTTCTGCGCTTCCACCTTGCCCGAATAGCCGAAATGATCCACCAGCAAAGCGCACATCTGCCAGCCATGCCGCATCTCCTCGATCATCACGCGGGTCAAACACTTGCGGTCATAGTCGCTCGGCGCGCTCTCGAACAGGTTTCGCTGCTGCTCCACGCTGGCAAACTCGGTATCGCCCTGGTAAACGATCATATTCAGCATCGCGTCGCGGATTTGTTGCGTGGGCACCTGCCGCAGCGTCTCCCACTTGCGATTGCTCTTGTAATGGCCGAATTGAATCTCGTTCGTGTCGATCGCGCCATACAAGGTTTCGAATTTGAAATCCGCGATCGCGTCGCGATTCACGCCTACATCCTTCCGCCAATCGTCGAATAATCCAACCCAGTCGCCGAATGTTGAGATTCGGGAAACTTTGCCCGGCATTTTCGTCTTCCTCCGTTACTTGGCCTTGAAGATCGCCTGGCGCTTCTCGACGTACGCGGCCAGTCCTTCCTTGGCATCTTCGCTCTGGAACAAGAGCTGTTGATTTTCGCGCTCCACCGCCAGGGCCGACTCCATCGGAATCTCCCAGCCGGTTTGCACGGCGCGCTTGATCCTACCGACAGCCTTTGAGGCTTTGTTCGGCGGGCAGAACTGGCGCGCGTAGTCCATCACTTCGCTCATGAAATTATCTTTCGGGAATATGTCGTTGACGATCCCCAGCTCCACGGCCTCTTCGAACGAGAAGGTGTTGCCGGTCACCATCAATTCGATTGCCTTGGACTTCCCCACCATCCGCGAGAGCCGCTGCGTGCCGCCGGTGCCCGGCAACACTCCCAGGTTCACTTCGGGCAGACCGATCTTCCCGGCGTCTTTCCGCGCGATGCGAATATCCGCCGCCATCGCAATTTCCAGGCCGCCGCCCACGCAATGCCCGTTGATCGCCGCGATCACCAGCTTCGGCGTGTGCTCCAGCCGCAGCAGCATTTCATTGGCGTGCAGGCAGAAATAATATTTAAAGGTGGGATCGACGGTCGAGAGCATCCGGATGTTGGCGCCGGCGGAGAAAAATTTGTCTCCCGCGCCGGTCAGCAGAATCACGTAAGCATCATTATCCATCCTGGCTTGCAGGATGGCTTCGTCGAGCTGGCGGTTCATTTCGTAGGTATAGGTGTTCGCCGGCGGATCATCCATCGTGATCACCGCCACTCCCCCATCCACGCGGTATTGAACGAGCTTCTTGGTGTCCTGCGCATTCTGCGTCGTGGTTGCCACGGATCCTCCATGCCTATCCGGCATTTCGATTCAATTCCCTCATTCTGAAGCAATTCCGATTATAGGTCACTGGTACTTCCCCGGTGGATTTTAACCCGGTGACCGGGTTGCCAGCAGGAACTCCAGGTACCGCCGCTGCGAGTTCATGGGAGCGGCAGGCGAAACAATTTGACCGCTCGTTCAAATATTAGTATCTCAACCAGCCCCGGCCCCTGTCAAGTTCCTTCGCTCTCCCCGGCCCCTTCCCACAATTACCGATTTACTCCCCTTCCCCGCCCAATGCAATGGCTTCCCTGAGCACGTTCTCCGCCGGTTTTACGTTCGGGAAGTTTCGGATTTGCGCAGCCCGGCGATGAAATATTCGGCGAAGGCATTGCCGATCTGTTCGGATTGGGCCGGGCCGCGGGGGTCGAACCAACGGGGGATCCAGTTCATCGATCCGAGAATTGCGAAGGAAATCAGTTTCGGTTCGGCCGGGCGGAATACACCTTGTTCGATTCCGCTTTCGATGATTCGGCGGAGGCCCTGGTCGAATTTGTCGCGCCGGGCGATTATTTTCCGCAGCTTGGCGGGAGACAGCGCCTCTAGGTCCAGCGTCAGCGCCGTGCCGTGCAGCTCGTCGATGATCATCTGCACGAAGGTGACGATCAGCTTGCGCAGTTTGATCTCGGGCGGATCATTGCCGGCTTCCACTTTCTTCAGCACGTTCAACAGCAAGTCCAGCGAGTAGTCGTGGCAAAAATAGAGGATCTCTTCCTTGTTCTTAAAATAATAGTAAAGATTGCCCTTGGTCATGTGCAAGGCGCGCGCGATGGCGCCGACACTAGCCCCGTGGTATCCGCGATGGCGGAAAGCCACCGCGGCGCTCCGTAGAATTTCCAGCCGCTTGCGAGTCCGCTTGTCTGCCGGCCTGTCCGCCGTTGTTTTTTCCGCGCTATCGTTCTTGGACATGTGACCTTGCTGTTTCTCTACTCTCCCAAAACCAAGATTTGATCTTATCCAACACCGGCGCAGATTGCACGCTGCACCTACTTGCCTCGGTGCGCCTCGATCAGCCAATGTAGGGGCCGGCTTCAGCCGCGCCTCTCGCTCTGAATACTTCCGCGCTTGTGCTCTTCTTCGGATCGTCAGCACGCCGCCAATCTGCACCAATTTTCCCGGCTCGCGCCTCGATCAGTGATACAAAGTATGTTCGCCGTAACCATTCAACTGGTGCCGATTGCAAAATAATCGTGGAAATGACGAGGAGATGGAACGCTCTCTCCCCTCAGTTCAAGAGCAGAATGCTGCTGCATTTTCTCCTGTTCTGTTTCCCGTGGTACTCGCGGGCGCATGCGCTTTTCTGGATGTTTATGCCACTCAGCCTCTCCTCCCTCTCCTCGAGCATGTATTCCATGCATCAAAAGTGGCCGTCAGTCTCACCATCACTGCTTCCACCATGGGCGTGGCGCTGGCCGCGCCGTTCGTGGGACGCCTGGCGGATCGCCGCGGCCGCAAGCGGACCATCGTGATCGCTGCTTTGCTTCTGACTGCGGCCACTTTTCTCGCAACACTTTCCTTTAATCTGAACGAGCTCATTTTTTGGCGTTTCCTCCAGGGCATTCTCACCCCCGGAATTTTTGCCGTCACCATCGCTTACATCCACGAAGAATGGCCGCCCAGTAAGCTCGGTTCGGCGATGGCGGCTTATGTGAGCGGCACGGTGATTGGCGGATTCAGCGGTCGCCTCGTCGCCGGAATCACCGCGCAACACTTCAACTGGCGATGGTCTTTCATCCTGCTCGGCTGCCTGAACCTGATCTTGGCGATTGCGCTGAAGGAGTGGCTGCCCGAAGAGAGAAACATCACCTTGGCCACGCAATCCCGGCCATCGCACCGTTTGGCGCTCGATCACCTCGGTAATCGCCGCCTGTTGGCGACATACGCCGTGGGATTTTGCGTTCTATTCAGCTTGGTCGCCACATTTACCTACGTTGTCTTTCATCTCGCCGGGCCGCCATTTCAGTTGAGCCCGGCGGCACTCGGCTCCATTTTCTTTGTCTATCTGGTGGGCGCGGTCATCACTCCGCTCTCAGGACACTGGATTGACCGGCACGGTCACCGCTACGCTCTTGCCGCATCCGCAGCCATTGGTATCCTGGGAGTGCTCCTGACTCTGTCACCGTCACTAGGATTAGTCATCGCAGGCCTTGCGATCTGTTGCACGGGTGTTTTTATCGCGCAAGCCATTTCAACCAGCTACATTGGCACCGTCGCTGAACATAGCCGCGCCTTGGCCGTCGGGCTGTACGTGACGTCTTATTATGCGGGGGGAAGCGTTGGCGCCACTGCTCCCGCATGGCTTTGGCGTTGGGGGGGATGGCCCGCTTGCGTGGCTCTGGTTGTCACGGTGCAAATACTGACGGTGACCATTGCGCTAATCTTCTGGTCTAAGCCTCTGGGCAACAATGCGGCACTCGATACCAACACCGGTTTTGAATGAAAATGATATCGAATGTAAACATCGCGAGCTCCGCATTCAAAGCAAACCCCTATCCCTTCTATGCGCGCTTGCGCGCCGAAGCGCCCGTCTATTCTATCCGTCTGCCCGATAAACAGATCGCTTGGCTGGTGACGCGCTATGACGACGTCGTCACCGTGCTAAAGGATGAGCGCTTTGCCAAGGACAGATGGAAAGCGCTGACTCCCCAGCAAGTGGCCAAGCTGCCCTGGGTGCCGAAGAAATTCCTTCCGCTCTCGCGAAACATGCTCGATCTCGACGCGCCGGATCACACTCGCCTGCGTTCGTTGGTGCACAAGGCCTTCACGCCACGCCTGGTTGAGGCCATGCGGCTGCGCGTGCAGAACTTGACCGAGGAATTGCTGGATGCAGTTCAACGCCGTGGGCGCATGGATTTAATCCGCGACTATGCCCTGCCGCTGCCCACCACAATCATTTCTCAGATGCTGGGAGTTCCCGAGCAGGACCGCAACAAATTTCATCGATGGTC
>JBGQGW010000079.1:0-14097 GCA_041497605.1 Terriglobia bacterium | reverse complement strand
TTCCCGTGGCGTCAAAGCCTATGGCAAAATTGAATTCGAGTTCGTTTCTCTCGCGCACTCCAGTCCGGGACTCTGCGGAATTCGCAGACAGGGAATTCAGTGCCATCCAAACCTCTCCGTCCTCTGATCCGTCCTCAGACTTTCGTCATTCTGAGGCCGCGCGCTGCTCCCAGTACTCCACCGGCTGTCATTCTGAGGCCGCGCCTAGCCCTGCGCACTTCGCAGGGCTGCAGCCGAAGAATCCCGCGCAACTCGACCTACTTACTGCGACGCAAAATCCGGTCACCATTCGCTTTTTCCGTCATCCCGGTTTCTTAGTCGCTCTCGCGCTTCTGCTGGCGTGGCAGCCGGCCCGGATTTCTGCCCAGGGATTCGGTTCGAGCAAGAAAACGATCATCCTGCAGCGCAAGCTTCCCGGCTTGATCCATATGCCCGGCGCCGGGATCGACATTCGGCCCGTCGTGCGCGACCCTACGCAAAGGGATTTGGCCCAAGCGCTGTCGGATTTGTTGTTGGTCACCTTGCAGAAGAACGACACCAGTTTGCATGTGGACAAGACTTCGCCGGACGTGGTGATTGCCTACTCGATCATCACCTATCAGACTCCTCCGCCCGTCACCTCCGTCCGGCAGGAAACTCAATTGCAAAAGGGGAAATTCGTGCAAGTCCCCGTTCAGTACTTCAAAGTCACCGGCGAGCTGACCATCGCCTATCAGGCCATCGATTCCCACAAAAGAGCCCTGGATGCCGGCACCATCTCTAAAAAATATTCGCAGGATTTCCAGGCTGGTACGAATCAGGCTGTCGGTGGAAACGCCGGCGAACCCGGGGAATCCGGAGGAGGAGGGATCGGCGTGTTGAACCCCTTCCGGAAAAAAAAGCCGGAGGAACTGGAAGGTCCGCCGAATCCGATCCAGCTCCGGCAAAAGCTGATGGATGGGGTGATCGCGCAATTGGCCCCCCGGTTCGTGAATACCGTTGAAAATGTGGAAGTGATGCTCTCGAGAGGGAAGCCGTTTGACGACCCCAACAAGCTGGCGGAAAAAGCCCAGTGGACGCGCTATCTGGAAGCGTTGGAAACCATGACTCCGCTGGGGAATCCAGCGGACGACGCTTACCGCCGCTACAACATCGGAGTCGCCAACGAAGCTCTCGCTTATCAAGCCGAAGATAAGGCGTCCGTTCAGAAGTTTCTCGATCAGGCCGCCATTAATTACGGCAAAGCGATTGACGCAAGGCCCAGTGAAAAATATTTCATCGATCCGCAGACTCGAATCGAAACGGCTGTCGCGCACTACAAGAAACTCAATGAAGGGGCCAATACCAAGGACGATACGCAAAGGGCTTCCAACTCCTCCGGTGCCGCTCCCGGCGGATCGCTCGGAGGCCAGCCGGCCGGCGGCAGTGAGACTCTGGACAGCACTCCCGCCGCGGCAAATAGCGCAACGGCCACCGCCGCGAACACAAGAGGTGCGGCCACCAGTTCGAAGACCAGAACGCCCGCCTCCCGCGGCGCGACCACAGCTTCGAGCCCAACGAGCAAAGCCGCCACCGCTCCTTCAGCGGCTTCCAAACCTGCCACGGGTAAACCCACTGGCTCGTCACTCGGCAATGCGGATGTCATCAAAATGGCCAAGGCGGGAGTGGATGAAGATAGCATCATCGCCTCGATTCAGGATGCCTCGGCTGTAAACTTCGATCTTTCACCGGACGGCTTGATCGCGCTCGCGAACAACGGCGTCAAGGGAAAAATCGTCAGCGCCATGCGCGCGCGTGCAAAACAATCCTCGCATCATTCCGCTTCCCCCGGTTCGAACTAGCGTTATGTCCCGCGAGGAAAACAACCGGCTCATGATTGTGACCACGATATTTCCTGGCCGGCGCGCCCGTCGCATATCTTTCGCCGCCGCGTTTTTTGCCGCGCTGGTATTTTTGGTTTCGCCCGCACGCGCCCAGGACGGGCGCTGCGGCGTCGCCAGAGATTTCATGGTCCAGGCTCTCGAGCAGATCAAGACCGGGGCCACGCCGGAAGTGGAAGACGGCCTGCAACTCCTGAAACATTCCATCGAAGTGTGCGCGAGCTTCGGCAATGCCTGGTATTATCGCTCGCTGTTTGAACAGAAGCTCGGACAGTCCGCTAAAGCAAAATACTCGCTCTCCAAAGCCCAGCTATTCGGCTCGGATGCCATGACCGATGGAGCAAATCCTTTCGTCCTGGCTGCTCCTGAGAAGCCTTCGGAAACGAAACTCCCGCCGGTGCGGCAGAAGTGGGCGTTGGTCGTGGGCATCGCTCAGTTTCACGACCCGCGCCTGAATCTTCGCTACACCGGCAAGGACGCGAATGATTTTGGCAGCGTGCTGATCGATCCTTCGTTCGGCCGCTTTCCCCCCTCCAACATTCACGTCCTCAACGAAGGGCAGGTGACCACCCGCAAACTCAAGGAAGAACTGAACTGGATCGCCCGCATGGCCCAGGAGGATGATCTGGTCGTCATTTTTCTCGCCTCTCATGGAACCTCGCGCAGCGACGACAATGCCGACGTAAACTACATCGTCACTTCCGATACCGATCTGCAATCGCAGGATAGTTTGTTTGCCACCGCCATGCCCATGGTGGAATTGTCGGATATCGTGCGCACCAGGATCAAAGCGCGGCGTACCGCGATCATTCTCGATACTTGCCACAGCGGCGCGGCCACCACTCAGTTGAAGGAACGGGCCACTGGCCTCGCGGATTCCGCGCCTTCAACCGCCGCGCTCGATCGCATTCGCCAGGGCGTCGGGCGCGCGATTCTTACCTCGAGCCAGGAGGATCAGGTTTCCTATGAAGGCCCGCCATTTCAAAATGGCTACTTCACTCATTTTTTGATGGAGGCCCTCCGCCGGAATCAGGGCATGGATACGATCGAGCAGGTGTACGCCTACGTGAAAGACGCGCTGCCGAAAGCGGTCGCCGCGCAAAAGCAAACCGCGCGCGGCGTGCGCTTGAAAAACGATGCCGGTTCTTCCGCTCCCTCTTCGCAAACGACGCAAATTCCTGTTTTAAGCAGCAGCGATTTGGGCGCGGGCATCGTCATCGGTGCTCCCATCTCCTGAGAGCACATTCCGCGCATCACGAAATCACCGCGAGGATTCCAACAGGGAAGATTGCAGGCGAAATTGTTGAAAGGGAAGGGAAGCGGAATTTCCCGTGAGCCAGCAAGGATCAGCGCAAACCCGCGCGGCGGAGCAAGCTGCCGCCGGCCCGGCGCATCGCGTACATTCCCGAAAAAAGAAATGGCGCCGGATCTTTCCAGTTCCACCAGGCGTAGGACTTGGCGCCGGCAACCGTGGAAAGCCATTGCCCAAATGAAATTGGATGCGCGCGCTTGGTCTGCGCATACCATTCCGAATAGTTGTGAAAGCCGAGCCAGGTCACGCCGTCGCGCTGCCGCGCAGGCTCGCCTTCCTGTCCGGTAAGATCGAGATAAGCGAGGTAGGGCAGATTCACGCCAGCATCCACAAAAATCCCATTGTACCAGGGCAGCCGCGTATTCATTTCGATGAAATAATATCCGCCATCCCTCTGCCGGTATTTGAATTCCAGGGAACCCAGCCCGCGATATCCAAGCGCCTGGACCAGCTCCAACGCTTCCGCCGCAAGTTCTTCATTTTTTTCCGTGCGCCCGTAACACATGCTCCCGTAACCGGCCGGAAATTGCCGCAGTTTTCGCACCGTGGAATACGCGGCGATTTTCCCCGATCCATTCACCAGCACCGTGCATTGAAAAACCTGATCGTCGCCGCCTTCGATCACTTCTTGCATCAGCGTGGCGCCCTTCAATTGCGGATAGGTTTCGAAGAAAGCCCGCAGCTTTTCCGGCGATTCCGCCACGAATACTTTGGCCGCTTCCATCGGGAAGCTGGCGGTATGCCGATGCAGCGGTTTTACCAGGCACGGATATACGAAATCCCGTGCAATTTGCGCGGTATCGTCTTCGGGAAGCGTGGTGTGCGTCCGCGGCACACGAACACCCGCGCTTTCGCAGAACCGCACCATCTGGCCTTTGTCTACGATCGTCGTGAATAATTCGGGTGGAACCCAGTGGAACAGAAATCGCGGCGAGAGTTCTTCCTGGCGGTTGGAAAGAAAGCGCGCGAACCAATCCGACGTGGCGAACAAGACCGGCTTTTGTTTGGAATTCGCCACCCATTCCAGCAGAAGACGGCAAAGAGTATCTTCATTCGCGATGGAATCGCCGGCGTAGGCGCGCTGTTGCGTGGGATCGTCCGGATAAAGGAAGCAATCGCGGCAGTAGCGCGAAAAACGCAGCGAATCGGCCAGCCGGTCGTTCATCGCATACGCAGGCACACCCTTTCTGCCAACACTTCGAGTGATGCCATAGGCGGAAACATCCAGACCTTCCACCCAAACCGGTGTGATGTTGCCGTCCGGTGCCATTGCGCCGCCTGTCGTTTAGTGTTCGGAGTTCGATTCGTTCTGCGGATTATCGGGCGGAGACAAAAGCTTCATCGGTTTATTTTCGTCCATCCCTCTGCCCAAAATCTTTTTCAGAGTTTCCCTGCCTGAGATGCGGAGCGCATGGAGTAGCGAGCCATAGAAGCCTTTTTGAAAAATGAAGATTTTGAAATGATTTCGCCGCGCAGTTGCCCACCGTCCTTCATCCCAAGTGGCCGCTGCTACAAAGTCGAATTCCCGGAAGCCGCGGGAAGCGGATTCCTTCAGGATTTCGTGGGCCAGCAGTTGCCCGGTGCCGAAACGATGGTAGGTCTCGTCATATCCCGCCTTCGTCAAGAAGTAGCGCCCTCCCTGATTAAAACCGAGGAACGATGAAATTGGTTTTCCGTTCAGCTCCAGGAAATCGAGCGATAGATACCCGTGGCGAGCCGCCGCCTGCGCAATCTCATCGTAAAAGCAGCGCGTCTGAGGAGCGCACGCGATCGCGGTTCCTTGCTTTCCCTTCCAGCCGGAGCTCTCTAGCCGGTAAAAATGATCCAGCGCCTTGGGATCGGCGGTGTTGTAATGACGAACGGCAACGGTCCCAAGCTCTTCGAGCTGCCGGAGCGTGCGACGCAGATTTTTGCGGAATTTGGGACGAGTCTCTGCCAACCACGCCGGCTCCCCGGCATCCGGGGAATTCAACGGCAGATAGAGTGATTGCCAGCTTCGGTGGCGCGCAGCCGAATATCCATCGGCGATCGCCAGGGGAATGAATTGATCAATTCCATTTCCTTCGACCACGCACGGCGCAAGGAACAGATCCCAGCCGGGAATTTCTTTGACGTGGCGCCAGAGGGAGCGCAACACCTCTTCGCCTTCCACTCCGCCGCAATGCACCAGGCCAAAGCGAGAGCAGTGAGCATTGGCAGGGCAGGTCAGCGTGGAGGCCGGCAATCCACAAATTCTTTTTTCGCCCCGGACAAGCGGCAGTACTCCGCGCAAATGCCCATCTGCCCAGGCAGACAAAACGATTACCTTAGTCTTTGGCGCAAATGCACGCAGATAGGCCAGGGTCCATTCCGGCCGGTAAAATGGTTCACTTGACAGGATTTCGTCGCAGAGGCGCCGCCAATCCGCCGCTATTTCCTCCACGACCTCTAAACCGCCCATTCTGACCACGACGGCCAGTTGGGAGAGCGTTTCAGGCACGACTTCCTCAGGAGCAATCGGAGATAGAGACGTGTGAATGTGAATAGCTCCAAGAATCAGAACGGGTCGTCAAAATATTGTTACCCTAATTTTATCAACTCTAGCGCCTGAATGCTTGCAGATGTTCCTGGGGAGCAACCCCCACCGCCTCCCTCTCCCCGGGATCCCGCTTGAAATACCCTTTGACTTAAAGTCAACTTTAACTTGTACGATGACTTCCGTAGCCGATCCCAGACGATAAAGGAGAACGGATTTGAGAAACCAGCACGCACGCATCACTCGCTTGGTGACCGCAACTGCACTCGTGATAGCCCTCGCGCCCGGCTCGTTCGGGGGCCTGTTTGCCCGTCTCCGGCAAACAGATCCGGCCGCCGGTGCGAATCAAAAGGGCAACGCCATGATGGAAGAAACCGGGTTCTACTGCAACATAAACACTCTCACGAAAGCAGAGCGAGAGCGGCACAAGGAGCTCACCGGCAAGCTCACCGAAGCAAAGCTCGAAACCACGGAACTCCCGGACGGCTTCGCATTTCGTTTGCAGAGCGGGAAATTGTCCCTCCCGGAACTGGCCGAGTGGATTTCCGCGGAAAGCAAGTGCTGCCCATTTTTCGATTTCGAAATCGAGCTGGAACGAAACAATGGACCGCTCTGGCTGAAGCTGCGGGGGAGAGACGGGGTGAAAGTATTCATGCGTTCCGAGTTTGGTATCCACTAGCGCAGGAATATCGCAGGCCCAGGGTTCGATGCAGGCGCGGGCGCCGCATGGCGACGCTCCATGCGGCCTCCGGAGTTCCGGCGCCCGCGGGGCAAAAGAAACGCGTGATCCATCACTACTGCTGCGCCAGGGCGCCCGCCGTGGATACGCCAGCCATTTTCATGCTGCCTCGCCACCATGTTCGCGAGCGGTTGGTGTTATGGTTTGGGTGCAGGGGCTGGGGCCGCTGCTGGGGCCGTTTCCGCATTGTAGGCGTCCACCACATCTTTCGTGATGTTGGTGCTGGGCAGCGCCCACAGCACCGGAGTGGTTTCCGAGGAAACGTCCAGGATCAATGAATATCCGTTGGCCTTGGCATATCTATCGAGCGTCACCATCATCTTTTGCCCCAGACGGTTCACCACGTCGCGCTCTGCCTGTTGAAATTCACCTTGGGCGGCCGTGAAGCTTTTCTGCAAGGCCTTCTGCTTGGCGTCGATCGTCGCGTTCAGGCTCTTGCGCTCTACTTCCGTAATGCCCGGCGCTTGCAGCTTTTTTTTCAAGTTCTCCACTTCCTGGCCCTGCGCCTTGATCACTTCCTGCTTCGGGGCGAATCGTTGCTGCAATGCGCCAAATTCAATTTTGCCCTCGTTCGTGGTCGCCAGGGCTTCTTGCATGCTGACGATGCCCGTCTTCGATGGTTCCGCCGCCGGCGCAGCAGAGGCCACGGCTTTTGCGGAAACGTGCCGGAACGCAGCGATGGAAAGGAAAATGGCCAGGCCCAGGCAAATGCCCAAAATACGTTTCTTCGAATTCGTGAAAACTGACATGTGATCTCCTAAAGTTGGCAAAATTTGGTTGCGACTCGCTCTACAGGTGAGTGTGCAGGCGGGCGGCGCATCCTTTATTCGGATGCCGAGTATAGCCTGACTTCCCCGTGTGGCCCAGCTTCCCCCGCCCCCGAAGAAAATGAAGCGCTCGCCGGTAGGCGAACATTCAACAAGCTTCCTAAGGATAACAGGGAAGCTCCGCTGAGGTGAATAGAAGCGGATTAGCTGAATTTGGTTGGCAGGAAGTCTGGCAGGCCCCATGGCCGGCGCCGGGCGTCGCGCCGTCAGAGGTCCTCTGTTCGAACCAGTCTCTTAATTAGGAGGCGAACTGTAACTAGTGTGAGGATTTTTGTTTGGTCCAATCGCGCGGCATCGCCGCCACTTCCGGATGTTTTGCCGCCTCGGCGGCTTCTACGGCATCTTGAGTCCCCATAAAGGTCGTGCCCTTTTGCAATGGGTCCAAACCTTTTTCCAGGAAGAACCGGCAAAGTTCCAGATGCCCCGCCGAAGCCGCCGTATGCAGGACCGTGCGTCCGCGCATATCTTCGTTCGGATCGGCGCCCATGTGGATCAGAAATTCCGCCGCGTCTATCTTCGGCTTCCCGAACGCGGTGTACCACAACAGAGGAAAGCTATGCGCCCCTCGCTCGTGGATTCGCTGCGAGTCTTCCGCCAGCAAACGCTTCACGTCGTCGAGCGAACCGAACACCGTTGCCGTGCAAATCGAATAGGACGCGCCGAGATCGAGCAGATGCCCGCCGATGTCCGCGCGGCCCATGTGCGCCGCCGCTTCCACGGGCAATTCGTCCCACGCGGCGCGAGTATTGAGCAGCTCCGGACATAATTTCACCCACTGCCTCACGCGATCGAAACCAAAGTGCGAGACCACTGTGAACGCGTTGATGAATTCCTTCGGCAGGCCCTCCGTATCGTCACGCTTCAATGCGCCGAACTTCGAGTCATAGGCGTACCGGCGCGCGTAATAATCCTTCGGAATCGAGCCGGGATTGCGCAACAGCTCCGCGGCATCGTTTTTTTGGCCTTGGATGGCGATGTCGAGCGGCGTCTGCCCCGC
The DNA here is from genome assembly GCA_041497605.1 of Terriglobia bacterium. Classification (GTDB taxonomy): domain Bacteria; phylum Acidobacteriota; class Terriglobia; order Acidiferrales; family UBA7541; genus JBGPTK01. The sequence continues at coordinate 5,848 of JBGQGW010000079.1, read as the reverse complement.
ACCGTTGCGCGCGCCGGCGTCACCGCCTTTCTGAAGCAACAGGCGAATCACTCGCGGATAGCCCGTTCGCGCGGCGCTGTGCAGAATCGTGTCGCCGCCGGTGGTGGCGAGGTCGGGATCGAGTCCGTTGCCGATCATCGTGAATGCCATGGCCTCCGCGGCTTCCCGCTGCGGGATTGCAAACCGATATGAGCGGCGGTGGCATTCTTGCGCTTCGGATTGGGAAGGGTGAAATCTGGTCCTGGGGAAATCATGTTGTCGATCGACTTGGATTGGCTGGAGAGCGCCGCCGCGTGCAAGGGCGTATCGCCTGCCGCGTTCGGCATTTTCACCAAGCCCGGCGCGGGCCGCAGAAGTTCGTTGATGCGATCTATTTTTGCGCCTGCCGCCGCTTCGTAGATATCCAGCACCAGGCCTTTCGATTCGAATAAAGCCATCACCGGCGGCTGCCCCGCATAGGCCGCCAGCAAATAGACGGTTTGGCCCTGAGCATCGCGCGCGTAGAGCAATCCCGGGTCCTGATCGAGATGTTGTTTCACAGTTGGCAAGTCTCCATCGATCACGGCACGCCGGTACGGATCGGTTTCACTTTTCAGATCGATCATGGCGCTCGCCTCTCCGGCAACATTCGCGCTTCGTTCATCCGACGAACTGGTAACGGAAGAAGCGGCGTATAGATCGCCCGGAATGGTTGCGGCCAAAGTCGCGCCAGCGCCCATGGCCAGGAAACTTCTGCGGCAAATCGAATCGGTCATGCTCGCGTCTCCCTGTGCGAGAAATTGCACCAGATTAGTAAAGCATGCCTCGCGAAGCGGCACTTCTCGAATCTTGCTAATTCGCTGGAGGGGAAAGCCACTTGTCGATCGCCATCGCTATCCGCAGAAGCAGCCAGCTCAGTGCTGCGCCGCCGCAGCGAATTCCGCGAACAGGATGACGTGTCCGGCAGGGTCCTTGACGCCAATTTCCTTCGCGCCATAAAAAGTGGTGCGCACCGGCAGGACGATATTCGCGCCTTTCATCGCTTCAATCACCGCGTCGAGTTTGTCCACTTCGACGTAGAGGAAGGTGTGGCCTCCCTCGATGTCCGCGGAAACCGCGGAAGTGTCTTTCTTCTGGCTGGCAAAGGTCTGGTACATGATCTCGACATTTCCTTTTTGCAAGCTGACGAATCCGAGCTTCTTGCCATCCGGTACTTCGGCTGTCTTTTCAAATCCCAGACGCTCCATCCAGAATTTCATGCAGGGCTCGATCTCATTCACGTACAGAACCGGTGTGATCTTTTTTACGTTCACGGAAATTGCCTCCTGTGATTTGTGTTGGGGAAACTGAGAACCCGAGAATAGTGCGAGCGTCAAAGCGAGCAGGGCAGTGAGGTGCATCGCGAATTCTCCTCTTGCAAATGTAGCTAGTCTAAATTAGACTACTGAACGATACAAGAACTTGATTTGCCCGTCAAGGAGGATTTTTATGGATACGAAGCAGCCGCGCTTAGAGGATCTGATCTCGGTTGGCCTGGCCATGATGCGCGATTTCGAAATTCTCGGCATTCGCACTGTCCGCCAGCTTGCCCGTGTGAATCCGCGCCGCCTTTACGATAAGCTTTGCCGCGTGACGGGACAGCCGCACGATATTTGTTGCCTGGATGTTTTCACCGCGGCCGTGGCGCAGGCGCGCAATCCAAGCTTGCCGGCGGAACAATGCCAGTGGTGGTATTGGAGCCGCAAACGCAAGGAGAGCCGTGCGCGCAAATAAGCGGCGCCTGACGCTGACGACGCCCGACCTGGTCCTGTTGAGCCTGCTGGCCGAGCGTCCGATGCACGGCTACCAGGCGAATCTGGAACTGGAACGCCGCCAGGCGCGCGAGTGGGCGGGAATTTCGCGCCCGCAGGTTTATTATTCGATCGAGAAACTCGCCCGGCTCCGCCTGCTGCGTAGAATTAAAAGCGCGGCGCCCGCCTCCGGCCCTGAACGAAGCGTCTTTGCAACTACTGCTAAGGGACGCGCCGCGCTGGCCGGCGCGCTCGAACGGGAAGATTGGACGACGCAGCGCGATCGCCCCGCTTTTTTGGCGTGGATTGCACTTTCCTGGCAGGCTCGCGCGGGCACAGTTAGCAGCCAGATTCAGCGCCGCCGAAAATTCTTGCAGTCGGAAATTGCGCGCGAAGAGGAAACGCTGCGAAGTGTGCTGAAGGAAGTGGGACATCCATACCACGAGGCCGTGTGGATGCTCACCCTGGTGATCCAACAATTTAAATTGGAACTGCGCTGGCTGCGAAAACTGGAGCGCGAATTTCCCCGGCGCGCCCGGGCCCGCCACCCCGATTACGTCCCGGGAAGTTCCGCGTAATCTCGTCAGCAACGTGGAAATCAGGAGGCTTCCAGCGCGCGCGCGATCGCCAGGGAAATGCGTCCCCAGCGCTCGGTCTCGGTATTGAGCTGGCGTCGTCCGGCCTTCGTCAGCTTGTAATATTTGGCGCGGCGATTATTTTCCGATTCGCCCCAGGCGGAGCAAATCCATCCTTCTTCTTCCATGCGGTGCAGGGCAGGGAAGAGCGAACCCGCTTTTACCTGGAACGTGCCTTTGGTGATCTGCTCGATGCGGCGGGAAATGCCCAGGCCGTGCATCTCCTCGAGCGCCAGCGTTTTCAAAATCAGCATGTCCAGCGTGCCTTGCAGAAGTTCCGTTTGCGAGGGAGGCATTTCTTCTCCTATAGACGATCTATAAGGTGAGATAATGCCTCAGACCTATAGAATGTCAATAGGAATTGATGAAAAAGGCCCACGGGCTGAGGAACGGGGGAGGGACGGTTTCCGCGAGAAAACTAAGATACTTTTTGCGAGGGATTAACAGGGTAAGGGGATTCCTCGTCGTCCCGCTTAAACCGTGCGGGACTCCTCGGAATGACTGGAGGCGCAGTTTTTTCGCGCCCAGCGAGGCCCAAAATTACTTCTTTGGAGAAGTGGCGACCACCGTGGTGCAGCCGCAGGTATTCGTTCTAACCGCGGTCGCGACCACCGCCGTGGGAACGACGATCGTCAGCACCATCAGCGTGCTCATCAGCACCGAGTGAGTAGCCATAACGCCGGTCGCGGCGGTTCCGGCCGGCATTCCGGTGGTAGCATGCGCTTCCACCACCTCGGCGGTGGGAATCGAAATGGGCGCATCGGGCGGCTGATTGGGGTCGCGAATTTGCGACATCTGTCCCGCGGCCACCGTCACACAAACTCCGGCCAAATTGCAGAACTGCACGGAGCCTTCAAACACCTGGAGCCGTGTCACGAAGTTCTCGAACGCCAGAAAGAAATCCGTGCCCACCACACCGGCCACGCCCGTGGGAGTGCGGATTTTGAAGCTCGCTCCCGGCTTGGTCAGATGCACAGCCTGCGAACGGACGCGCCCAAAGTTGAGCTCCAAATCCGTTTGCTGCGTGCTGGAATCGTGCTTGACGATGCTGAGGTTGGAGTCCTGGCCCACGTTCAAAATCGAACCGTCGTTCAGCGCCACGCGGGCACGGGCCATGTGTCCTGTATTGATGGTGTCCTGCCAATAGACGGGCATCCCCGCGCCGGCGGGCAATTGCTGCGCGCCTCGCACCACGTTCACCACTGGCACCACGTTCGAAACTTTGCCGGCGCTTTGCGCGCCCTGGGCCATCCCATCCAGGGGAAACGCGAGCAACGCGACCAGCAAGCCTGCCAGGGCCGGGAAGTATGATGTGCGCTTGATCATAATTGGCTCTCCTACCGGAAATCCACTCCCACTTTCGATGACTTGCCAAAATCGGCAACGAATGCCAACCGGACGGCCACACAATCCATTTGTAGCGCTCGACGGCGGCGCCTGTGGGCTGCTCCCAAACCTGGTGGACAGAACCAAAACCTATCACAACTTTGCGCAAGCCGCCGCAAGAATCTGGCGGCCTTGTGGCATACGGCGGCTCGCGCAATGGCCCCCGCGCAATGGACCTTGTTCCGCAGCGAAAAGCCAGTGGGGATCAGTCGCCCGATTTCGCCTGCGCTTGCTTTGGCATCATCTGCTTCATGCGCTCGCGCATCGCTTCCGTTGAACCCGGCGCTTTCTTTTCGCGCCAGGCATCCAGGCGCTTGCAATGTTCTTCCAGGTTGCTGAAGATGAATGGATTCTTCATCACTTGCCGCCATTGCGCGGTGACTGCCCGCAATCGCTCCCAAACCACCCACTGCTCGCCGGAATTCTCGAAAAATAAATCCTCATCGATCAAGCCCCGGTTCACAATGCTTGCCACCATCTCCCAATAGCTGGAGACCATGCGGATATTGGCGTTCATCTCCGAATCCATCGGGAATTGCTTGGTCATTTCTTCCAGCGAAGTCGCGAAGAAATTGCCGAAAAACCATGACCGCGCCTTGCGCAGCCGCTCTTCCCGGCGCAACTCGTAAAGCTGGAGCATTAATTTCACTTGCTCGTTCGTCACTTCTCCCATGGTTGAATCCTCCTCGAGTGTAATTCAACAAAAATCGTGATCAGGAAACAACGACTACAAAAACGGGGGCGCGGCTGAAGCCGGCCCCTACAATTCTTTTTTCTCCGCGCCCACCAGTTCCACTCGTTGCACGCCGCTCAGGGGGATCTGCTCCTGCTCGAATCCAGTCTTCAGGCGCCGCCGCAGTTCCCGCGCCACGTCCTCCTGCCGCAAGGGAGCGGTGCGAATTTGAATGCGAATCGTGGTCCCGGTCAGCGCCAGCGAATCGATTCCCAGCACGCGCGGTCCTTCCACCAGCGCCGCCGACCAATCCGGGTCGGAGCGAAAATCGGTGGTAATTTTCTCGAGCGCGCGCAGGGCGGTTGCAACGGCCTCCTCGGATGGCACCGTCACATCCACCCAGGTTTGCGACCAATCCCGGCTCAAATTCGCCATCCGGCCGATCTGCCCGTTCGGAATGCTGACCAGCGCTCCGCGGCCATTGCGCAGCACCGTGCGCCGGAGCGTCACCTGTTCCACCCGGCCCGTCTCCTCGTCAATCTTGATCGTGTCTCCCACCACGTATTGATCTTCAAATACGATGAGGAATCCGTTGATCAAATCGCGCACCAGGTACTGTCCGCCGAAGCCCAGTGCCAGGCTGGCAAGTCCCGCGGCGGCGGCCAGCGGCGTGATATCGAATCCAAAGTAGGGCAGCGCCATCAGCAGGGCCGCAATGATCACCAGCATGGTGCCGGCGCTATAGAGCAGATTGGCCATGGCGCGCGTTTGCTGCTCGCGCATCTGGGCAACGCGCGTCGGCGATTTTGCCATCTCAACGAGTCGCGCGGTCACCGCCTTCATCACGCGGACCAGAACGATGGCCAGAATCACGATGACCGCCACCTTGACCGCGTTCAAGATGATGGCGTTTTCCGTTAATTGGGCGCGTAATTCAGTCATAGAATAGAGGAGCGGGATTATACCATCTGTGGGGCGTACCGCCGTGGGTGCGCATCTGCCGAAGTCCCCGCCAGGAGGTTTTTCCTTATGGCTCGTACCCGTCGAAATTTTCTGGCTGCACTGTTGCCAGCCACCGTGATCGCCGGCGCCGCCGGCGCGTTCGCCGACCAGCAAAACCCATTCCCCCCGAAACCTTCGGCGCGGCAGCAAAAGCCGGGATTGCCATCCGAACCCGAGCCCAAGATTGACATGAGAGCGGTCCTGAAAGAAAACCAGGTCCAAATGAAGAATGACGTCGACCGTCTCTTCGAACTCGCCCAGGAATTGAAAACCCAGGTCTCCAAGACCGATTCCACCGCGATCCTCTCCCTTCCCCTGGTCCGCAAAGCCGAAGAAATCGAAAAACTAGCCAAGCAAATTAAAAATCTGGCCAAATCCTGATC
>JBGQGW010000078.1:0-14305 GCA_041497605.1 Terriglobia bacterium | reverse complement strand
GGTATCGATCAACGCCGTGGCGATGATGGTGAGCGAGCCGCCCTCTTCGATATTGCGAGCGGCGGCGAAGAAACGCCGGGGCCGCTGCAGTGCGTTGGCGTCGATACCGCCGGAAAGGACTTTGCCGGAAGGCGGCGTGACGGCGTTATACGCGCGACCGAGACGAGTGAGCGAGTCAAGCAGGATAACCACATCGCGCTTGTGCTCGACCAGGCGTTTGGCCTTTTCCAAAACCATTTCCGCCACCTGAATGTGGCGTTGCGGCGGCTCATCGAATGTCGAGCTGATCACTTCGCCCTTCACGGTCCGCTGCATGTCGGTGACTTCTTCCGGGCGCTCGTCAATCAGCAGAACGATGAGAGCGATTTCCGGTTGGTTGGTGGTCACGGAATTGGCGATCGATTGCAGCATCATCGTCTTGCCAGTGCGCGGCGGAGCGACAATCAAGCCACGCTGGCCTTTGCCGATTGGGCAAAGCATGTCGAGAACACGGCCGGTGAGATTTTCCTTGGTCGTTTCCAGGCGAATGCGTTCCTGGGGGTACAGAGGCGTCAGGTTGTCGAAGAAAATTTTATTGCGCGCGACTTCCGGATCCTCGAAATTGACCGCTTCGACTTTAATCAGCGCAAAGTAACGCTCGCCATCCTTGGGCGGGCGAACCTGGCCGGAAACAGTGTCGCCGGTGCGCAAGTCGAATTTGCGGATTTGCGACGGAGAGACATAGATATCGTCCGGGCCGGGCAGATAGTTGTACTCCGGCGCGCGAAGAAATCCGAAACCGTCGGGCAGGCATTCAAGCACGCCTTCGGAGAAAATCAAACCGTTCTTCTCGGTTTGCGCGCGGAGAATTTGGAAGATCAACTCCTGCTTGCGCATGCCGCTGGCGCCGGGGATGTTGAGTTCCTTGGCGATCTTCGCCAGATCGGTGATATTCCGGTCTTTTAACTCTGCAAGACTGATGCTCATCGATTTCTTACCTTCTTCTTTTAAGCCCGTCGTTTCAGGCATAGTTGTTTTCCTAGTGCAATCCCGGCAATTGGAATCTCCAAAAACATGCCGGATCGTCCAACTTCAATATGGGTTCGAGTACTAACGGCGCACGTTCCGCGCAGCCCACGGCAGTGAACCGTACCCCGGCTGGCGGAATGACCGAGGGTCCTCAGTTGGTCAATTCATTATCCTGCGGCACATCAGCGTCAAACTTGGGCTCGACTTCCGGAACCGGCGTGAGGCTGGTTACCGGCAGGGGACGCTCAAGCGCTACTTGCAGGACTTCGTCCATCATTTCCACGAACTTGATGGACATTTCGTTTTGAATTTCGAGCGGGATATCGGCTAAATCTTTTTCATTGTCCTTGGGCAAAATCACGGTGCGCAGGCCGAGGCGATGCGCGGCCAGCAGTTTTTCCTTCACGCCGCCGATGGGCAGCACTTTGCCGCGCAGGGTGATTTCACCGGTCATGGCCACGTCGCAGCGGACCGGGATGCGGGTGAGCGCGCTGACGATCGACGTGCAAATCGTGATGCCGGCCGAAGGGCCGTCTTTCGGAATGGCGCCTTCGGGCACATGCATGTGAATGTCGATGTGGCGGTAAAAATCTTTCGCCAGGCCAAACAAGTAGCCTCGCGAACGAATGTAGCTCATGGCGGCCTGTGCGGATTCCTGCATCACGTCGCCCAGTTTGCCGGTCAGCGTGAGCCTTCCCTTGCCCTGCATCAGCGTGGCTTCGGTGCTCAGAACTTGCCCGCCGACTTCGGTCCATGCCAAGCCAATGGCCAAGCCGACTTCATTCTTCTTCTCTTCCCACAGATCGCGATACTTCAGGATGCCGAGATAATCGGAAATATTCGCGGGAGTGACCTCGACGTTAACCGGCGCGGATTCGGAGACGACCTTGCGTGCAACCTTGCGGCACACATTCGCGAATTCCCGTTCGAGGTTTCGCACGCCGGCTTCATGAGTGTAATGGCGGATGATGTGCGAAATCGCACCGTCCGCGAATGCCAAGTTCTCATTCGAGAGGCCCGTGGCCGTGCGCTGCTTGGGAATCAGGAAGCGTTTCGCAATCTGCATCTTCTCCTGCTCGGTGTAGCCGGGCAGGCGCAGAACCTCCATACGGTCCTGCAAAGGCTGCGGAATCGTGTGCAGCACGTTGGCGGTGCAGATGAACATTACCTTCGAAAGATCGTATTCGACGTCGAGATAGTGATCCGTGAAAGAGTGATTTAATTCCGGATCGAGCACTTCCATCAGCGCCGCCGACGGATCGCCGCGGAAATCCATGGACATCTTGTCCACTTCGTCGAGCACGAACACCGGGTTAATCGTGCCGGCCTTGCGCATCATCTGGATGATCTGGCCGGGCAGGGCTCCTATGTACGTGCGGCGGTGGCCGCGAATTTCGGCTTCATCGCGAACGCCGCCGAGCGAGACGCGAACGAATTTGCGGCCGGTGGCGCGCCCGATGGACATGGCCAGCGACGTTTTGCCGACGCCGGGAGGCCCGAGGAAGCAGAGAATCGAGCCCTTGGGGTTTTTGACCAACTGGCGAACGGCAAGATATTCGAGAATGCGGTCCTTGATTTTTTCGAGGCCGTAATGGTCTTCCGAAAGGATTACTTCAGCGCGCTTGATGTCGCGAATCTCTTTCGAGCGCTTTTTCCACGGCACGGAAAGCAGCCAATCCAGATAGTTCCGCGAGACGGTGGATTCCGCGGACATCGGCGGCATCATCTCCAGCCGCTTTAATTCCTGCACGGCCTTTTCCTGGACTTCCTTGGCCATGCCGCTGGTTTCGATTTTCTTCTTGAGCTGATCGATTTCGCTGGCTTCGCCGCGGCCCAGTTCTTTCTGAATCGCTTTCAACTTTTCGTTGAGGTAATACTCTTTCTGGGCGCGCTCCATCTGGCGCTTGACGCGGGTATTGATATTGCGGTCGACGTTGAGCTTTTCGATTTCAACTTCCAGGATATCGGCGATGCGATTCAGCCGCTCCAGCGGATCGAAAAGTTCGAGCAATTCCTGTTTTTCTTCCACCGGGATCTGCAAATTCGCGGAGATGGCGTCGGAAAGCTTCCCCGGATCATCCACGCGAACCGCGGCAATCATCGTGTCGTAGTTCAGGCTCTGGGAGAGCTTGACGTATTGTTCAAAAAGTCCGGTGACGCGCGTCGAGGCTTGCTCGATCTGCGGCGAAGGCTCGGACTTGACGGGCACCAGGCGGATGGTGGCGCGGAAGAACCCTTCTTCGCTGGCGACCTGGACGATTTTCGCGCGCTCGGCGCCTTCGACGAGCACTTTGATGTTGCCATCAGGCAGCTTCACGCTCTGCACGATATTGGCGAGCGTCCCGACCTGATAAATCTCCTCCGGTTTTGGATCATCAATGGAAGCGTCGTGCTGCGTGGCCAGGAAAATCTTCTTCTCGCCCGCCAGCGCCTCTTCCAGGGCGCGCACGGAAGCTTCCCGGCCGACGATGAACGGCGTCATCATCTGGGGGAAGATCACCATGTCGCGCACCGGCATCATCGGCACGCGCTTCAATTCTAATTTTTCCCGATTGAACATGAGCCCCTTGGGTTAGCCTGCTTTTTCCAGCAAATTCCAGTTGATTTCGCGGCTCTTGACCATTTCCGCGGTTACCACGAAGTCACGGGTCTTGCGCTGGGCCGGCAGGTGATACATCAGTTCGAGCATCAAGTCTTCCAGAATCATCCGCAGCCCGCGCGCGCCCACTTTCCGCTGCAGCGCCAGTTCGGCCACGGTTTCCAGCGCGTCGTCGGTGAATCGCAGGCGGACGTTCTCGAATTCGAAGAGCCGCTGGTACTGGCGGATCAAAGCATTCTTCGGTTCGGTGAGGATGCGGACCAGCGCCGACTTGTCCAGATCGCTCAGCACGCCGACCACCGGCAAGCGGCCGACAAATTCAGGGATCAGGCCGTAGCGAATCAGATCGGTGGGCTGCGCCTGCTCGAGGGCTTCGATATTGCGCCGGGAAGCGGTGGTCACTTGAGCGTCGGCATGGAAGCCCATGGCCTTCTGGCCGACGCGCCGCTCGACGATTTTTTCGAGTCCAACAAACGCCCCGCCGCAAATGAACAGGATGTTCGTGGTATCCACGGGCGTGAATTCCTGGTGCGGATGCTTGCGGCCGCCCTGCGGAGGCACATTGGCGATGGTGCCTTCCAGGATTTTCAGCAGTGCCTGCTGCACGCCTTCACCGGAAACGTCGCGAGTGATCGAGGGGTTCTCGTCCTTCTTCGAAATCTTGTCAATCTCGTCGATATAGATAATGCCTTGCTGGGCGCGCTGCACGTCGCCGTCGGCGGCCTGCAGCAGTTTCAAGATAATATTTTCAACGTCCTCGCCAACGTAGCCCGCTTCGGTAAGCGTGGTGGCGTCGACAATCGCGAAAGGCACTTCCAGCATGCGCGAGAGAGTCTGAGCCAGCAGCGTCTTGCCCGTTCCCGTGGGCCCGATCAGCAGAATGTTCGACTTGGTCAGTTCCACATCGCCGGGCTGGCGGTTCAGGAAGATGCGCTTGTAGTGATTGTAGACCGCGACCGCCAGCTTCTTCTTGGTCTTGTCCTGGCCGATCACATAACTATCGAGAAACGCCTTGATTTCCGGCGGGCGCGGCAGCCGGCGATTGGCCGGGCTGGCTTGTTCGCGCTTCTCATCTTCCAGAATTTGCTGGCAGACGCTGACGCACTCGTTGCAGATGTACGACCGCGGATACTCCGAAGGTGAGCTGATCAGCTTCTCAACTTGCTCTTGCGTCTTATGGCAAAAAGAACAGCGCAATGGCTCGTCTGGTGTAAACCGCTTCAATGGATTGGCCGCCTCCGCTCGGATCCCCGGGTGACACAGGGGGAGACGCTCATTGTATGACGAGTGCCGGAGGTCGGATTGATGGACATCTGTTTCGTTACTAACCCTTTGGAACGAAGCTTAGCGGTGCTTGGTGATGATCTCGTCGATGAGTCCGTATTCTTTCGCTTGCTGGGCGGACATGATGAAGTCCCGCTCGACGTCCTTTTCGATCTTTTCGATTGGCTGGCCACTGTGCAGGGCCAGCATGCCATTCAGCACCGAGCGCATCCGGAGGATTTCCCTGGCATGAATATCAATGTCGGTGGCCTGGCCTGATAGTCCGGACATCCAAGGCTGATGGATCAGGATCCGCGCGTTGGGAAGCGCAAATCGCTTCTTGACCGTGCCGGACGTCATCAGAACGGCCGCGATGGAGGCCGCCTGGCCGATGCAGTAGGTGACCACGTCGGGCTTCACAAATTGCATGGTGTCGTAAATTGCCATTCCCGCCGTGATCGAGCCGCCCGGCGAATTGATGTAGATGGAGATGTCCTTTTCCGGATCTTCCGCGGCCAGGAAGAGGAGCTGAGCAGTAACCAGGTTCGCGACATGGTCGTCGATCGGCGTCCCGATAAAAATAATGTTGTCTTTCAGCAGCCGCGAATAGATGTCGTACGCCCGCTCGCCCCGGTTGGTTTGTTCCACCACCATGGGGATGAGCGTTGTGGCGCGCGGACTTTCGTGTTCCGAATTTCTCATCTGGAATTACCTCGACGTTCTGGGGCGCACAAACCCGAGACTATTGTTTTTCCCGTTTAGCTGTCGTCTGAATCCGGGCCGAGTGGTGGAGCCAATCCAAAACTTTATCACTTCGCAGCTTCGATTTCATCCTATCGAGCGCCCCTTGCTTTGTCAAGCGCGCCCGCATCGCTTCCGCTGATTCGCCACTACGCCCGGCGATCTGGGCGATCTCTTTGTCGAGCTCTTCTTCGCTGACCTCGATGTTTTCGGCGGTGGCCAGGCGATCCAGCAGGATTTCCGCCTTCACATCATCCACCGCGCGGTCGCGCTGGCGGAGGCGCATGGAGGCCCAGTCCACATTGACGGCGCGGGGATCCACGCCTTGCGCGGAAAGCGAACGCACCACCCGTTCGAGCCGCACGTCCATTTGATGTTCCACCAGTGCTTCGGGAACCGGGAAATCATGGCGCTTCACCAGCGTATCCAGGATTTTCTCGCGAGCCTCGGAGGCCTGGCGCTCCTCGCGGGCGGCGTCCAGGCTTTCACGGATCTTGGTGCGCAGCTCGGCCAGAGTGGTTATGGAGTCCTTGGTCGCGCTGCTCATATCCTTGGCGAATTCGTCATTCAATTCGGGAAGGCGCTTTTCCTTGATGGCGCGAACCTCGACGGCATAGTTGTACGTTTTTCCCTTGAGCTTCTCGTCCGGATAATCGTCCGGATACTTGGCCTCGAAGCGCTTGGTTTCGCCCACCGCGGCGCCCAGAAGATTTTCGGTGAAGCTGGGGAGAGTTTCTTCCGCGCCCACATGGCAAAGGATATCGTCCGCCTGGACCGGCTCGCCGCCACCGGCGGGAGTGCCGGTCAATTTCAGCTCGGCATAGTCTCCGCTCTGGATGTTGCGGCCTTCGACGGGAACAAACGTGGCGGCGCGCTCGCGCATTTCCTCGAGCGTCTTATCCACTTGGCCGTCGCCCACTTCGATTTCTTCAATTTCGATTTCGAGATTCTTGTAATCGCCCAGCTCGAATTCGGGGAGGACTTCGAAGGTCGCCCGGAATTTGATCGGGCCGGCTTCATTAAAATTCACTTGATCCACGTGCGGCTGCGTGATGGGCAAGAGCTTCTGTTCCGTCAGCGCCTTTTCCAGGAAATCCGGGACCAGCGATTGCATCACTTCGCCCTGGATGTCGCCGGCGAACCGCCGCCGGATCAGCGTCACCGGCGCTTTGCCGGGACGAAATCCCGGCACCTTCGCCACTTTCGCGAAATCGCGCGCCACTTTCTCCACCGCTTTCTGCACATTTTCGGCCGGAATTTCGAGTTCGATTTCCCGGCGGCAAGTAGCTTCAGTCATGTTTTCTGCTTTCAAAATCCCGCAAATTTGGTTTCGAGAATCGAATCGCGTTTAGGTTCGAGAAAATGCTCGCGCTGGTAGGAGCAAACCCCAAAATCTGCCTTTCGCCTCTTCGGATTTCACTCGAGTGGGAGGGCAGGGGAGGCCGGCCAGCAACATCCGGCAAAAGAAATCCAAGTATAAGGGAAGTACATTGCGCCGTCAACCGAGCCGCAAGGCTAAGAATTGCCCTTAGTTTTCGTCTGCCTGTGACTCATTTGGCAGGCCTAGCGCAGAAGGTTTGTATATGTGTCCCTTGTGATAGACGAATTCTTCGGGGTTGCGCTCGGCAACCAGACGAAGTAACTCACCGATGAAGAAATCGAACGATATGGGCTTGTTTGGTTGGCCGGCCTCGTACAAAGTGCATTTTGCCGGAACAGACTGATATAGGCCGACTGCGAGGTACTCGAACTTTGAATCCTCGTTCCGGGTCCCGACGCGACGATTAAACATCTTGAACACCTGGTGCGCCCGGTCGAAGGTAGATATCCGAGCATGCCCTACATTGTCTTTCTTCGCATCCTGGTAGAGAAAAAAGAGGCCGCCGACCACGGCGAACGGAAACCTCTTATGTAATGTTGCAACTTCGAAGACAAGGTCGCCTTTTCGATTCTGAAGATTCTTTTGGTAGTTCTGGGTTGTCGCGTCGCGAAATGAAATTGTTTTAATCGAGATGGCAAGCACCAATCCGGCCCGGTCCGTGGCATACGTGACATCAACCTTCTTGTCGCCCATGCCGCCAGCAATCCTTTTCTCCGCTCCAGTACGGAGCTTAGCGGAACTTGAAGGCGTCACATGCTTGAGTCCTCTGCTCCGTAGTGCGTTTGCAACTGCCAGAGCAAACTCCTTGGACACAAGCTCTGCATATCGCTTTTTCTGTTCTCTGGAGGCATCATCGGCGGGTCTCAAGCCTGCCTTTGTGATTGCGTCACGCAGAGGCACGTTTTCTCCTAGTTTCTCTGATCTCTCTGAGTCCCTCTCTCAAGACTAGTATCTGGTCCCACGTGAGACCAAGCGTCTGGCGGAGAATCAGCTCGTCAGCCAAATCAACTGCGGAACCGTTCGAATTAGTCCTGAGGAATGAGTCCATTTGTTCTAGTTTGTGCTCGCTTATTCTCAGCAATTCGGGACGAACGACAAGTGTCCTCTCCGCCTCGGACGGTTCAAGCTTTAACATTCCACCGCCCAGTGGATGACCTTCGATCTCGCTACTGAGTTGCGAAAGTGAGGAGCAAAAAGCTAGAGCAATTCTCCACGCTTGAGTGGCCAGCAACGGGCTCAAACGAACTTCGTGTGACGAATTCGTAGCAAGCACTTCCGCAGCATTCCACGCCACTTTCGGGCTCTCACCAGACATGTAGCTCAAAAATGCATGAGCCGATTTCGAATGGGGAACGCTGTACCATGGATGCCGCACAGCGCACTTGTAGGCAAGGTGTACGCCATCTCGCTTGCCCTGGTCGAGATATGTGCGAACTTCTTTTGGCAGAATAATCTCGGGTGCTTTAGGCAGGCACAGAAGATAAACCTTTTCGCCCTTGTCGCGGAGGATCGTCCAATCGTCCTTCGTGAACTGCAGGCCTTTGATAATTCCGCTACGCATTAGGCAGGACTTCAGGAATCTCCGTGGTATTCCAAAGTTTTGGACCTCTTCTTCCGTAAGGTGAAAAAACTCATTGCAACCAGTCACGTATCCGATGCCTATGCTTCCTAACTCTCCAAACAGACAGACTCTAGAATCTGCCGCGAGAAACTTGTACAGAGCACTCACTTCGGAGGGCAGAAAATGATTTCTTAATCGTCCGTTCGTGTTCTGCAGCTCAGCTGCTCGAACCTTCTTGCCGAATTCTCTATTTCCTTTCAAAGCAGAAGCAAGCTGTTCTATTCCGGAGAATCTACTCATCTCTATCTCGGCGCAGCGGCCGCCAAAACCCTCAGCAAAAATTAGAAAAGCGTCTTGGTTGAGTTCAGGAAAAAGTCTCTCTGTGAAACTCGCGAGGTAAATGTGACCGAACTTCTCAGCGAGGTATTGGACTACCGGGCGCGCATAGGTAGCGTGAGTGATTTCAGCGGGGACTACCATGGCCAAGCGCCCACCCGGACTTAAGAACTCAGTCGCGTGCAGAATAAACGGAGCCCACGAGCTTGCGAGCTCGGACAATCGGACACCAAGGTTCCCGGCTAGAGCTACAGCTTGATCCCGGGAACGGCCCTTGAAAGTTTGATACCGAATAAAAGGAGGATTTCCAACTACAGCCTCAAATCTCGGCAGAGATTCAGCAGAGACATTGAAGAAATCCGATAGAAGGATGTTTTGTTGCTTGATGCGACACTGCTTGAGAAGGGGAAACGTAGATCGGGCGTAGACTTTCCGGTCAATTTCAATTCCATAAATTTGTCGTTTAGGGCTTCCGTTCAACGAAGATAACCTTGAAGCTGCGGCACTGAGGAAAACACCCTCTCCACAAGCAGGATCGAGCACGCGATCATTCTCGGTACGAATGGCCCATTCGACGAGAATCTGGGCTGCTCGCGAGGAAGTGTAGAACGCACCCAGACGCTTACGGCTGATCTCAATTGCCATCCGGAGGATTCTACAGTTGTTCTTCCATATTGAGTACCCGGATTTTTCTGCAATAGCGACCGCCAGTCGTCCATGCTGAGCAACTGCATAGCGACAGTGCCCGAGAAGCATTGGCGCGAACGCGCGATATCAGCGCGCGGTAAGGGTTTGCACTGAGTTCGTTGAGTGTGGTCTTTGGGGGAAGGTAGAGAAACTCATCAACCGAGCCACGCGCGGGCACCGGTTTACAGTCCGATGGCCAGGACGAAAGCGCCGGGGGCAATGTTGCAAGCGGGGTCAAAGTGGATGGTGGCGTCGATGCTGTAGATTCGGAGAGCGTCTCGAAGGGCTTCGGCAGCCGGAGGCAGGCTTGCCGCTTCGCGCACGACGATTGCAAGAGTGGCGGGCGAAGCAGAAGGGAACTCTCCCGGCTCAATTTCACCGACTTCCCAGCCGATGGCTTTGAAGATTGCTAGAAACTCCTGGGCGTAGGCGAGACCGTCGCTGGCTGAGGGGGAATAGGTGATTCGGACTTGCTGATCGGGGAAAACCAGGAGCACCTGAATCAGCACTGTCTTTTGATGTGTTGTTAATTTCCGCGGACTTTCCTGCATCGCCATCGCGCAGCCAGAAATGACACACCGCGCCTGCAACTGTCAACCTCTGTTCGGAGCCTCTCAAGTTCTTCGCCTGGAAGCATGGAAAAGCCGCTTGTGCTTCACGAGCGGGACGCTTGCCGTAAGACGACCCCGCCGGGGAGTCTTCCGGCCGAATTTTCGAGGGAGCTCGAGCGCGCGTTGACTTGATTGGAGGGACGGCTTAGCATGCTTACCCAATGGACTCGCCCGCATGATCGGCAAAAACATCTCCCACTACCGGATCGTCGAACGCCTGGGCGGCGGCGGGATGGGCGTGGTGTACAAGGCGGAAGATTCGAAGCTGGGGCGATTCGTGGCTTTGAAGTTTCTGCCTCCGGAAATGTCGCAAGACCCCCTGGCGCTGCAGAGGTTTCAACTGGAAGCCCGCGCGGCTTCGGCCCTGAATCATCCCAATATCTGCACCGTCTACGAAATTGACGAATTCGAGGGGCAGAGCTTTATCGCCATGGAGTTTCTGGAAGGCGAAACGCTCAAGCACACCCACGCCAACGAGCCTTTCAAGATTGAACGCCTGCTGGAGATCGGGATTCAAGTGTCCGACGCGCTGGACGCCGCGCATTCGCAGGGCGTGATCCATCGGGACATCAAACCAGCCAACATTTTTATCACTCGCCGGGGACACGCGAAACTGCTCGATTTCGGGCTGGCAAAACTCGCTCCCGCCGGCCCAGCCGGCACGGGAGTGGGCGTGGCGGAAGAAAGCGACGCCACGGCGGCGGTCACTGCCGGAATGCCGGAAACGAATCTGACCAGCCCGGGCGTGGCGATGGGAACAGTCACCTACATGTCGCCCGAACAGGCGCTGGGAGAACCGCTCGACGCGCGAACCGATCTGTTTTCCTTCGGGGCGGTCTTGTATGAAATCTCCACCGGCCGCGCGCCCTTTGGAGGAAATACCACTGCGGCGGTATTTGATGCGATCTTGCACAAGTCTCCCGTGGCGCCGGTGCGGCTGAATCCGGAAATGCCGGACGACCTCCAGCACATCATCACCAAGCTGCTGGAGAAGGATCGGGAAGAGCGATACCAGTCCGCCCGCGAGCTGGCCACGGATTTGCGCCGGCTGAAGCGCGACACGGATTCCGGCCAACCGACGCATATCAGCCGGGCGGTGGTGACGGCGCACGAACAGAAGCAACAGCAAAAAAAGATCGGAATTATTGCCGCCGCAAGCCTGGGCGTGATTGCGCTGGTGCTGCTGTCGCTCTATTTCTTCCTGTGGCGCAGCCATTCGATCGACGCCATTGCGATCATGCCGTTCGTGAATGCCAGTTCCGATCCCCAAGTGGAATACTTGAGCGACGGTCTGACGGAAAGTTTGATCAATAGTCTTTCGCAATTGCCGCATCTCTCGGTCATGTCGCGAAGTTCGGTGTTCCGCTACAAGGGCAAAGGAACCGATCCGAAAGATCTGGGGAAGGACCTGGGCGTTGGTGCGGTGCTGATGGGGCGAGTGGTGCAGCAGGGCGATAACCTGTCTGTAAGCGTGGAATTGGTGGACACAGCGAATAATCACCACATCTGGGGAGAACAGTACAACCGGAAGGTTACCGATTTGCTGTCTCTGCAGGCAGACATTACCCGCGATATTTCCGACACGCTGAAATTGCAACTCACCGGCGAAGAAAAAAGCCGGCTGGCCAAGAAACCTACCGATGACCCGGTAGCGTATCAGCTTTACCTGAACGGCCTCTATTATTGGAACAAGAGTTCCCAGAACGGCCTCCAGAAGGCGGTCGACTTCTTTAATCAGGCAATTGAGAAGGATCCGAAGTTCGCGTTGGCGCAAGCCGGGCTTGCCGATACCTACAGCTTGCTGGGTGATTCCGGATACATGGCTCCGAGAGATGCATGGCCGATGGCCAAAACGGCGGCAATGGTGGCGGTAGGGATCGACGATTCACTGGCCGAGGCGCACACCTCGCTGGCATTGGTGAAGGCGTACTACGACTGGGATTGGAAGGGCGCGGAAAAAGAATTTCGGCACGCGATCGAATTGAATCCGAATTCGGCCGCCGCGCACCATTGGTACGGCTCGTATCTTGCGAAACTGGGCCGCGCCGATGAAGCGCAGCGCGAATTGCAGAAGGCGCACGACCTGGATCCGCTGTCGCAATTGATCGGCACATCTTTGGCATGGAACTACTATGCTTCGCACGAGCCGGACAAAGCCATCGAGCAACTCAAGAATACGCTGGAGATCGACCCAACCTATTTGCCGGCCCAGCGCCTGCTGGAAATCAGCTACGAACAGAAGGGAATGTACAAGGAAGCGGTAGCGGCATGGCAGAAAGCATTTACGCTCACAGACAATGCCGAACTGGCGGCGGTGATTGGGCAGGATTTCGAGACCTCCGGCTACAAAGAAGTTCTACAGGATTACCTGGGGGGATTGAAGGAACTAGCGAAACGCGCGCACGTTTCTCCCTACGAGATCGCGTCACTCCATGCCCGGGTTGGCGAGAAGGACCAGGTGTTTGTGTGGCTTGAAAAAGCGTTCCAGGAACGCGACAGCCGCATCGTGGCGTTGCGGGTAGAACCCGTATTCGAATCGTTGCGCTCCGATCCGAGATTTCAGGATCTGGTCAAGCGCATCGGCTTTCCGAAATAATCAATCCCTCCACGAATCACTTCAAGGGGTAAGCCGGATCGCTGGGCAGATGCCCGTCGATTCGAATCACTTTCACTCCGGGTTTCACATCGTGCGCATCCATGAACGCAATCGCGCCGGGAATCGCGGCGGCCAGTTCGTTCGCCATGGTATTCGAGTAAACAATCTTGGGAGCATTGGCCGACTCCGCGCGAAAAATTTTGGCGATCCAATAGCGCTTGAATTGTACTTCCGTCATTTGGTAGATCACGCGCAACACGATATCGCGTTCGCGCGCCACGGGGGCGCGAATGAGCAAAACGACGGGAAGCTTTGCGTTCCAGTATTGGCGTTCCCCGAGGAAAATCTTGCGAACATCCTCGAGGCTGAGGTCGCTGACCGGCGTGTCGGGATTCACGATCACGGCGATGCTGGAAACGCGTTGCTCTTGCGCCCGCAGGCATTGCAGGGCAAGCAATGCCAGGCAGGCGAGGGCGAGGAAGCCTCGTGCTCTTCTCAGCGAAATTTTGGGCATAGTCATCAGAGGCTCCGTCAGAATGTGAAGCTGGTCTGCAGAAAGACGCCGTTGAATCGAGGTTGGTTGGTGCCGCGCTCGAAGTTGCGATACTCGGCTTTGAATGCTGCAAACTCGGTAATGTCGTAACGCACCCCGAGCGTGGATTCCACGGTGTCAGGGAAATCCAAAACGGGTTCGCCCTTTGGAATGTGAATGTGCTCGAACCGGAAGTAAGGTTTCCATTTCTTTTCATCCCAGGGCAGGCGGTAGGCCACCTGGATGTAGAAGGCCTGGCTGTTGAATGTCTGGCCGGTTTGCTCCACGCGGTGATGCACGTTGGCGAATTCGGCCAGGATTTCCGGCGATTCATGGAGCCAGATGATGTGCGCGGAACTGATCAGTTCCTGCGTTCGGGGAGCCGAAGTGGTGGTGATCTCGTCGCCATAAAGCGATCCGCCGAATTGTAATCCGTGGAATCGTGGCGGCTTGGAGAAGAGATTGAGCACCCAGGCCCGGTTATTGTTTATGTCGCCGGAGTCTCCGTCGCGCGCGATATTCAGATTGCGGCCATTTCCCAGGCCGACCTGGTAATTCAGACCCAGACTGCCGGATGGAATTTCGCCCTCCCCCAGCAATCCGACAAAGTGGACCGGGAGGAATCGCCCGCCGAACTGAATCATCTCCGGCCGGCTGATGGTCGTCTGGAGCCACAGGCCGTGATGAAATTCCGTGTTCCAGTAATTGATCGGCGTGTGGTACTTGCCGAAAGAAAGTTTGAAGAAGTCGTCGTAGTCGTAGCGAATGATGTTGCGCTCCACTTCGAGGTTATAGCCCGATTGCTGGGCGGTGAAGCTGACTTCGCCGAAATAGGTGACCTTCTTCGAGAGCGGCGAGGCGATGTGCAGCACGAACTGGCCGAGATTGAATCCACTGTTCGTGCCGGGCTGGTCCGTCGAACTGAAATCAACGTCCCCAAATCCTCGGATGTCCATGCGAGGGAAGGAAAGCGTATCCGGAGGCATCGTG
>JBGQGW010000077.1:0-14418 GCA_041497605.1 Terriglobia bacterium | reverse complement strand
GGACCGGGCCGCCGCGCTTTCCGTTCTGCGAAACGACGTAAGGGTGGCTGAAGAATCGATCGCCGTGTCCGCCGAGAATCGTGGTATTGACTTCTTTGAATCCGTGTTCCTTGTAAATATCTCCGACGATTTGATCGGCGCCGTCGTTATAGAAATGGTGATCGGTGGAAGGCGTATCGGAAACATTCATCTCGCGCAAGATACGGTGAAAGTACGGACGCATGTCGTCGTAATTCCAACCCGACGGCCAGTTCTCGTCGAAATCGTGAGGAGGAGCGGCTTGGAAAAGCATGCCGTTGAATGCCGCGTTTCCGCCGTAGCCAATCCCTTGATAAGTGAAGGGAGTTTCTTTTTGTTTGTAGGGTTCGCCCTTTGGCTGGAAAGCGATGTTTGTGTATTCGCCGGGGACATCGAAAATTGTTGCTTTCGGATCATAGGGAACGAAATCTTTGCCACCGACTTCCGCGGTAGTTGGTCCGCCGGCTTCGATGAGCAAAATGCGCTTGCGCGGCAATGCGTCTACCAGACGCTTTGCGACAATGCATCCCGCAGCTCCGGCTCCCACGATGATGATGTCGTACTCTCTGCTATCTGGCTTTGACGCGGACTGCAGGACTCGAGGAAGGAGGACGGATCCCGCGGCGAGCAGCGAGGTCTCTTTAAGAAAGTCTCTTCGCTTCACGTGTGTTCTCCCATATGACTCGAGTGGCAGGCCAGTGGGACGGACCGGGCTGCTTGCTGACTTTCTGTTGAATCAGGCCGAAGTGATTGTGCCCGACGGAGCGGCACCATTCATTTTCAAAGCACTACACCTCGTCCCTTGTCCGGCCAAGTAGGCGCACAAGAGACGAGGCAAAATTGCGCGACTAAATTTCTATTGCGGCGGCGATGGATAGCGGCATTGTTGGCCGGACTTAGTCACGACTACGTTGTCAAATGGCACGGCCCAATCTTTGGCGGCATCCGGGTCTTGCGAGAACAGTTTCGGCGCAGGCGGAACGCCCGGCTTGGGTCCGTTGGCGAATTGATCCGGAAACTTGATGCCGAAACCGAAGCAGCCGACGGTGGGACAATCGGTATCCTTGGGGCCCCAGGCGCAAACAGAATTGTCCTTGCAATCCGTGCCTGGCTTGCATCCGCATTGTCCCGTATCGTCCGATCCAGACCACTGGCAATAAGTGGGAGGAGCACAGAAGTTCTTCCTGTCATTGGTGAATTCTGTGCCATAGCCGGTCACATCCACGTGAACGGTGAGAATGCCGGTGGTTGCATTGTAATCGCTCGCTGCGACGGTGATGAAGGGCAGCGCATTGGCTGCCGGTGCATTGAATTTGAAGTTGTTATCGTCAATGCCGACGCGAACCGGTTTGACGTTCGCGACCACTTGCTGCGGATCGGCGCCGATGCCCACGAAAATGTCGTAGGTCTGTTGTGTGCTGGGTTTGGCGTAAACCAGGAAGAAATAATAGGTCTGATTCTTCTGGAAAACGCTGGGACTGAACTTGTCAACATTTCCGAAACTTGCCTTCTGCGCGTCAAAAGTGACAGTGGTATCCACGAAATACTTTCCGTGGTTCACCGTCAAAGTGCTTCGTTGCCCGCTGCCTTGCCCCATCATTTTAACCACAGGCCGGGCATTGTTGAGCTGTTCCGTAGCGGTGACATATTCCCGGTACAACGGGACGCCGAAACAGGGAGAGTTCGCCCCGTTGTTCGCTGTGTCCACTGTAGTGCATGATTTTCCCCAGTTGCCGCCGCAAGTCTTGTCATCTTTGAATTTAGGAGGCGGGGTTGGGTTAAGCACTGGATCGCCGACCGAACAAGCGGGCTGCATGGCCAGGGTGAGATATTCATAGGGGCTGGTCTTGGCCGTAGCCGGCGGCGCTTTGGCAGAAACACCATCAGGGTGATCGTCGGAGGCGCATTCCGGGGTTTCGACGGGAGCATTGAAAAACGGGTCCTCGTTGACGGAAATGGATTCGCGAGTGCCCGGGCCCGGCGGATTCGAAACCAATCCTGTGAGCGAACCATCGTCGTCGCTTAGCTCGGTTTGCCGGTCGATGTCGGTGAAGGATACAAACATATCATTCCTCCACGTACAGTATCGGTCCTCGGCCGCGCTGGGATTGAGTTTGAAGGTGCCGGGGCTAAACAAGGGCTCCACGACAAAGTGGCGGATGTCGACATTCTCGAAGACGAGATTGGTGGAATGGAATGCGGGCGGATAGTAAAACCCATTCGGCTGTTTCCAGGCGATAGCCGCGTTCGGCAGATAGCACTGTGTCTTGTTTTCAGGCAAGAGGCCGCGCAACACGCCCACAGCGTGAGCGTTCATCCACTTGCTGCCCAGGCAGTTTAGACCGCCCTCGCCCCCTGGAGTGCAATCGTCGAGAGTGGTGGAGTGAATGTTGTAATAGCCATTGGAGTCCTGAAAAGCGGGCCCGTCATAAACGCTGAAGAGGCGCTGATTGACGGCAAAGGGAGTGGTCTCCATGCTGATCCCTTCAGCCTTCGACTCACAGTAATCGATGCGATTGACATCGCATTCGAGGCCTTTCGGGTTGAACGGCCCGGCGGCCGCTGCATAGGTATTGACGGGGAATTGGGTTCCCGCCACATTCGGCTGAGAGTTGCCAATAAAAACGCTCTTGCGGACCAGAGACCAGAAACCTTGAGCCGCATCCGACCTGGTGTACCCGCCACCGGTGATAAAAGTCAGTCCGCCGTTCTGGACATCGGTGATGGCGCTGTCGGTCATCAGGTACCACCAGAGCCGCAGCCAGACGGCAGCGAAGTTGGTTTGCGCCCAGTTGAAGGAGGTGGTGTAGTGGTCGAGAGTCGTCACCATGCAAGATTGTTCGGGAACGCCCAGAGTGCCGCCACACCGCGGAGCCGCGCTGCAATCGGCGGTGTCGCACTTGGTGGGCAGCCGGAAACCGCCATTGACCTGTGGATAATAAGCGTCGGCCTTGGGATTGGGGATTATGTTGTGCGGTGGATCTGGATCGGTGATAAACCTGGGTGGCGCCTTAGGATTGGGGATGGGAATGATATGCTGCCCATCCGGAATATCCCCAACGCCCAGACACGGACTCGTATTGCCAACAGTTTCGAACGAGTTCATGGCCGTGGAGCAGGTGTTTCCGATAAACTTCATGAGCGGTGTCTCCCCAGCGTGGGCCAGGTCAATCTGTTCGGAAGCGTAGGAGTCCCACTTCTGTTTGCGGGAGGGACCGCTATTTGCGCCCGGTAGCAGCCAATAGCACATGCCACAGGAACCGGCGCCCGCAGCCATGTTGTACCTGAAATCGTTCCAGCCATTCATGATCCAGAAAACGGCGGGATGATCGTAATCCGTGTGGTAAGGAACGATTTCGGCGCCGGGTTCACCGGGGGAGGCAAGGATGCCCGGAACTTGGCGGCGATTCTGCGGATTGTCAACCGCGGCACGGGCAAAAATCCCGATGTTGGCATAGAGCTTGTTGTTGATCTCTGTCCCGTCTTCGAGGTAGTAGCCGTGGCCGATGGAAAGATATCCGACGTTGCGCTGCAGGGTGACGCCCTCAGTGGCGTGAATGGTGAACCAGCGCGTCATCGACTCGTGCACCGAGCAATCTTTTACATAGGTGACGGCTGGAAGATTCGGATTCGCGGGCTGGGGAGTCTTGCGCGCCATGTGGAAATGGACTGGATAGTGGGTGATATCTCCACCCTGGCCCATCAGATAGAACTCCACTCCCTGTACCTGGTAGCTCGCGAATCCCTGGCGGACAATGGTGTGACCGCCGAAGTAGTTTCCTGCTGTCTCCGGGAACGAATTTGGCTTCGCCTCGGTTCCTTCCGAAACAATTCGGATGCTGCGGGAGAGCAAGGCGACGGCGGCGCGAGTATCCACATGATTGAAGCTGAGCCCCAATTTCGCGACATCGGCGGCTGGAATCGGAAACGTCTGGCCGTAGTGGGCCCACTTTAGGCCTTGCGCGGTGACGCCGTCAGGGTTGGTGGTGAAGTGGATTGTAGTTCTACGGATCACAAAATTAAAGATCGGCTGCTCAGTGATGATCAATTCCTCCGAATGGCCCGGGAGGTAATCGGTGGTGGTGACAACAATGTGATCGCCCTGTTGCCAGTTTACGAAGCCATCGACGTGAAGAAGTTGAGCTCCGGGGATCAATGATCCATCGAGCCGCTTCCAACTCTGGCCGGTATTCGAAGGATTGGCATCGATTACGTTAAGCGGGTCCACACCCTTGTGGCCGCGAAGATGAAGCGTGCCGCCGTAAGATACGGCCAGCACCTTGTGACCGAAGTAAGCGTTGCTCAAATCTCCGTCGTCAAGCATTCCATACTTGTAAAAGCAGTCCACCACGCCACCGGGAAGCGGAATCGTTGGAGGGATACACGTGGTGGCAGAATTGGTGTTGGTCCAGGTTGTCGAAGGAACTCCGCAGGTAGTCGGATCGCTCTTGCAAGTGACGCCAGGATCGGTGACTGCGCCATAGAGGTGGATCGTGAGCTTGCCACCGGCAGTGCCGATGGGCAGATCGGGAGCCACGCCAGCCCTCAAAGTTCCATTGTTCTCGACCAGGATGTTCTCGGCGTAGAAGTCAGTCTGCTGGTCCAGGAATCGGAGGATGCCACCGTCGTGGATGTTCACGTTGTGGAAGATGTAAGTAGACACGAGACCACCGACAGTGCACATGTGGCCGGAGAGGTCGAGATCAACATCGGCGCCGCCCGCCGTCAAAGTCCCGCTGGGACAGGTGTTGGTGGTAAACGTAGGAGGAAGAGCGGTAGGAGGAGGAGGAGGAGGGGGGGTGCCGCCAGGATTCCCATGATGGTGAGAATGGCCGGAATGATGCATCCCATCCATATCATGGTCCTTCTTTCCGTCATCGTCGTGGTGCTTAGCATCAGCGTCGTCATGCTTTTTATCATCGTCGGATTGGGGGCCAGCCAAAAAGTGCATTCCGCTCGCGCTCTTGGAGGTGGCGACTCCCAAGATGACCAGCAGAGCGATACCCAGAACTACCCAGGACCTGGCGGCAAAGTTCCTCATCGTGATCTCCTCGTGCTAAAAAGAGTATTCTTTCCAATTCTTGCAAGGGGCTCGAATGGAATTCGCGAATGGAGACTGGACATCCCCGAGCGTTTGAAAAGTGCAGATGAAATTTGCTGCTGGAAAAGTGCGAAGAAAAAAAGAAAAAATGCAAAATGGCAATTGTCTTCGGAAGAAGATCCGTAAAATTTCGAATGCAGCCGCTGGGCGTGGCCACGATTCATCGGTGCGTTACCTTATCCTTTGAGGACAAACTTGAAATCAAAAAATCCTTAGGCATTGACTGGTGCAACTCGAGACGACCGCGCCCGGATGCAGTGCTAGAATCACAATGCTTTTCCTCAGTCGTTTGGTTACCTCACCCGAAAAAACAAACTCTTCCGAATTGCCAAATCTCCCTGCGGGGGGTTGACAATAACTAGGCCCAGCCATAAAGGTCAAGGTTCAATTCGAAACAGCAGGAAGGGCATTACTCACAGTACTGCCATAAATATGGGTTCCCTGTGGTTCGTCTATCGCGACGAGGAGAACCTGAGGGAAAGGTTCTTGCTTTCGTGAGCGCGTCCAGCGGGCGTGCACATACCGCTGCATGGAGGAGCCAGCGATTGTAAACAGGCGACGAGGAACCGCAAAGGCTTTGCGTTACGGCGGGGCGTGGCCTAAGATGCGCACGCTTTGAGGAGTTGCCGCCGGGATGCCTGCCGCTTCGGACGCCATTAGCCGCTCGAATCAACGGAACGCGGTGCTGGCCGGATTTCTGGGCTGGACGCTGGACGCGTTCGATTTTTTTGTCCTGACGTTTGTGTTCGCGCCGATCGCGAAGGAATTCGGCTGCTCGATCGCGGAGATCGCGCTGACGCTGACGGCGAGCCTGGCGACTCGGTGGCTGGGCGCGATTTTTTTCGGATTGCTGGCGGACCGTTACGGGCGGCGGATTCCGCTGATCGTCAACGTGCTTTATTATTCGCTGATCGAAGTGTTGTCGGGCCTGGCGCCGAGCTATCGGGTGTTTTTCATTTTGCGGCTGCTGTATGGAATCGGAATGGGCGGCGAGTGGGGCGTGGGCGCGTCGCTGACGATGGAATCCGTTCCGGCGAAGTGGCGGGGATTCCTTTCAGGCTTGTTGCAGGAAGGATATGCGCTGGGATTCCTGCTGGCTGCCGGCGCGTATCGCTTTGTGTTTCCGCACTGGGGATGGCGGCCGCTGTTTTTCATCGGCGGACTGCCGGCCCTGCTGACGCTGTTCATTCGCGCCAAAGTAAAAGAGCCGGAAGCATGGCACCGCTCGCGCACGGATTGGAAAACGTACCGCCGGTCGATTTTTGGAAACTGGAAGCGGTTCGCTTACCTGGTGGTGCTGATGGCGGCGGTTAATTTTATTTCGCACGGCACGCAGGATCTTTACCCAACGTACCTGCAGATACAGCACGGCTTCAATCCGGCGCGAACTTCCAACATCACGATGTTTTCCATGCTCGGCGCGCTTGCCGGAGGACTTTTGTTCGGATATTACTCCGACCGCAAGGGGCGGCGGCGTTCGATGACTACGGCATTGCTGCTGGGGATGCTGCTGATCCCGCTGTGGATGTTCGCGCCGAATCTGCCGCTGATCTTCATGGGCGCATTTTTGATGCAATTCATGGTGCAGGGCGCGTGGGGGGTGATTCCCGCGCACATCAACGAGCTTTCGCCCGACCAGTTGCGCGGAATGTTCCCGGGTCTTGCCTATCAGCTCGGCGTGCTGATCGCGGCGCGCACTCCGTATGTGGAAGCGCGGATGGCGGAACGAATGGGCTATGGAACGGCGATGTCGATTTTCGCGCTGGTGGTGCTGATTGTTGGAGCGATCGTGGTGGGGTTTGGTCCCGAGGCGCATGGCGTGGAGTTTGGGAGGGGCGGTTGATTGGCCGCGCGAAGGGATTAGTGAGGTTCGCTTATCAGAATTGACCTCGCCGCGGTAGAATCGGCTTGGCAGCAAATCGAAGGGAGATCCCCATGACCGTTACGTCGCAAGAAGTACATTCGCCGGCCGTTCTGGCCAACATCCGTGAGAAAGCGCGGCGGCTCGGCATTTACTCGATGATCTCGACGACTGCGGCCGGATCGGGCCATCCCACTTCGTGCCTATCGGCGGCGGAACTGGTGGCGGGCGCGTTTTTCTACGCGATGAAATTTGATCCCAAGAATCCGAATTCGCCGGACGGCGATCGCTTCGTCCTGTCGAAGGGCCATGCAGCGCCGCTGCTTTACGCCGCGCTGGCGGAGGCGGGAGTGTTTCCGGTTCCGCGAGTGCTGACGCTGCGGCAATTCTCAAGCGAACTGGAAGGCCATCCCACGCCGCGAATTCCCGGCGTGGACGCGGCGACGGGATCGCTGGGGCAAGGAATTTCGGTTGCCGTCGGCCTGGCAGTGGGCGCAAAACTGGATAAGAGCGACACGCGCGTATACACGCTGCTGGGCGATGGTGAAATGGCGGAAGGGCAAGTGTGGGAAGCGGCGGAATTCGCCGCAAAATATAATCTGGATAATTTAGTCGCGATGGCAGACGTGAACGCGCTGGGCCAGAGCGGGCCGACGATGTATCAGCACAATATGGACGTGTACCGGCGAAAATTCGAATCCGAGGGCTGGCAGGCGGAAGTGATAGACGGGCACGACGTGGCCGCGGTGCTGGCCGCCTTCGATCACGCGAAGGCGGCGAAAGGAAAACCATACGTGATTCTGGCGCGCACCGTGAAAGGTCACGGAGTCAGCCTGGTGGCGGGCAAAGAAGGGTGGCACGGAAAGGCGCTTTCGAAGGATCAATTGGTGGAGGCGCTGCTGGAGGTTGGGCCGGTGCCGCAAAGCCCGAAAGCGGTGACGAAGGAAGATTTGACGAAAGCGGTGGCGGACCTGAATTCGATTCTGGGCCCGTCGCCGGACGGCAATCGATCGTACGAGCGGAAAACATTCGCGCAGCCGCCGGATTTTCCAGCGCCGGCCGATCCCGACTACAAAATGGGGCAGATGATGGCAACGCGCGAGGCGTACGGCTACGCGTTAAAGAGAATGGGAGCCAGCAACCCCAACCTGGTGGCGCTTTCGGGCGACGTGAAAAATTCGACGTTCTCCGAAATTTTCGGAGATGCCTATCCGGAGCGATTCTTTCAAGCGTATATCGCGGAACAGAACATGGTCAGCGTTGGGGTGGGATTGGCGGCGCGCGGAAAAACGGCCTTCGTGGATACCTTCGCGTGTTTTCTTTCGCACGCCTACGATCAAATCCGCATGGCGGCGATCAGCCGCAGCAATTTGAATTTGTGCGGGTCGCACTGCGGTGTTTCGATCGGCGAAGATGGGCCTTCGCAGATGGCGCTGGAAGATCTGGCGATGATGCGAGCGGTGGAAGGCTCGACCGTGCTGTATCCCAGCGATGCGGTTTCGGCGGAACGATTGACGGATCTGGCCGCGCGGCGGCCGGGCATTTGTTTCTTGCGGACTTCACGGCCGAAAACTCCGGTGATTTATTCCGTGCAAGAGAAATTTCCGGTGCCGGGATTCAAAGTGCTGCGGCAGAGCGCGGGAGACAAAGTGACCGTGATTGGCGCAGGGATCACTTTGCACGAGGCGCTGAAGGCGTATGACGAATTGAAGGGACAGGGGATCGCGATTCGCGTGATTGATTTGTATTGCGTGAAGCCGCTGGATGGCAAAGCGATCGCGGAACAGGTCCGCGCCACCGCCGGGAAACTCGTCACGGTGGAAGATCACTATCCGCAAGGCGGCCTGGGTGAAGGCGTGGTGGCGGAGCTTCTCGAAGGCGGCGCCGCGCCTAACCGGTACCGGCGGCTGGCCGTTGAGGGCATGCCGCATTCCGGCAAGCCGGAAGAATTGGTGGATGCCTTCGGAATTTCCGCTCGGCATATTGTGGAAGCGGTGCGCGGGATAGTTTCGTAGGAGAATGGAGAGTTCGGCCAGATTATTGTTCTGCACCAGTCGTAGAAATTTCGATCCGCGCTCCGGGATTCAAAAAAACAGCGGGCTGTTCTTACTGCGTTCCAGACAGACGGGAACCGGTGTTACAGGTTTCTCCCTCCATTTGTAACCTCACTCAGCGACTTACAAACTGGCTCCGAAGGGAGAGAGTGTATTGCATTGAAACATCAGTTTCATTTGTGACCCTCCTTTAGCCGCGGACAGCAAAGGAGCGCTGCAAAGTACTGATTCCAATAGGTCAACTGATTCCCTTTTGGGCCTTAACCTGCGCGCTACCTAAGCGGCATGGATACAGTGAAAATTCCGCCTGAAGTGATACTGGGGCGTCGTGGGCAAGCCATGAAACCGAAGCCGGCCTCGCTGCAGCATAGTTTCACGTTGGTGCAAGCGGGATCGGTTGCCGTGACGTTATTGCTTGTTGCCACCGCGCTTTTCGTTGGCGAAGAAGTCCGAAGCCATCTGGCCAGCACATTTGAGCATCTGGAAGCGACGCTTTCCGTGCAGAGCCGGGTGCACGAGGCGCTCGCGCAAACAGAATTTTCTTTCTGGGCAGCGTATCCGAAGGGGGATCAAAAGGCGTTGTGGCGGTATCAGAAGGATTCGAGGGATCTCCGGGAATTGACGGGGCGATATGCCGGAATTCCCCTGACGGATACCGAGCAAAGACAAGTCGAGAAACTGGGAGAGAGAGAAGGGCGGCTGCTCGATTACATGGACCGGATTCTGATGAAGGGTCGAGAATCCGAATCCGAGGGAGCCGAGTTTCGCCACCTAGAGGAATTGACCCGGGAGATTGAAGTGAGCCTGCGGCTACTGACTGATCTGCAGGCCGACCAGGTGCGGACCGCTACGCGGCGGCTGGACACGTACACGCGCGGACTGTTCATCACTTTGATGGTCTGCCCTTTGTTCGCGATTGGCGCGCTGGAATGGCTGCGCTACATGCAGCGCCGCCACCTGTGGAAACCGCTGGAGCAGTTCCGGCTGATGTTGCAGGAAGTGAAGCGTGGAAACCTGAATGTGCACGGGGAGATTCCACCCAATTTGGAATTCGGAGCGGTGGTCTCGGCGTTTTTGGAGATGTCCGCGGAACTGCGAGACATGCGCAACGCCCTGGAACAGCGGGTGAGCGAACGGACCGCGAGACTGGATGCTGCCCAGAAAGAATTGTTGCAAAGCGCGAAGCTGGCATCTCTGGGGCAGTTGGTTTCGGGCGTGGCGCATGAAATCAATAATCCGCTGACTTCGATTCTCGGCTTCAGCGAAGTCCTGCTCTCCGGATCCGACCTGAGCGCCCGGGTTCGACCTCAGATTGAAACAATTCGAGAAGAAGCGATGCGCTTGAAAAAGCTGATCATCAACCTGAGCAGCTTCGCGAGACAGGCACCGCACTCGGCTCAACGGATTGACTTGTGCCTCGTTCTGGACCAATTGGCCGTTTCACGGCGTGGCGCATTGGATGCGAAACCCATCCAGCTTCATACGAATATGCCCAGGGAGGCGGTCTGGGTGTTAGGCGATCCTGACCAACTTCAGCAGGTATTCCTCAGTCTTGTCTTGAACGCCGAGCAAGCCATAGAGGCGGGCCACCGGGAGCGAGGAGAGATCTGGCTGAGGTGCGGCGTCGATGACGAGGGCGCTTGGGTCACGGTAACAGACAACGGCATCGGGATGGCGAATGATGTGCGAGAACATATTTTCGACCCTTTTTATACAACCGGGTTAGCGGACCAACGCACCGGCCTGGGTCTCAGCATCTCTCACGGGATCGTGCAGCAACATCGTGGTCAAATAATAGTAGAGAGCGTTCCGGGCAAAGGAACCACGGTCCGAGTTTCACTGCCACTGGCCCCGAAGGAATTGAAGGCGATTCCGGAGGCGATCGCCCCGCCGCCCAGCGCCGCAGCGGGGAGCGGCGAATCCGAGTGCCGGGTGCTGGTGATTGACGATGAAACGGCAATCGGCGAATTCCTGGAGATGTCACTCACGAAACGGGGCTGTCGAGTGACGCTCTTGAGCGACCCGATGTCGCTGGAGGCGGCGCTCGAAAAGGCGACCTTTGATCTGGTGATTTGCGACTTGAAGATGCCTCGAAGAAACGGCGCGGAAGTGTTGCGGCTCTTGCGGCAAACGCACGCGGAACTGGCAAAGCATTTCTTGCTGATGACGGGAAGTCTGGCCGACGTGGATGCAAACTTCGCCGACCCGCCGTCGATCCCCGTGCTGGCAAAGCCGTTTACTTCCAGCCAATTGATGGATGCCGTGCGGGCGGCGCGAAACCGGCAGAGTGTAGCTGTGGCTTGATTTGGAATTTGCGCTCTGGCGGCGATTGTCACACCGGCGATTCGCTCCCGAGCGGTGTAATTCGTGCGGCGATGTGTTATCTTCTCGACTCCGCAGACGTGAAAAATTTACCGTCTGCCACGGGCGCGATGGCTGAAAAACTGGTTCTTGTTGGCGTGTTACCCGAGGCGGTGATCCTGAATCCTGGGGAGCAGATTGTCTGGTTTTCAGACGCCGGCAATTTGAAGATCGAATTTGACCCGCAACGCTGCCCGTTCTCTTCGAACGTCCTGCAAGCTCCCACCGGCGTCCGCTTACTGAGTGGGACGGCCCGCCCCGGGCACAAACCCGGGTCCTATCGCTACCGGATCTCTCTGAACGATCATGTGATATCGCACGGCGAAGTTATCGTCCGCAAAGAAGAGTAGCCGGAGCCGTCGTAGGAAATCCGCTCAGCCCAATCAAAGCAGAGTCTAGAGCCCGCGCGGCAAAACATCCGCGAGTCGAACTCGAAGGCGCCATTAATCGGCCACGGCGCGTGTGGCACCGACCGAATCCGCCAGCAGACGCCGCGCCGGAGCAAGCAGGAAGGATGGCACGGGCCGCTCTGGCGGGACCGAGAGAGCCGCGGAGCGGCGAGGGAATTCGGCCCGGCGATCCAACGAGAGACCGAATTCCGCCATCAATTCCCCGGCTAGCTTCGGATCATCGCTCCGCTCTACTCCCCAGAACCACAGCCGGTCTTCATGCCGCTGTAGCGATTGGAGAGTCTGTTCCAGCTTCTTCATGGCCCGGTCGAACGTGGATGCCAGGAAATAGGCAGGCAACACCCATCCATGGCGGCCGAAACAGGCGCGGACCCGGACGACGTACTTTCCCGATTGGTTGGTCTCGATCGAGCAGGAGTACTCATTCCGCTGTGGATTGATTTTGTCAGACATGCGTGTCCTCTGTTTTACGGCTTGTCCGCCGAAATGTGTCCGGCGGCGACGTGCAGCAGCACCTGAAGACCGGGGAGGGACTACTCTCAGTACCTTCCGGCCAGAAAGTTTCTTCGCTGACATGGTTTTCTCTCTTGAAGGAGATTCAAAAACGCCAGATAGAGACGGGGCCGGGAGGGCTCGTGCCCAAGGATCACCCCGCTGGCTACGGGGTAGGCGCTGCTGACTAAATATGGTAGCTGAAAAGCGGAAATGAAGACAACAGGATTCCTAAAGAAGTTTATAACCTTTATTATGTGTAACTTATGAGCTAACTGGCGGCTCCGAGGCGCTTCATGGCGTCGCTGCGGATCACTAATTTGCCCTCCTGCTTCATCCTTGTTTCGAGGGCGTCGCGGAAGGCTTCAAAGGCCATGGCCCTCTTCGCTTGCAGAAGTTCCTGCTCGATTCCTGCTGACTGCGACGGAAAATCAGCGGGGTTCGGCTCTTCGTGCGCCGCGACGCGGTAGACTAGCCAGTTCCCGCTGAGCGTGACGGGGCCGCTGGTCTGTCCCACATTCATGTTGAATGCAGCGGAGAGCATTTTGGCCGCACCAAGATCAGGAACGGAACCGGTGCGCGAGAAAGAATCTGTCGTCTTCACTTCCAGGCCAAGGGCTTTCGATGCTTTCGTGAAATCCTCGCCGGACTGGACTCGCTTGGCCAGTTCTTCCGCGCGCGAGTGGGCCAATTCGAGCGATTTTTCCTGGCGATAGTAGGCGAGAACGCGGTCGTGCACTTCGGCGAATTTTCCCTGGTGGGCGGGAACGATTTTGTTCACGGAGAGAACCACGAAACCGCGGTCGATGCGAAGAGGCAGACTCAATTCTCCCTGGCGCAGGCCGATCAATGCGCCGTGCAGCTCAGGCGGGTTCCCCAAGTCACCGATGGGATCGCTGACGCCAACCTCCGGCGTTTGGCCAATCAGCAGGGATTGCTGGCCGAACGAATCGAGCGATTTTGCGAGTTGGTCAATCGAGATGCTGCTGGAACGGCGGATGGCGGCTGCCATCTGGTCGGAAAGCTTGTTGGCTTGCCCTTCGACCTTTTGATCGAGAAGAGTGGAAACGATCGCGCTGCGGACTTCGTCGAGGGACTTGGTGTGCGCCGTTTCCTTGTCCAAGACCTTAATGATATGGAAGCCGTATTGGGTCTTTACAAGATCGGAGATGCTGCCTTTGGGAAGGATGAAGGCAGCGTTCTCGAATTCCGGCACGGTCTGTTGGCGGACGATCCATCCCAGATCGCCGCCTTTGTCCTTCGTGGTGTCTTCTGAGTTCTTTTTCGCCAGGTCCTCAAAATTGCCGTTGTGCTTGGCAAGATCCAGCACCTCTTCGGCTTTCTTGCGGATTTCAGCGATTTCCGCATCGGTCTTGCCAATGGTCTTGAAAAGAATGTGCTCCACATGGACGCGCTCCGGCACCTTGTACTCGTTGATGTGCGAGTTGTAGTAAGCGCCAACTTCGGCGTCGGCGGTGACAATGCGCTGGCGGAGCTGAGCCAGATCGAGGAGCGCGAAACGAGCGGCGCGTTTCTCGGGCACCTGATATTTCGAGGCGTTTTTATCGAAATAGGCGTTCAATTCAGCATCCGTCGGGTTAATGGAGGCAGCCAAATCGGCGGGCTTCAGCAGTACGTATTCCAGTTTTACTTTCTGGTTCCGGCGGCGAAATTCCTGGGCAATCTCATCGGGAGAGACGGAAATTCCGCTCGTCACCAGTTGTTGAAATCTTTCGGCAAGCAACGCGTGGCGGATGGCGTCTTCGAAATCCGGGACACTCATTCCCGTCCGCTGCTGGACTTCCAATTCATAACGATCCTTCATCCAGGCGCCACCGGAGAAGGCGGAGGGGAGGATTTGCCGGATTCGATTGGTTTCTTCTTCCGGGGTGACGGACAGGCCAAGACGCTGCGCTTCGGCTTCCAACGCTCTCTGGAAAATCATCTGATCGAGCACCTGCTTGGCATACAGGGCGACCAGGGCTTTCGGCAGCGACTGTCCTCGGGTCTCTTTCTCAAGAGTCTGGCGGACTTCCAGTGCGGTGATTTCCTGGCCGGCAACGCTGGCTACCATGTCCCCGCTACCGCCGGCATTGGTGCCAACCGGCGCGGGCACCAGGT
>JBGQGW010000076.1:0-14428 GCA_041497605.1 Terriglobia bacterium | reverse complement strand
TGTATACAACGCATGCCCAGTCGAGCTGTTGCCGGTCAGCTTGTCGGCGCTGATGTGAGCTGGGCCAGTTCCAATATTGGGAGCGCTGGGCTGTGAGGCATGGCTTCCTGGCGCAACCGGAAAGTAGCTCGTTTGTACGCTGCCTGAAGCCTGCACATCGCCTGAGCGCTGATTAATCTCAATGGAAGCCGCCGTGGTGCGGGAGAGTGAATCGGCCACCGAGGGGCGATCTACTGTCGTAGACCCCTTGCTATGCAGGGTATCGAGAATAATTCGATCGGTTGCCCGTTCCATCACGCCACGGCCCGCCTGGGCCGTCCTGTCGCCCTGGCGGAAGCGCACATGCCCCGATTCTTCAATCCGAGACCAGTCTCCGTTCTGATCAAATTTCGCCGCGAGATTCTCCGCGGTGCTCTGTTGCGCAGGAGTGTTGCCAAGCTGCCGGCTGATTTCGACGCCAGAGCGGCCGAAAAGTTGTTCCATTCGTCCCGCCGCCGTGAAAGCAGCAGAAAACTTACCAGCGTGAATCCTGGTGGAATCGCTCGCCGCTTTCGTCTCGATCGTGCCGGGGGCAAGTGTCTCGAAGCTCTCGATCCGGCCGGCGCGCGATGGATGGCCCGCAGTGCCATCCGCTGGCGCAAAATGTACGGCAAGCGCAGCCGTCTCAAGCCGCCGGGATTCTCCATTTTCCTCGGACGCGATTCGCACTTCGCCGCTGGCTTTCATCTCCCTGGGTTGGTTTTGCTTCGGATCGATCGCAATTTCCACGCGTTGCGCTTCGAAATCGTCGCGCCCCGCCGCCAGAGTTCTGTGCGCGCGCACATTGCCCTGGGCTTCGATTTGCTCGATGGCTCCTGCTGCATCGAGCGCGGCGATAATCGTATCCGCCACCAGGGTGGCCTGTTCCTGCGGGGCGGTGCTGCGCAGCTCGGCCTTGCCGCTGGCAATGGCCCGGCGGGCGTGCATCTGAGGATCAAATTCGAGCACCAAGTTTCCCGCGGCCAGCGTGCGCTGGGCCTGTTGAGCGCGGATGGGGCCAGACAATTGCATTTTGTGTTCGTCGCGCCCGAATTCCAGACTGCTTCCGTTGAACACGATCAGCGGCGCCGAGGGCGATCGCTGCGATAGCTTGAGCTCCACGTCTTTTTTGAGCCGAACCCGTTCACTCCGCGTGTCGTAGGAAATGCCGATGCCGTGGCCTTCGCCCGAGGGAAAGCGGAATTCAACCGGCTCTTCCGTGGTTATCTCGCCCGTATCGCGGTCGAACGCAATGTTTTTCGTAGCCACATGGATCACGCGCTGGTCCTGGGTTTGCCGCGCCTCCTCGGCGCTCTGGAGATCAATTTGCACCGCGCCCTGACAAACGATGTGGCCGCTGGCCGGATCGTAATTGCACTGCTGGGCATGAAGATTGTCGTAGCGGCTATTCTCCCGCCCGTAAATTGTGATCCAGACATCTTCGAGCAGGCTTTTATTCTGGTCCTTGAACTCGGTGGCATGTGATGCGCGGACGGTGAAGATGGTGCGGTCGCCTTCCACTTTGGAGAATGAGAATCCCGCGGACTGCTGGTGCACCTCGGCCGGCACCGGTGGAGGCGCGTGCTTGCGTACGATCGCTTCGCGCCAGACCCGGCGGGCGTAGATTCCCGCCACGACGACGGCGATCAACAATGCCGCCATGGCCGACCAGCGGGCATAACGCGCAGCTTCAGTGGTCCGCACTCACTCAGCTCCTAAGGATTGAGAGCCTAATTCTACGGCTAGCGTTGCATTTCGCAGGATGCAATTTGCCTTGAGGAGGCGTGAGATGAATATTCCGGGGCCGCTAATCCGCGCGGGATTTCTGGGCCCCACTGGGCAGGATCAGTGTTTCCACGAACACTTCGTTCGTGGAGGCAAGGTCGCGTGCCGATGGCGTGACGATTGTCTTCGGGCCGATGAAGATCTTTTCCTGGCGCGTGATGGCCATGCGAACGTCGTTTTCGCTAACGAAGGCGGACACATTCACTTGCGGCGCTGCCGGAGCGGAAGACGGCGCCGCTGCCTTGGGGCTTTCCTGTTTCGGCGGACTTGCGCTCATGCTGCTCGGGGCAGGAGCAATCAAAGGTATGCTCACTGCCGGCCGCGGTGCGGTTGCAGTGGCAGCGCTCGCGGATGCGCCTGGAGATGGAGCCGCAACAACCTTTGCCGCGCCCGAGTCTGCAGTTCCATGCGAGTGGCCGGCACCTGGATTTGCAGCGGCGCCGCGAGGAATGCCGCGCTGCTCGAACACGCGCTCGACAATGCGCGCGATGGTCTGCCGGTCAGGGACAATAGCAACCGCGGTCACGCTTGGGACTTGAGTTCCGGCGGGAGCCGCAACGTAACTTGCCGCCGGCGCTGCTTCCGCGATCATGCGGCGATCGGCAGGAATCGTGCGGTGCTCGATGGCACGCGATTCCCACGCAATCCGCTTGATGTCCATCAGGTGCTGCGGGCCGATGTTATCGGAGGTGATGTTGCCGCCGGGCGCGCCGCAGCCGAGCGTCATGGCCGGAAATAAATTTGTGGAATAGCCGATCGAGCCGTGTACCGATGACGTATTGATCGGAATGCGAAACGCCGGAACTGCCGAACCAAACTCGCGCACCGCCGCTTCGCTCTGAGAATGCATCGAGCAAGTGTGTCCCAAGCCGCCGAATCGCAGGATTCGAGTGCACAAATCAATCGCAGCAGCCGTATTAGCCACGGAATAAAACGCCAGGATTGGCGAAAGTTTCTCGGAGGAAAGCGGCTGCTCGCGGCCGACCGCATCGAGCTTCGCGATCAACACGCGCGTTGAGGACGGCACCTTGATTCCCGCCATTTCCGCGATCATCGTGGCGGGCTTGCCGACAATTTTCGGATTAGGCGTGAACGAACCCGGCGCGATCACCAGCGCGCCGAGACGTTGAATTTCATCCGGAGTTAGAAAATATGCGCCTTGCTGGCGCAATTCTTCGAGCGCCTGCTCGCGCACCGCTTCGTCCGCCACGATGGCTTGCTCGGAAGAGCAAATGGTGCCGTAGTCGAATGTTTTTCCCGCGATAATATCCGCCACGGCCTTGCGCACGTTCGCGGTGCGTTCGATATAGGAAGGCACGTTGCCGGGTCCGACGCCGTAGGCCGGCTTGCCGGAGCTATAGGCGGCGCGGACCAAGCCAGTGCCGCCGGTCGCGAGAATCACGCCGGTCAGCCGGTGCTTCATTAATTCCTGAGTGCCCTGCATGGTGGGATGTTGCAAGCAGCCGATCAAACCTTCCGGCGCGCCCGCGCGCAACGCTGCCCGGCTCATGACGCTTACCGCCTCGCAGATGCATCGCATCGCCGAAGGATGTGGGCTCAGAACGATCGCATTCCGCGCTTTGAGGGAGATCAGCGTTTTATAAATCGCCGTGGAGGTGGGATTGGTGCAAGGAATTACGGCGGCGACTACTCCAATCGGGCTTGCCACTTCCAGAATGCCCTTCTCGCGATCTTCGCGCAAAATGCCGACTGTCTTCATCCCGCGAATTGCCCGATGCACATCCACCGACGCCAGCCGGTTTTTGATGATTTTATCGGGGACGTTGCCGTAGCCGGTTTCTTCCACCGCCAGCCGCGCAAGCTGCTCGCCAGCAACCGTGGCAGCCTCCGCGCAAGCGTCCACAACCGCATCCACCTGGGTTTGCGAAAACACGGCAAATTTTTGCTGGGCTTCGCTCGCCTGTTCCAACAATTGGCGAGCTTCCTGGATGGAAATTAGGTCGGAATCGCGCAAACTCAAAGCGATTTACCTTGTCGGAGAAAAACCCTTGCCTCTAAAGAGACAGGCTGCAAATCCATGTCCGGGCCCACCGCCAAACGCCGGGGCCAAAGACTTCCTACTTCTTGTGCGAACCTTCGGGAGCTTGTCCGCCCCCGGGCAAAATCTTTTCCACCAGCTCGTGGGGACGTGGAATGACGTGAACCGCAACCAGCTCGCCCACGCGCCGCGCTGCCGCAGCTCCCGCATCGGTGGCCGCTTTCACAGCGCCCACGTCGCCGCGTACCATCACGGTGACGTAACCCGAGCCAATATATTCTTTGCCGATCAAGATCACGTTGGCGGCCTTCACCATCGCATCGGCAGCCTCGATCGAGCCTACCAGCCCTTTGGTCTCGATCATCCCCAACGCATCATTCGCCATGGAAGCCCCTCACGATTTGTCCGCACTTCTGCGCCGAACTGGTCACAACTACGAATGTAACAGTCCAGCGCAGACTAGCACGCCCACCCAAGCGAATCAAGCCGTGTCGGAACAATCGGGCGCCCGTTGTGGAAATAAAGCGGAGGACACGAGATTTCGAGAGGCCGCTGGATCTAATCACCGGTGCTGACGCAATTCAAGGAGATGGAGGTCCAGGGGCAGGGAGAACTTCCTTGACCGCCGGGACAACT
This sequence comes from Terriglobia bacterium, assembly GCA_041497605.1. Lineage (GTDB taxonomy): Bacteria > Acidobacteriota > Terriglobia > Acidiferrales > UBA7541 > JBGPTK01. Next base: position 9,990 of record JBGQGW010000076.1, on the reverse strand, counting down.
CTGTTCCGCGTCGAATTCTTCACCGAGTACATGGCCTCGTCCGCCATGTGAAGCAACTCGACCTTGGTTTTTGAATCCGTGGGAAATGCAGCTACGCCGATGCTCGCGGTAATTTGGATGTTCAATCCTGAATCCTTCAGCCAGACGGTCTCGCTGATCAGTTTGAGCAGCCTTTGCGCAACTCGGACGGCATTTTCCTTGGAGGTCTGCGGGAGCAGGATCACGAATTCGTCGCCGCCGTAGCGGAAAGCGAAATCGATCAGGCGGCAATTGCCCTTGATCGCCGAACCGATTTCACCGAGGAGCCTGGAACCAACCAGATGGCCATGGGTGTCGTTTACGGTCTTGAAGTGATCGAGGTCGATGAAGATGAGCGAGAACTCGAACGAATAGCGCTGCGAGCGGTAAATTTCCGTATCTAGGATCAAATTCATGTGGCGCGCATTGTAAAGCGTCGTGCAATCGTCCGTGATGGTAAGTTCGTGAATGCGGTGGACGTGCCGCGCGTTCTCAATGGCAATGGCGGCATAGTCCGCCAGCGCTTCCAGCAGCGCCAGATCGCGTGAACTGAATCCCTCCGGTCCCACGCAATTGATCAGCTCGATCACACCCAGGCATTGTTCGCGGAATCGCACCGGTACGGCCACGATCGAGCGCGTTTCCATCCGAGTCTTTTCATCCACCTGCGCGAAGAACCGGGAATCCTGGCTCGTGTCCGGCACAACCACCGCCTCACCCGACTGGGCGACCCATCCGGCGATGCCCTGGCCGATGGGAATCCGCACGTCGCGCAGGGCGCCGGCGCCAGTGCCGGTGGCGATTTCGAAATACAGTTCCTGCTTCTCTTCGTCCATCAGAAGCAGCGACCAGGTGTCCGGACGCAGGACTTCGTTGATCTTCTCCATGATGGTGCGGAGAACCTGATCGAGGTGCAGCGAAGAGGTGAGCGCTTTGCCCAGCTCGTGGAACACGGCGATCTCGTGGAAATCGCGAGGGTCCAAGCGGACGGCTGGATTCCGGCGTCGCTCCACTCCGTCGAAAGGTTTGGGCTCGGTCACTTTCCGTTTCGGTCCTGGGGACAAATCGATTACTGAATACATAGGCCCTGACACTTCCTTCGCATTATAAGAACCACTCCCGTTGGCTGCAATGGGCGAGGCACAAGTGGTGTCGAAGAGACTATCTGCAGAAATTGGCCGTGTCCGCAACCCCTCGTGGCAATCTAGCGCAAGGCCGATTGACACCCAACTCCGGCCCGCCTATATTTTGAAGGAAGACCTCGTAAATGGCCACTACACCTTTTGGCGAACACCTCCGGCGAGAGCGGGAGATGCGCGGCGTATCCTTGGAAGAAATTTCAACCGCAACGCGGATCAGCGTCCATTTCCTGGAAGCCCTGGAGAGCGAGAAATGGGACAAGCTTCCCGGCGGAATTTTCAATCGTGGCTTCATCCGGGCCGTAGCTCATTTCCTGGGTCTCGATGAAGAAAGCCTGATCGCTGAATACGCCTTAAGCACAAACGACAAGCCGGCGGTGGCCGTCTGGGCAAAACCGCCCGCGAAATCTCCCCGCTGGCTGTTGCCCCTCCTTCTTCTACTGCTCCTTGTGGTGCTAGCGGTGGCGGGTTGGCTGGGATACCGGCACTTTGGCTCACGGCTGAAATTCTGGCACAGACCGGCCAAGACCTCGGTTACTCAACCAGCGGGAATGCAGCCACCTCGATCCACTCCGCAACCGGCGGCACGTTCCACTGCGGCGGCCAATCCGGCACAAGAAAAATCTGACGTGCTCGAACTGAAGGTTGAGGCCGGCAAATCGACGAGGTTGAGGGTGGTGGCGGACGGTATAACCGCTTTTAATGGCAGGTTTGTGGCCGGCCAGTCGCAGGTGTTTCAGGCGAACGATCGCTTTGAAGTAACATCCAGCGAGGCAAGCGCGCTGGTGCTGGAGTTGAACAGCCAGATTCAACCGCCACTCGGTCCACCGGGACAGCCCGGAAGCGTCACGCTGTCCCGCAAAGACCTGAAACCTTCCCCGGGAGGAACAGATTAGCGCGGAGTTGCGTGCCGAGATCCGCTCCGGCCAAGCCAAATTTGAACGAAAGCTAGCCGTCTGCGCGGGCAGTGCCGATCTTTCTCCCGAAGACCGTGTCGAAGCCCTCGCAATACTTTGCCATGACGAGGCGTTCCACGAACGCGCCGCCTATGCCCTGCTGGCCCAGCCAATCGAAGCTTTTCTTGCCGCGCTCACCCGGACCGACGCCGCTCCTGAACTATTCACTTACTGCGCCGAAAACCTTGCCGAAAAACCCGGCATAGCCGATTTCCTGGCCAGGAATGCGGCCTGCCCGATTGAAGCGCTTGTGCGCACCTCCCGTTTCGTCACTTCCGTTGGCGCGCAAGCCTTGTTCGACAACTTGGACCGCCTGACGAGTGACCCGATTTTAATCGTCGTGCTCGAGCGCTGTCCGTCGCTGACTGCCGAGCAACGGGAATTGATCAAAGAGCTGCAGAAGGGAGCCGGCGCCGAGGTCGAGCCTGAACTCCAGGAAGCAATCGCGGCGCTGGAGCCGGATCTCGAAAAGCGGCGCACAATGCTGCAAAAACTTTCGCAGATGAACGTCGTCGAGCGGGTGCAACTGGCGCTGAAAGGCGGCCGTGAGGAGCGCATGATGTTGATCCGGGACTCAAACAAGGTCGTTCAGCGGGCCGTTTTGCAGTCGCCTAAATTGAGCCCGACCGAGGTGGAAAGTTTTGCCGCGATGGGCAACCTGAACGCGGAGATCCTGAGAGTCATCTCGACGAACCGCGGATACATGAAGAACTACACAATTGTGCGAAATCTCGCCTCCAATCCGAAGACACCTCTCGAAGTATCCCTTCACTTGCTCCCACGGTTGATTGCGCGCGACTTGAAGATACTCACGACGAACAAAAACGTCCCGGATGTGCTGCGGTCCAATGCGCTCAAGCTGCATCGCCAGCGCAACGAGACCCGCAGCCAATCCTGATCGAGGGAGCTGCTCGATGGAGTGATGAATCTTCGAGGAATGATGATTCTATTTGCCTGCTCCGCCGGCGAGTGATGCGCTCGTTCTCTTCGCGAATTCGCGAGCCTTTTCTAAAATTTCATTTTCGTTCAATGTCAGCATCTTGCGATGCTCCATCACGATTCGTCCGCCGATGATGGCCGTATCCACGTCCGCCGCTTTCAGCGCATAGACGAGCTGCGAATAAACGTTGTAGAGCGGAGTGGCGTGGGGCGCATCCGTGCGGATCAGGATCAAGTCAGCCTTCTTTCCGGGCTCAAGCGAGCCAATCTTCTTTTCCATGTGGACCGCGTGCGCGCCGCCGATCGTGGCCATCTCCACCACTTGCTGAGCAGGCAATGCGCGCGGGTCGCCCCGGGAGATTTTCTGAAGTTTCGCCGCCAGGTCCATTTCCCGGAACATGTCCAGGTCGTTGTTGCTCGCGGCGCCGTCCGTACCCAAACCCTCGTGCATTCCCCCCGCGATCATGTCCACAACCGGACTCACGCCACTTGCGGTTTTCATGTTGCTGGAGGGGTTGTGAATGCAGCCGACGCCATGCTCTGCCAGCAAAGCGATGTCGCCCGCATCCACCCAGATGCAGTGCGCGCCGATCACGTCCGGCCCCAGAACTCCAATCCGTTCCAGATAACCCACCGGCGTCGCCCCATGCTTGGCGCGGCTTTGATCCAACTCGAATGGCGCCTCCGCGAGGTGAATCTGGATGGGCGCGTGATAACGGCGCGCCAAGGCTGCCGATTCCTGCAACGTTTTCACGGAACACGTGTAGATCGAATGGGGGCCGACGGAAGCGGTGATCAGCAAGTCTCCTTTCCAGTGTTTCAAGAAATCTTCCGTGTAGGCGAAGGCCTGCGCGGTTGTCTTGTTATCCGGTGCCGGGAAGTCGATAATCGTTTCCGCGAGGACGGCGCGCATGCCGGCCTCTTTCGTCACCCGGGCGACAGCGTCTTCGAAATAGTACATGTCCAGGTAGGTGGTGGTTCCGCCGCGGAGCATCTCTAGAACACCCAGCCGAGTTCCCCAAACGACGAAATCTTCGGTGACGTTTTTGGCCTCCGCCGGGAAAATATATTTTTCGAGCCAATCGTTCAGAGGCAGGTCGTCCGCTAGCCCGCGGAACAGCGTCATCGCGGCATGTTGGTGGCCATTGATGAGCCCGGGCATCACGATCATGCCGCCCGCATCGATTTGTTGCGCCGCATCAAATCGTGCTTCCAGCTCCGCGCGTGTTCCGACAGCGAGAATGGTATCGCCGCGCACGGCTACGGCGCCGCCGTCGATGATTCGCCGCGAGCCATCCATGGTGACGACCGTGCCGCCGGAGATCAGCAGGTCCGCATGATCCTTTGCTATCGCAGTTTGAGCGTGCAACGCGTATGAAAACAGAAGCACGAAACCACAAAGGAACACGGATAAGCACAGACAAACAATTTGATCGGGCGAGGCGTGTAAACGCTGTGAATGGAGTTTCATTTGTGGACTCGCGTATTGGCTTGCGGAATTTATGTGGTTCGAAGTTTTCATCTCAGCTACAGGAACGATGAATCAAACGGCCGCGGCAAAAGAGTTCCCGAACGCTCGTGTTCGACCTTCCCTTTCAGATTCGAGAGAATGACGGGAATGTCGTTGCAGAATTCCCAGATCAGTTGCCGGCAAGGACCGCAAGGTGGGGTCAGCACATCGGTATCGGCGACGACGGCTATCGCATCGAAGCCGCGCTCGCCCTCCGAGATCGCTTTCAGTAAAGCCACGCGCTCGGCGCACACGGTGAGGCCCAGGGTCGCATTCTCGACGTTGCAACCGGTGTAGGTGCGCCCCGATTTCGCGCGCAACGCTGCTCCCACGCGAAAATTGGAATACGGGGCGTGGGCGGCCTCGCGAGCCTGCGTGGCGGCTTCGATCAATTTGTCGTATTCACTCATTTGTTGCCAGCCCGACTCCCCTCTGCCCTTTGTTCCTGTCTCATTCCCACCGCAGGGACCGAGGCCTCCGGTCCGCTCGGCAGGTTTGAGGTCAACTCCCCAACTTGCCCAAGCAAAGAGAGGTACGGCAGCAATCGCAATCACTAGTCCAATCTGAAACCTCCAAATCGAAGAGCAGAAAGAAAGCAGGCTAAAAACCAGCCCAGCAAACGCGAGCCACGTCCCCCAAATTGCGAGGCGCATGGAAATTCGAACGCCGGCATTCGGATGATGGCAAGCTGCCCTAACGTCCGCCCAGTGAGTCCAAAGCGGTGGGCGCACCTCGAGGGAGTATTTATGCTGGGTCTTCAGCCCTCCCAAGGCCCGGCGATACCAGTCACCCGCGACGAGGACATCAGGCCAAAGCTTTTCCTGGTAAGTGATCTTAACAGTGTGAGGTTGATCGTTATATATTCTAACAAAGTTGCTCTCAATTTCGCGGTATTGGCAGTAGACTTTTCTCTTCCCGGCAGGATTCGATATCAGAATCGTGGTGCGAGGGGTGAAACTCTTTTTGTAATGCCACACCCACCCACCATCAGTCTCGTCATGAAGAGCTGCAAATATGCAGAGAGTCATTTCCGCCTCCTTGAGCAGAGCCTGGTCCACGCTCGCCAGGTGGTCGCGGAGGGATTCTAACTCCCATCAGGAAGCTTTGTCATAAGATCCGCGGCGATGCGCGGGATCACGGCACGGAGAAGGCCCATGAACTGGCCTTTGACGCGCTCGCCGGTTTCGAGCACTTCTTCGTGATTGATGGGGACCTCGAGGATTCCGGCGGCCATGTTCGTGACGCAGGAGATTCCCAGCACGCGGATACCCATGTGCCGCGCTGCTATCACTTCCGGCACGGTGGACATTCCCACCAGGTCGGCGCCGATCGTGCGCAGATAGCGAATTTCCGCCGGCGTCTCGTAACTCGGACCCGATAACGCGGCATAAATTCCTTCGAACACCTTAATTTTCAGCCGCAAGGCTTCCTGGAGTGCGAACTCCCGATACTCTTTCCAGTAAGCCTGGGTCATATCGTGGAAGCGCGACCCAAACCGCTCGTCGTTTGGTCCAATCAACGGATTCGAACCCTGCAAATTGATGTGATCGCGAATTACAACCAGAGCGCCCTGCTCAAATTCCGTATTGATGCCACCGGCGGCATTGGTCAGGATCGCGGCGCGAATTCCCATCCGCGCGAACACGCGCATGGGAAAGATTACATCCTTCAAAGAATAACCTTCGTAGAAATGCACGCGCCCTTGCATGGCCGCCACGGAAACGCCGCCCACTTTGCCGATGACCAGGCGACCGGCGTGGCCGATCGCCGTCGAGCGCGGATAGAAAGGAATTTTCTCGTACGGCACTCGCGTCGCGCCGTCGAGTTCCTCCGCAAACGCACCCAACCCCGATCCCAGCACCAGCCCGATGCGCGGCCGCAGTTTCGTCTTCGACAAAATAAATTTTGCCGCGCGCTCCGCCCACGCAAATTCTTCGCCCGCTTTTCCTGACTTTTTCGCTTGCCTAATCAGAGGAGTCTCCCGCCTGTAGCCCGCCGCTTTCGTGGCGGAGAAATTCGCAATCCGTTGCCGACCCGGCGTTGCCGCTTCACCGCATCATGATCCCCACGATCGACGCGGACATCAAATTCGCCATCGTCCCGGCGAGCATGGCGCGAATTCCCAGCCGCGCCAGATCGTCTTTCTTGTTGGGCGCCAGCGCGCCGATGCCGCCGATTTGAATTCCAATGGAACTGAAATTGGCAAACCCGCACAGGGCAAACGTGGCCAAAGTAAATGAGCGCGGATCCAGCACCGCCTTCATTTGTCCCAGCTTCCCGAAAGCCACCAATTCGTTCAACACCATGCGAGTTCCGAGCAAACTGCCGATCGCGCCGCAATCGCGCCACGGCACGCCGATAACCCAGGCAACCGGCGCCAGGAACCAGCCGAAGATTTGCTCCAGGCTGGACGGAAAATAGGCGAAGCCGTGCCGCCCCAGAAAACCGTGAATGCCGCCCAGAATTCCGTCGCACAAATAAATCATGGCGATAAATGAGATCAGCATCGCGCCCACATTGATCGCCAGATTCAGCCCGTCCGACGTGCCGCGGGAAAGCGCGCCCAGCGCGTTGGGATCCTTTTCCAGATCGGCCATCTGAACCACTCCGGCCGTGCGCGGCGTTTCCGTCTCGGGAACCAGCATCTTGGCCAGCAAGATCGTAGCCGGCGCGGTCATGATCACGGCGGTGATCAAATGCTTCGCATCGATGCCGAACGCGATATAAGCGGCCATGATGCCGCCGGAAACGTGGGCCATGCCGCTGGTCATGATGGTCATCAATTCCGAGCGCGTCACGTCCGGCAAATAGGGGCGAATCGTCAGCGGCGCTTCCGTCTGTCCCATGAAAATGCTGGCGGCCACGTTCAGCGACTCGGCTCCGCTCGCCCCCATCAGGCGCGTCATCACTTTCGCCGCCTGCTTCACAATGAACGGCATCACCCCGTAGTAATAGAGCAGCGCGAAAAGCGCCGCGATGAAAATAATCGTCGGCAGCACTTGAAACGCAAAGATGAATCCAATATTGGAATTCTGTTTGCCGAGAGGGCCGAACACGAACTCGGAACCATAGAAAGCGTAGCTGAGCAGCTTGTTCACTGCATCGCCCGCCGCCCGGAACAGCCGTTGACCGATGCTGGTATCGAGCACGAAGAACGCAAAAGCAATCTGCAGTCCCAGGCCCCAGGCTACTGTTTTCTTACGAATCGCGCCGCGGTTGGTGGAAAATAAATAGGCAAGGCCCATCATGGTGATCAAGCCTAGCACGCCGGTCAGTCGGTGCATCCCTACCCTCCAGTGTTGCCAGAGCCGCGAGCTGATGCAGGAATCCGCATCAAGCGCCGATCACTTGTTTCACCAGCACCGGTTGTGGCGGAGCCTTCGGCCCAACCATGAAGCTTTCTTCGAGCAACTCCGTCACTTCTTCCAACCGGTGATGCGCGTTGTAATGCACGGTACAGAGCGGCGTGCCCACATCGACCGCATCGCCCACTTTTTTGTGCAATACGATGCCGACGGCCGGATCGATCGAGTCCTCTTTCTTCTCGCGGCCCCCGCCGAGCAGCATGCTGGCGACCCCAACATTTTCACAGCGAATCTTCGAAATGAATCCCGCGCGCGAATTCACCACGTCCAGCGTGTGCTTCGCATGCGGCAGCCGCGACGGATCGTCAATCGCGGCAACCTCTCCCCCCTGCAGCCGCACGATTTCGCGGAATGTATCACGGGCGCGCCCGGATGCAATCATTTCCATCGCGAGTCGCTTCCCTTCGCCTACCGACGAGGTTCGGCCGCCCAATTGGAACATCCAAGCGGAAAGCTCCAGGCACAACTCACGGCAATCCTCCGGCCCGCCGCCGTTCAGGATTTCAATGCACTCTTCCACTTCGAGCGAGTTTCCGATCTTCCGCCCCAGCGGCTGGCTCATGTCCGTAATTAATGCCACCACGCGCTTTCCCATCCGCTTGCCGGTCTCTACCATCAACTCCGCCAGGTAGACGGCGTCTTTTTCCTGTTTCATGAACGCGCCGTCGCCGGTCTTCACATCGAGCACCAGGGCGTCGATTCCTTCGGCGAGTTTCTTGCTCATGATCGAAGCGCAAATCAGGTAAGGACTTTCGACCGTCGCGGTCACGTCGCGCAGGGCGTAGAGTTTTTTGTCCGCCGGCGCAATCTCCGCTGTCTGGCCGATCAAAGAGCACCCGCACTCGCTAAGCACAAGTCGAAATTCCTCGAGCGATAGATTCACGTTGAATCCGGGGATGGATTCGAGCTTATCCAGGGTGCCGCCCGTATGGCCCAGTCCGCGGCCGCTGATCATCGGCACCATCAAGCCTCCGGCCGCTACAACGGGCGCGACCACCAGCGACGTTTTATCTCCCACCCCGCCGGTAGAATGCTTATCCACAAACCCGGGGATGGCCTCGAGTGGATCGGAATTCTTTCGAGGCAGTCCGGTGAAATCGAGAACGCGCCCGGAATAGAGCATCTGCTCGGTCAAGGCAGCGAGTTCGGCGCGCGTCATACCTTTTAACACCACGGCCATCAGCCAGGCTGCCAATTGATAGTCGGGGATCGAGCCCTGAGTGGCGCCTTTGATGAGGAATTCGATTTCCTCCGCGGTTAGCGCTTCGCCGTCGCGCTTCTTGCGGATCAAATCAACGGCGCGCATTCAGGCATGCCTCGGTGGATTCTTCGATGAGCCCGCTGCAAGGCCCGAGGAGCGCTCAAATATTCGTTGGGTCGGCATGTGCGAGAAACCGCCGGACACGCTAGCATCCCCCGTTTTCGCTTGTAAAGGATGTTTTCCAGCAGAGTGCCCGCGGCGCTGTGCAGAAGGGCCTGAGCATCGAGAGATTGTGAATGTAAAGTTCAAATGGGGGATACTCGAAGAGTGGGTCGCAAGAATGCAGTTCGCGCTTGCCGGATTTCCGATCAGTAAACCCCGTCTCCTTCTGCCCTTTTTCTTGCCGCCCAAAAAGATGGAGAATGGTGCAGCCCCTTACCCACAATCCATACAGGATCTGCAAAATGACTTATGGTAGCCGAAACTTCCGAGGAGTGTTCTTACTCGGACTATTTCTTCTTATCTATCCCGTTTGTGTGCGCGCGCAGTTCATGGGGCGTCAAACTGGCTGTTACAGCCCCCGGATGGTTGCCAATCCCAATCGGCCGACTGTCGCGAATCCCGCCGACATCACGCAATACGGAGTCTTGGAGCTCGAATATGGTTGGGACCGTGGATGGCTCGGGGCCGGCGACCAGCAGAGTGACCTGGCGGGATTACTGAAATTCGGATTGCTCTGCGACGTGGAACTCCGCTGGAACACGACCAGCCTGGTTGCACTCGACGATGCCGGCGGGAGCCGCCATGGCTTCGGGGACAACTGGTTCGGGCCGCAGGTCCGCATCTATCACCAGACGGCCCA
>JBGQGW010000075.1:0-14641 GCA_041497605.1 Terriglobia bacterium | reverse complement strand
GGCATACAAGGCGACCAGGGCTTTCGGAAGGGATTGACCGCGCGTCTCTTTATCGAGAGTCTGGCGAACTTCCAGAGCGGTGATTTCCTGTCCGGCAACGACGGCAACCATGTCTCCGCTTCCGCCGGCATTGGTGCCGACCGGCGCGGGCACCAGGTAGAGAAGCATGCCCAGGCTGATAACTCCCAGCAGCACGCCCATAAGAATTCGCACACCAGTTTTTTTCTGCTGGATCGTTTTCAACATAATGCCGCTCTGCTCCTCAGGTGCCGCCGGAACCCGCAATTATAGTGGAGCGTTGCGCGGCACTCAATCACATTCCGCGCCGGGGGCTTTTCGGACTAATGGACAGACAATGCGCGGAAACGCGTTCATTCGTACCGAAGTGCGGTCGAAGGGTCGAGAAGAGCGGGTGGGGATTAGCCCCGTTCTTTGCATTTTACTCGGACTCGCGATCCCTCGCCCTGTGGAACTGGTCGGGGCGCTGACGATGCGCTGGGCTCGGGATGACCGAGAGCGGCTGGGCGGTGTGCGTTCTAGTGGGAGTGTGAGCGCTTGTGAGAGCGTGAGTTTGGGTGAAAGAGGGATGGGAGGAATGAGAGGGGCGTACGAAGGATGGCGGAGAACATTTAAGAACTATGAGTACTGGTTGCTGGGGGAGTGGAACAGATTGGAGCACGCGCGTAGGCGAGTCCGGCGGATGGGGTTAGCCAATTAGCAACGGGGCGCGGGGCGGCGCCAGAAAGGCACGTGGGGCTGTGCTAAATTTTAGAATCAGCGTCTTTTCGCTGTTTGACAAAGGAACGCGTGTCCGAACCCGTAAAACCGAAGATCAGTCACGTGGAGGTGTATTGGCACACGGTGACGTACAAGACTGTGGCCATGTACGTCTTCTTGCTCCTGGTGATCGCCCTGGCGTCGTTCTATCTGATGTTGCCGGAAACGTTTGGGAGGGTGGTCCATGCTCTGACGGCGGCGATCGACCAGCAAACGGCGACCGTTGGGACGACCGCGACAAAGCAGGCGCGCTTCGTAAATTTGGACGGGAAAGTGCAGGTGAAGAAGGTCAGTTCTGTGCAGTGGGTGAGCGCCGATTACCAGATGACCCTGGATAAGGGCGACCTGGTGCAGACGGCGTCCGACGGAGTGGCGCGGCTCTCGTTCGCGGACGGAACGACGTACACGGTGAAGCCCGACACCCTGGTGACGGTGGAAGAAAACCTGGTGCCGCAGGACCGGGCATCGCGAGTCGGCATGCACGTCAGTTCGGGCGAACTCGATCTGGCGACCGGGTCCTGGGAAGTGGCGGGATCGAAGGCGGAAGTTTCCTTCGAGAACGCGGTGGCTTCCCTGCGCGAGAACAGCCGCGCAGCCGTGCGCAGCGACCCCTCCACCCAACAGAACGAAATGACGGTGGCCCGCGGAAGCGCGGAAGTCAATCGCGGGGGGCAGAAACTCAGTGTGGGCAAGTGGGAGAAAATAGAATTTCCGACCGGCGGAAGCGTAACACGTTCGCAAATCTTGTCGCCGCCGGAACTATCGGAGCCATTGAACTTGCAGCCGATCGTAGTGGCGGACCCGAAGAAAACAGTATTGAAATTTTCGTGGAAACCGGTGCCGACCGCGCGGGCCTATCAACTGCGGGTGAGCCGCACGGCAATGTTCACGCAAGTGCTGGCGGAAAAGAAGACCTCGACGACCAGCGCGGAGATCACGGGCCTCGATTCGGGCGAGTATTTCTGGTCGGTGCAAGCGATCGACGGAAAAGAGAATGCCAGCGAATGGGATGATCCGTACAAATTCACGCTGGTGGCGGAGAGTAAGAGTCAGGAAATGGTTCTGGAAGTGGATGGAACGGAACTGCACGGCAATGTGGTAGAAATTATCGGCCACACGGAGCCCGGCGCGGCGCTGATTATCAACGGCGAGCAAGTGGCCGACATTCAGCGCGACGGCCGCTTCCGGCATTTCACGGAGCCGATGAGCCGCGGCAGTCAGACCGTTGTGATTACCGGACAGAACCGGCGCGGGGGGACCGCGATCAAGCGAGTGCCAATCGTGATACCGTAACAGGGGAGCCGCCCGGCCGCTTACCGGCCACCATTCTGCGTGGCCTTCACTGGGGGAAAGAACGACGTGACGAAAAATGGATTCAGCTTGCGGTCGGTGTTCAGCCTGTTCTCGTCCGACCTGGCGATTGACCTGGGGACCGCGAATACGCTGGTGTTTGCCCGGGGCAAAGGGATCGTGGTGAACGAACCTTCGATCGTCGCCATCAATAAAAACACGGGCGAAGTTGTGGCGGTGGGCAAAGAAGCGAAAGAAATGCTCGGCCGGACGCCGGGAAACGTGGTGGCCATCAAGCCGATGAAGGATGGCGTGATTGCCGATTTCAAAGTGACCGAGAAGATGCTCACCTATTTTATTCAAAAGGCGCACAACCGGCGCGTCCTGGTTCACCCGCGAATCGTGATCGGCGTGCCTAGCGAAATCACGCCGGTGGAAAAACGCGCGGTGCAGGACTCCGCCTATCGCGCGAGGGCGAGCGAGGTATTCCTGGTGGAGCAGGCCATGGCGGCGGCCATCGGCGCGGGACTGCCGATCGAAGTGCCTTCCGGAAACATGGTGGTGGACATCGGCGGCGGCACCACGGATATCGCCGTGATTTCGATGAGCGGCATCGTCTATTCGCGGTCGGTGCGCGTGGCGGGCAATGAGATGGACGAAGCCGTGATGCACTACCTGAAGCGGAAGTACAACCTGCTGGTGGGCGAACGCACCGCCGAGCAGATCAAAATTGAAATTGGTTCGGCGTATCCGCTGGAAAAGCCGCTCACGCTGGAAGTGAAAGGCCGCAACCTGATCGAGGGCGTGCCGCGCACGGTGACGATCGACGACAGCGAAATCCGCGAAGCGCTTTCCGAATGCATCGCCACGATTCTGAACGCGATTCGCGTGGCGCTGGAACGCACGCCGCCGGAGCTTTCCGCGGATATCAGCGACCGCGGCATCGTGCTGACGGGCGGCGGCGCGTTGATCAAAAATCTGGATAAAAGAATCCGCGAGGAGACCGGCCTGCCGGTTTCGATTGCCGACGATCCGCTGGCGTCCGTAGTGCTTGGCACCGGAAAAATGCTGAGCGATTTCCAGCTTCTGCGGCTGGTTTCCATTGATTAGAGAAAGTTGGGAGGCGATTGGCGGCTTCCCAGACTGAATTTCGAAAAGATGCGTTCCCAGACAGCAATTTTTGCGGCTTGAGCCTCGAGCACCCAGCCTGTTGCGACGAGCACATAGAACATGATCGACATTTCTTCCCGCCACCGGCCGCTCGCTCTGCTTGCAGGAGTGATATTTGCACAGGTGCTGCTGCTGGCTTTCCAAATCAAGCGTGAGCACGATGTGCGGCTCATTCGATTGTGGTCGGTGGAGTCGCTTACGCCGCTGCAACGCGGAGCGAACTGGATTTTCCACGGCATCGGGAACGGCTGGCGGCACTACATCGATCTGCGCCATACCCGCGTCGAAGACGAGCAGATGCGGAGTGAACTCGAACGATTGCAAGTGCGCAACCGGGAACTCGAAGGCCGCGCCGCCGAAGCGGACCGTTTTGCCAAGCTGCTGGGGTTCCGCGAAACTCATGGCGAAGTGCCCATGTTTGCGGCGGAAGTGATTGGCCAGAGCCCCGACGCGACCAGCCACACCGTGTACGTGAATCGAGGCAGCCGCGACGGAGTGAGAAAAAACATGGGCGTGATCACGCCGGATGGCGTGGTGGGAAAGGTTGTGGAAGTCTACTCGAGCACGGCGCTGGTTCTGCTGATTACCGATCGCGATAGCGGAGTGGGCACACTGCTGGCCAGTTCGCGCACGCATGGCGTGGTGAAAGGTACGGGCGACCCGCTGGCGCGCATGGAGTACGTGGTCAACGATGAAAATGTGCCGGTGGGCGAAACGGTGCTGACCTCAGGAGAGGACCGGATTTTCCCGAAGGATCTGCCGGTCGGCACGGTTGCGGATGTCCAGCCGGGGAATCCCTGGAAAGTGATCCGCGTGCGCCCGGTGGCGCGGCTCGACCGGTTGGAAGAAGTGTTTGTGCTGCAAACGCAGCAAGAGCTGAATTTGAAAACGGATGCGGAAACGGGCGCGGCGCAGCCTCCCTCAGCGGCAGGAGCGAAACCGATTGTGCCGCTGAATGTGCCGCCTGGGATAAAACTGCCGGGCTCGGACTCACGGTCGATTGCGCCGGAGAAGACTCCGCCGCCGACGAAACCCGTGACTAAGCCGCCCGCTAATCAGCCGAACGCAGCACCCGCAACACCCAACGCGACGAAGCCTGCGGCCACGAAACCTCCCGCGCCAAATCCAGGAAACAAACCGGAGTGAGCGTGCGCGCCCAAGTCGAGACGCACATCGAGGTCCACAAGTTTTATGCGGGCACGGTCGCGATCATCGCTTTTCTGGCGCTGGTGTTGCAGGCGTTTCTGCACCGCTTCGGAGGGAGAGCAGACTACGTCGAACTGCCGCTGCTGGTGACGATGTATTTCGGGCTGAGCCGCCGCAATCCGACCACCGGGTTGTTGCTGGGCATGGCCATCGGTCTGGTGCAGGATGGCGCCAGCCACATGCCCATCGGCGTCTATGGCATCTCGAAGACTTGCGTCGGCTACCTGGCTTCCACCGTGGGAGCGCGCATTGACGTGGAGCATCCGATCAGCCGCTTCGCGTTCGCCTTCCTATTTTTCCATTTCAATCAGGCGGTGATTGCGAGCACGGAAAGACTGCTGCTCGCGAGGCCCGCGGTTTTTTGGAACAATAAACTGTTCATCGCCTCGCTGATCAATTCCCTGCTGGCTGTATTTTTGTTCCCCTTGCTCGACAAGCTGCGCAAGCCGTCCTAGAAAGTTTGCTTCTACTTCAATCAATGATCCTCACCGGCCCAATTTGAAGTCGACGTTCACCACCATGGCGAGTGAGATCGGCTCTCCGTTCAGATAAGTGGGCTCATATTTCCACTGCGAAACATTCTGAAGCGCTGCAGGAATCAGCAAAGGCTGGCCACTGACCACATGGAGTTCGACCACATTCCCATGGTCATCAATAATCGCGTCGATGACCACCCGGCCCTGTACTCCGGCCTGTTTGGCGAGGATGGGAAAGTCCAAACGTGGCGCAAAAATCTGCCGAGGTGGTTTGACGTTCCCCCCGATTCGCAGCGGCTTTTTCGGCGCGGCAACAGGCGGTGGCGCAACAGCGCCCGCCGCATTGGGGATGCCGCCCAGGATACCGCCGAGTACGCCGCCGATCGATCCACCGGGCATGCCGCCGGGGACGCCTCCCGCAACACCGCCGGAAAGATCTTCGGGGGGAATGTCAGACGCCTTTTCGTGAACCATCGCGATGGTCCTGGGGATCGCGGTGGGAGCGAGCAGCGTCCCTTTCAAAAACATCGTTCTTGGCTGAGCACGAATCAGCCGAGGGGCCGCTGGTGGCGGCGGAGGCGGCGGCACGGCCGGCTGGATCAAGAACGTAGCCCGGAACTGCCGCAGGTCGAGCGATTGTGTGAAATATAAGGGAGCAATAATGAGAGCCACAACGAATACGACGTGAAAACCCAGCGAGATGACAGTCTCTTCCAGCCTCTGCCAACCATGCGATGAAGCTTTCGGAATCAGTGAATCCACGAAGATGGCGTTCTTCCATGTGGAGAAACCAGGCGGCATGGCCTCCAGCGGCTAGGTGTTTGCTGGTTTGGAAAGCGTGCCGGCATGCGCTCCGGCAAGAGCAAAATTGTGCGGGTTTAGCATTGGAGTCGACTCCAGATTTTTTCGAGTGAATTGATCGGAGCGGAAGATCGGGTAATGCTGTGGACCGGCTTGATCAAAATAGCCACGAGTGGCGGAAACCTCGCTATGCTTCTTGTTCGTACGGATATCTAAATAGCGCGAAATGAGGAGGAAGCGCCGTGATCGAAGTCACTCTCAAATGTGATCCGGGTCACAGGCATATCAGGACCGAGCGAGGATTGAAAATCAGGTTTCTTTGTCGGTGAACAGGAGTTCCTTGGCGCGCTGCGAGGCTTTGACGACGGCTTTGATCAGGGTGACACGCAATTTTCCTTCTTCGAGTTCGAGGATGCCGTCGATGGTGCAGCCGGCGGGCGTGGTGACCATGTCTTTCAGCAATGCGGGATGGCTGCCGGTTTCCAGTGCCACCTGGGCAGCGCCGAGCGCGGTTTGAGCGGCGAGAAGGGTGGCGAGTTCGCGCGAGAGGCCCATTTTTACGCCGCCTTCGGCGAGCGCTTCGAGAATGATGTAGATGTAAGCGGGGCCGCTGCCGGAGAGGCCGGTGATCGCGTCCATGTGTTTTTCGTCGACCACAACTGTCTTGCCAACGGCATCAAACAGCTTCGAAGCCAGCTCCAGATGTTCCTTCGCGGCATGCTTTCCCCTGGCGATAGCGGTGATGCCACAGCCCACCATGGCAGGCGTATTGGGCATGGCGCGAATCACGGGAACGCCGGGATCCAGCCTTTTTTCGATGTAATCGGTAGGCACGGAAGCAGCAATCGAAATGAGCAGCTTCTTTTCGTTAACCTCCGGGCGGATTTCATCGAGGACTTCGCTGACCGCGCCGGGTTTCACGCAGAGCAAGATGACGTCGGCGGCGCGCGCCGCACCGCGATTATCCGTGTTGGTTTGGACCCGCGCTCCCGGCGAAACTTTTCGCTCCAGGTCCGCGTGCTTCACCGTGGCGGCAATATCATAAGGAGGAACGAGGCCCTGCTTCAGAAAGGCTTCGATCAATATCCCGCCCATTTTTCCGGAGCCGAGGACGGCCAGGCGTTTTTGGATTGGATCACGGGGCATTGCTTTGTTCCATTTCCTCGCGCGCTGAATGGCATGCACTGAAGGTTTGCGGCTCTGTCAAGCGCGATAGCTTTTGATTATACTCTCCGGGCTATGGGGGCCTGGATCATGGATTTGGATGCGATGTATTTGATATTTGGTGGGATGGGAAGACGCGAGAATTGGCTAGACCCAGGATGGCGACCGGCGGGGCTTTTGAGCCCCGATGGCCAAAAGGACGGTATCTGACTAAGCATGGTCTCTTGCGCCGAACTAAACCGAATGCTACGTTGAGTATCAGTGGGAATATCGCTCCGGAGACCGGAGCGCGGGTAGCGCTCACGGATTGCCGTGGTTTCGTCTTTCTATTCACGGGCCACGAACCCGCAGGGGCTAGCAGGGCCGGCGAACGGCCCGCTGAGTTGGAGTTTTTGTGTCGAATCTGGATGGGAATGACGAGAGGATTCCGCAGGGCCGGCTGATTTTTTTCACTTATGTGACCGTCGTCATCACGGTCCTTCTGCTGATCGGCTTCTGGAAACTGCAGGTCATCCAATCGGGACATTATTCGGAACTGGCGGAACGCAATCAGATCCGCTCGATCCCCATTATCGCGCCGCGCGGGAGGATGCTGGACCGCGAGGGGCGCGTGATCGTGGATAACTACCCTTCGTTCAGCATCCTGCTGCTGCGAGACAACCCCTCCGTGCTGCAAAAGAGCCTGCAACAAGTGGCTGAAGGACTGGGCATCCCGCTCGACGATTTGAACGAGCAAATGGAAAGCGCGAAGTATGAGCCGAAATTCCAGCCCATCGTCATCAAGCCAGAAGCCACCCAGGGCGATATTGCCTTCGTCGAATCGCATCGCGCCGATCTGCCCGTGCTCGAACTCCTGATGGTGCATCGAAGGCGTTACCCCCACAACTTCCTCTCCAGCGCCATCGGATACGTGGGGGAAGTGACGCCCAAGCAACTGGATCAAAGCGAGGGGAAGTACCGGCCGGGCGATATCGTGGGAAAGGCGGGTCTGGAGCGCGAGTACAACGAAACGCTGGTGGGCGTGGACGGGATGCGGCGGGTGATCGTCAACAGCGTGGGCAAGCCGATGGAAACGCTGAAAGATCTGGATGCGACACCCGGCAAGCCGATCCAGTTGACGATCGACGACGATCTACAAGCAATTGCGGAAGCAGGAATGGCCGGTAAACAAGGCGCAGTGGTGGCCATGGAGGCGCAAACCGGCGAAATACTCGCCCTGGTGAGCAACCCCACCGCCGATCCGAACGATTTTGCAGTGCGTATTTCGCCGAAGGAGTGGCAGCAATTAAACGAAGATCCCGACAAGCCGCTGCTGAATCGCGCGATCCAGGCCCAGTTGGCGCCGGGTTCGGTGTTCAAGATCGTGATGGCGACGGCGATGCTGGAATCGAAAGCGATTCCGGAGGATTTCTCGGTTTTCTGCCCCGGCTACGCTGATTTTTACGGCCGTGTCTTCCACTGCTGGGAGAAAAAAGGGCACGGGCGGGTGAGCCTGCACGCTGCCATCGTTCATTCCTGCGACGTTTTCTTCTATAACGTGGGCAAGCGCCTGGGAATCGATCGCATCTCCTACTATGCGACGTCACTGGGCCTGGGTCGCAGAACCGGAATCGATCTGCCGGGCGAAGAGGGGGGCCTGATTCCCTCGGAGGAATGGAAAAAGCGTGTTTACCACCAGGATTGGTATCCCGGTGAAACGATCTCCGTTTCCATCGGGCAAGGCGCGGTGATCGTGACTCCGGTTCAATTGGCGCGTACCATTGTGGGAATTGCCAACGGCGGCAATTTCGTGCAGCCGCACCTGATGAAGGATTTTCCAAATCCGCACGTCGACCATTTTGCGATTTCCGAAGACACGGTCGAACAGGTGACGCAGGGAATGTTTGGCGTGGTGAACGAAGCTGGCGGCACCGCCGGACAAGCCAGACTTCCCGGCATTGAAATCTGCGGCAAGACCGGGACCGCCCAGGTGATCAGCGCGCAAGGCCTGACCCGCGTGAGCGGCGGGAATCGCGCCGAATTCAGGAACAATGCCTGGTTCGTGGGCTATGCGCCGCGGCGAAATCCGGAGATTGTGATCTCCATACTGGTGCAGGAGAGCGCCCAGCACGGAGGAGCGTTCGCGCCCATTGTCCGGGACATGGTCAAGGCCTACTACGATAAGAAGAATCATCGGTTCCAGCAGCAAACCACCGCAGCGAACTCGGGCGGCACGGGAGCGCTAAAGCCGGTGGCCACGGCGGTGGCTCCACAAACCCCGGCGCAGGCAGCTTCGACAGGAACCCACCAGCGATGAAGAACCGGCCCAGAATCAGAGACCTCGATTGGTCGCTCCTCGGAATCGCGCTGACGCTGTGCACTCTCGGCTTGCTCGAAATTTATTCCTCGACGCGCAACAGCGGCATGGCCGGAATACAATGGAAACAACTGATCTGGATCGGGTGCGGATTGCTGCTGATGCTGATCCTGTCGCGCATCGATTATCACACGCTGCTCGACCAGGCCCCGGTGCTGTATTTAATCGGATTGGGGGCGTTGCTGGTGGTGCTGGTGATGGGGCACGCGCGATTTGGCGCGCGGCGGTGGGTGGCCGTGGGCGGCGTTCCTTTTCAAGTGTCAGAGCTGGTCAAGTTGATTATAATTATCGTAGTGGCGCGGTTCTACAGCGAAGCGCGGAGCGACCGGCTTTCGCTGGTAGACCTGGGAAAAGCCGCGCTGCTTGTGGGTTTGCCCATCGGCCTGATTCTGCTTCAGCCGGATTTGGGTACGGCGCTCACACTTGTTCCGGTGGCAGTGGTCGGCGCATTTCTGGCCGGCATTCAGTGGAAGCATGCAGCGGCGGTGCTTTTGCTCGGGGCCTTGATGATTCCGGTCGGGTGGCATCACCTGAAGCCCTATCAGAAGCAACGGCTGACAACCTTCATGAAGCCCGAGGAGAATCCCAAGGGAGCCGGCTATCAGATCCTGCAATCGGAGATCGCCGTGGGCTCGGGCGGATTCACAGGAAAAGGATTTGGCAAAGGGAGCCAAAACCAGTTAGGCTTCGTGCCCGTGCGGTATTCGGACTTCATCCTGGCGGCGCTGGCGGAAGAGTTAGGCTTTGCCGGGGTGTTCGTTACTTTGATACTCTATCTGGCTCTTTTGTTGCGGCTGGTGGATAACGCACAAAAGGCGAAAGATCGCGCTGGGATGTTCGTGGTGATGGGCGTCGCGGCGATTCTTGGGTTTCACGTAATGGTGAATGCCGCAATGGTGATCGGTTATATGCCGGTCACCGGGATTCCTCTGCCGTTGATGAGTTACGGAGGATCCGCGACCTTGTTTGTTTTTATGGCATTGGGCTTGGTAATGAATGTGCGCATGAGGCGCTTCGTTAACTGAGGCCGCGCCAGTATTTTTCCCGCCACCCGAAGGAAGAAGCGGCGGGAACCAACGTTTGAAAGAGGATTGCATCGGGAGAGGGACGACAATGACACATGCAGGCAAATCCCTCCGGGCCAGCCCGCCAAGCGCGGGCGAGTCGCGCGCACCAGTGCGCAGCGCGGCCGCATGCCGATGCGCCGTGAGGAGTTTTCATGTCGAAAGAAATGGTAATTTCCGCGACCCCGCACGAGACGCGGGTCGCGATTATGGAAGATGGCCAGCTTTGTGAAATTTATGTCGAACGCGAAAAAGAATTCGCTCTAGTCGGTAGCATCTACAAAGGCCGTGTAACCCGCGTGCTGCCTGGCATGCAGTCGGCGTTTGTGGAGATCGGCCTCGATAGCGACGCCTTCCTTTACGTCAGCGATTTCCTTGAAGGACTGGAAGAGTACGATCAGGTGGTTCAAACCGTCGAGCAAAAAACCCAGAAGATGGAAGAACAGGGCGGACATGTGTTCGCGCAGGAGTCGAGCCAGCCGGCAGTGGTGGAACCGCCGGAAGTGATCGGCGCGCCGGAAACTGCGGCGCCGGCGCTATCCCCGGTGGCGGCGGCGGGTTTTATCTCGAGTGAGCAACCAGCACGGGCGGAAACACCTCGTGCGGTTACGCCCAGCGCGCCGTATCAGGGACGCCGCGAATCCGGCCCGCGCGGAGGTTACGGCGGCGATCGAAATCGCCAAGGGCGCCAAGGGCGCCACGGCGGGCGCGGGGGTGGAGGCCGGGGTGATCGCCCTCGAGGCCGCGAATTGCCACCGTCGAAATATGCATCGCACCGGCCATACGAACCGCCGTCATCATCGCCAGCGGAATCCGGACCGGCTGGCGAGCCTTACGAGCCGATTATTCTTCCGGGCGAATCACTCGCGAAGTACCGGGATCGAACCCAGTCATCACCTGGGGATTCCTCCGTGGTCGAGGAAGAACCGCGCGCAGTGGCGCCAGCGGAAGAATCTGCAGCGCTGCCATTTGCACAGCGAATTCCGATTCAGGAAACTCCCGCGGAGCAGACACCTGCCGCGGAATCGGCGCTGGAGCAATCGCGCGCCGAGCGGGCGGAATCCGCGCAGCCCGCGGTGGAGTTGCCTCGCGTCGAGCAGCCGCGCGTCGAGCAGTCACCCGTCGGGCGGCCTCGAATGCAACAACCGAGAGAAAGCTATGCGCCGCGCTGGCAATCCTCCGGCGGGATTGAACAGTTGCCGGGTGAATCCATCGCAAAGTTCCGCCACAAGGAAACACCGCGGAAAGAAGCTGAAGTTCCGCCAGAGCCGCCGGCAGTTTCTTCCGAGGAAACGGGTATCCCGGAATCGGTTTTTTCGCCATTGCCCACAATAGATTCAGAGACTGGAATGGTGATTTCCCGGCATTTGACTCAACCTTATCCTGCGCCGTCCGAGGAGATCTCCCCGGCGGATTCGTTCAAGCACGAAGAGCCGTCGCCGATTATTCCGGAAGCGAAGGAGTCTGCTCACGCGGCCACCCAGGAAATTGCGCTTGAAGCTGCGCATGAAGCGGAAATATCGGCGCATCCAGGAGAGCCCGATCTGACCGCGGAAGAAGCGAACTCGCTGGCGGAACAGGTTGCGGAAGCGCAGAAGGAAGAAGAAGAACGCGTAGCCGAGGCGAGCGCTGACGCGGACGCCGACGCTGATGAAGAGGCGGAGGCGGAAGACCAGGGAGAAGAAAACGGCGCCGGAGTTGCGGAATCGGAAGAATTGCTTGAGGCAGTCTCGAAAGAAATTGACGCCGGCGGGATCGGTGAGTTGGCCGAACCTGGACTGGAGCTCGCGGAACAGATGGAAGCGGAAGCAGCGGAGATTGAAGCAGCCGGGATCGAAGGCGTTCCTCCTGCCGAAGATGCCGCGGCTTCAGCGCCTGCGGCAGCGATTCCGGCGCAGCCTACGAATGCACGAGTGCAAAGCAATTCTCGCGCGCGAATGCAACATCCCATGCGGCGCGGCGTGCGCCGCCGGGAGGGCGGAGGACATCGGCCGCGGCCGGGCGGCCACGCTCACCGGCCTGCGCCACGCCGGCCGCAATTGATTTCGGAGATGCTGAAGCAGGGACAGGAAATCATCGTCCAAATTGCCAAGGAACCCCTGGGCAAGAAGGGCGCGCGGATCACCAGCCACGTTGCGCTCCCCGGACGCTACCTGGTTTACATGCCCACGCTCGATCACACCGGCGTGTCGCGCAAGATCGGATCGGCGGAAGACCGCTCGCGGCTGCGCCATCTGGTGACGGAAGCGAAAGGAACGTCGGGCGGCGGATTTATCGTCCGCACCGCGGCCTCCGGCGCCACTCCGGACGAAATCCGCACCGACGTGCAATTCCTGACGGGACTGTGGAACGACATCCGCACGCGCACGGAACAGCGCAAGGCTCCCTCGCTGCTGCATCGCGATCTGAACCTGGTCGAGCGCATCCTGCGCGATTATCTAAGCTCGGAATACACGTCGATTTGGGTGGACAACGAAGAGGAATACACCAAGGTGGTGGATTTCGTCAGCCGGTTCCAACCGGCGCTGGCGGGCCGCGTGAAACTCTATACCCGGGAATCGCCGATCTTCGAGGAATTCGGCATTCAACAGGAAATCGACAAGGGGCTGCGCCCGAAAGTGTGGCTGAAATCGGGCGGCTCGATCGTGATCAATCATACCGAGGCGCTGGTGGCGATCGACGTCAACACGGGAAAATTTGTCGGCCGCGGCTCCACTCGCCTGGAAGACACGATCGTGCGCACCAACCTGGAAGCGGTGAAGGAAGTGGTGCGGCAGATCCGGCTGCGCGATTTGGGCGGGATCATCATCATCGACTTTATCGACATGGAAGAGCGCCGCAACCGCGAGAAAGTGATGGCGGCTCTCGAAGAAGCTCTGCGCGCCGACCGAGCTCCTTCGAAGGTGTTGCGGTTCAATGAATTCGGCCTGGTGGCAATCACCCGCAAGCGCACCAAGCAGGCCCTGGAACGCACACTCTGCCAGCCGTGCCCGTATTGCACGGGCTCCGGCATGGTGAAGTCAGTGCCCACGCTGTGCTACGAAATTCAAGTGGAAGCCCGCAAGATGGCCACGGAAATCGAAGCCGCCAGCATCACTCTGCGCGTGCATCCAGAAATCGCCAAGGCCCTGAAAACGCGCGAAGCAGGACTGATCGAAGAGTTCGAGCGCTGGACCAAAAAAAGCGTGATCATCCAGGCCGATCCCACGTTGCACTGGGAGCAGTACGATATCTACTAGTTTATTGTCTAGTATGCCTATTATTGCCGTGAATTGCTGCTACTGGGGCCTAGCAGGATCGTTATCCTTCCGAGTCACCTCAGACCAGGAGCTCGGGGGAAGGAGTCGTTGAGCGGTCTTTACGAATAGTTCACGGTTTTGCGCGCTGCTAAAGTGAAATGTAACGCTGCCGCCATCTCGCCTCCAATCGGCATCCTTCGTCCCGCCCCATGCGATGCGCGGATTGATTTCCTTTTGGGAAAATTCGGCAATCGATCGTAGGCAATAGACAACTGCCAAATCTGGAGTCTGGCACGTCACACTGAACGTGTAAAGCTTATGGGCATTCGCCATGCGCTGCTCGCCTCCTCGGAGGGCGAAGTTTATGAGGGTAGTGCGGCAGTCTCACTTTCGGTCGTAAGTTTCTAAATTGGGTGGCTGCGGCCGCGAGGTAAAAGCATTGCTTCGGGGTTTGGAGTCACAACCGCACACTTCCTCGTCTCCTACAAAACGAGCCTTTCGACCTCGAATCTCCCGCTCTTCTACGTGATCACCCGTGTCCTCGAGTCTGAAACCGCATCTCCGGCATTTTATGGGCGGATGTATCATGCGTGAAACTCCCTTCGGAGTAGGCCACGTCATTCTGCCCCAACGTGGCCTGAGTTCGCCAGGTCAAATTAGGCCACTGCCTG
Source organism: Terriglobia bacterium (assembly GCA_041497605.1). Taxonomy (GTDB): domain Bacteria; phylum Acidobacteriota; class Terriglobia; order Acidiferrales; family UBA7541; genus JBGPTK01. The sequence goes on along the minus strand of JBGQGW010000075.1, from coordinate 427 downwards.
CGCGGACTAGTAATAGCTGCCCGCGAACTACGGTGCTATAATTTTGTTGTTATGGGTTTGAGCAGGAGGGAATATGAATCAAATCCCGTACGACAATTGGATTCCCGGCGGTGTGCTTCGCGTTTACAGTAGGCGTCGCGGTGTCTGGCACTTTGGCATTGCAGGCGCTACGGGTGCGTCGGGGCCTAGCGTGATGCACGCTTCTAAGGATCGAGGGCAGTTTGTCGTAACCTCGTACAGTGAGTTCGCAGAGGGTGAGCAAGTCGAGTACACATGGCTCCCTGAGAGTTTCGAGAGGCAACAGGCAGTCTTGACGCGAGCAGAAAGCCAAATCGGGAAAGCGTTCAAGTTGCTTAACGCGGATTGTGAAGACTACGTGAACTGGATCGTGACGGGCGTCGCCCGAAGTCCCCAACGCGAGCGAGTT
>JBGQGW010000074.1:0-14732 GCA_041497605.1 Terriglobia bacterium | reverse complement strand
GGGAACGTCCCGCGTCCGCGCCAACTGCACAATCTCTTCCATTCGATCGCCGTGCCGCCCGCGCGCGATCACGATTCGCTCGAGCGGCCGCCCCGCTCGCAGCGCCTCTTCCACCGCATGAATTCCCATCAGCCAATTCATTGAGTACTCACACCTTTGAATTCAACCACCAAGGAAAGTCATTCCGAGTGCAGCGCGTTGTTTGCGTCCCGGATGATTCAACGGGACGAGGAATCGATAGATCCACTCAACAAGGCGCTCTGCCACTCCTCATCTAATCCATCGCCGCGCAGAATTCCAGCATCCGCTGCCGCGTCCCTTTCACCGGCACCGCGAACGGCAACCGCGCCGCCCGGTCAATCAGCAGAATCACGCCGTCGAGCTCTGCCTCGCCCGCGCGTCCCGCCAGCGCTAACCGGATGGGATGGAACAGCCCGCGTCCGCTGAAACCCATCTTTTCCTGCAGGCCTTCCACGAGTATTTTGTAACGCTCGGAATCGATTCGCGTTCCTTCCAGGACGCGGTTCGCCAATTCGCGAATCACCGTGCGCGCCCCCGATCGCGTCAGCACGATATGGCTCCGGCTGGCCGCCAGAATCGCGTTGGCGTCGTATTGAAAAATGAGGCCTAACAAATCAGCCAGCACGCCGCGGCCGGCCGTCCGCTCATCCAGAGCAATCGAATCACGTTCCACGGAAGTGGCCACCGCACCAGGCCCCAGCAGCGCCGCCGCATCCGTCAGCCAGGCATCAATCGCAGCGTCGCACTTATCTTTCAGCCAGCCTCGCTCGCGCAAAATAGTCTCGACATCCTGTGCTGTCCACCTGCTGGTAGGGACATTCTCTACAGCATTCTCTGCTGTTGGTGTCGAATCCGCATCATTCCCGGAAGGCATCGCAGGGATTCTATCCCAGCCTCAATTGGAAAACGGAGAATAGAAGATCAAAAAAGAGGAACCGTCCCAGCAAGAGTGGCAATCGCCTGCGCCGCGATGGCCTCGCCGCGGCCAATTTCGCCTACGCCTTCGTTCGTCTTGGCTTTCAAGTTAATTTGCGCTGTTTCGACGCCGAGTGAGTTCGCCAGCGCCTCGCGCATGGCCGGAAAATACGGCCCGAGCTTCGGCCTTTCGAGGATTACGGTCGCATCGATATGCTGAATTCGCAGGCCTTTTTCGTCGAGCATTTTCCGCGTCTGTTCCAAAAAAATCAGGCTCGACACGCCTTTCCACCGCGGATCGCTATCCGGAAAATGGGTTCCAATGTCGCCGAGGCCCGCGGCGCCCAGCAGCGCATCGCAAATCGCATGGCTCAGCGCATCGCCATCGGAATGCCCCAGCGTGCCTTTTTCAAACGGCAGAGTCACGCCGCCGATCACAAGTTTTCTCGCCGGCTCCAGGCGATGCAGGTCGTAGCCGATTCCGGCGCGGCTCATCGTTGCTGGCGTTCCTGTTCAAGGTAAAAACGGGCCAGATCCATATCCGCGGGGCGGGTGATTTTGAAGTTGCGTTCGGAGCCGGCCACCACGTACACATCGCGGCCGATTCGCTCCACCAGCGCTGCTTCGTCGGAGGCGATGAATTCATCTTGCTTCGCGCGCTCAAACGCTTCTCGCAGTATCGCCGCCGAAAATGCCTGCGGCGTTTGCGCCAGCACGATCCGTTCGCGCGGGATGGTTGCGGTGATTCGAGCGACATCCTCCGGCAAGCTGGCGCGCTTCACTTCTTTCACCGTGTCGATGGCTGGAATTCCCACTATCACGGCGCCGCGCGAGCGGGCTTCAGCAATCAATCGTTCCACCATCTCGCGTGTGACGAACGGCCGCACGGCATCATGCACCAGAACGATTTCAGTTTCCGCCGCCACCAGGGCCAGCGCGTTGCCCACGGATTCCTGCCGGCTCTCCCCGCCCCGCACCACCCGCACCGGCCGTCCAAACTGTTCCTGCGCCACGCGAGCTTCGAGCGATGCAACTTCTTCTCCGCGCGTGGCAATAAAAAAGTCGGTGATCGCCGCGCAGGCAGCCAGACGCCTCAACGTGAAAATCACGATGGGCACGCCGTCGAGTTCGAGAAACTGCTTCGGCATCTCGGCGCCCATGCGGGTTCCGAGTCCGGCAGCCGGCAGTATGGCAGCGATGCGGCTCATCAAGGGGTTAGAAGTCTAGCGCAAGAATGCCTGCTCACGCGAATCTTTTGGCTTGCGTAGCACAACCCTCCCTGCCGGTTCGGGTTGTGCGGCTATGCCATTCTTCCACCGTCACTATTTCAGGAACGGGTGGGATCGGTCGAAAGCGGGCGCATGGGCCGATCGGCGGCTTGCGTTGGCTCGGCCGCGCGCGGATCGCTCGCGGGGCTGGTGCGGTGAATCGAAGCTTCCGGAGCCGGGGCAGGCGTTGATGGCTGGCGCGATCCCGGGTCGCCTCGTTCGTCGAAGCGGCCAAAGATCATTTTCCCCGCAGTGGTCTGGTGTACGGAGGTGACGGAAATATCGATCGTTTTGTTGATCATCTTGCGCGCGCCGTCCACCACCACCATCGTGCCATCATCCAGATAAGCCACGCCCTGGTTGTATTCCTTGCCTTCGCGCAGAATGAACACCCTCATGGTTTCGCCCGGCAGCACCACCGGCTTCAATGCGTTCGCGAGCTGATTCACATTCAAAATGTCGATGCCCTGCAGCGTCGCCACCTTGTTCAGATTGTAATCATTGGTGATGATTTTCGCGTCGTAGCGCTTGGCCATCTCGATCAGTTTCATATCCACTTCCACGATATTCTGAAAATCGTCTTCGGCGATTTGAACGTCCAAATGCGCCATCTTCTGGATGCGTTGCAGCACCTCCAGGCCGCGCCGGCCGCGCTGCCGCTTGAGCGGGTCGGCGGAATCGGCCACCATCTGCAACTCGCGCAGCACAAACTGCGGAATCACCAGCGTGCCGTCAATGAAATTCGCCTCGGCGATATCGGCAACGCGCCCATCGATGATCACGCTCGTATCCAGCACCTTGAACACGCGCTTCGAGCTGCGCTCGCTGCCGAAGAGTCCTCCCAGCGCTTGCAGATTGAGCATATCGCCCTTGTTTGCTCCCAGAATCAGCCCGATGTAGGTCATTACCAAGAAAATTGCCAGGGCCATGAACGATCGTTCGCCTTCCGGCAGCGAGGTATGCGACAGCACCAGCGACGTCAAATACGCCCCAAAAATTCCCAGAATCGAGCCCGTGGCCGCGCCGATCAACCGGCGCAGGCTTGCGCGCCGCAGCCGGAGCTCAAAGAGAATGACCGCGACCGCAAATAGGAAGCCGGTCGCTGCTGCCAGCCACCGCGTGAGACCGAACGGATGAAAGTGATAGCCCGCCGCGACGCAGACCAGGGCGAAGGTGCCGCGGATGATCAACATGTCCCATAGGCTGCCCACTTTATCGTCACCCGGACGGGATAGAGTTGCAGGCTTCTTGTGCGGAGATTCGCCCCCCGTTGGAGGGTTATTTTGCACGGATGGCGTAGAAGGGCGTTCCATATGGATAACTCCTATGAATAGGTATGAGAGTCGGTATAATTCCCGCGCTCAAGACCCTGTTCCCCGGCTTTATAAAGTCAGACTCCGAGACCGCCGGAATATAAAAAGAAGGACCTGATTATGAATGACTGCACCAAAGTATAGCACCCAAGTCAACTAGAGGATTCGGTCAGGAGGTATTTTACGGGCCAATTTCCGGGTCAGGAGTGGTAGAACCGGGGGACGCGCTTCCCTAAAGCGCAAAGCAGATCCGAAGTCACAGTGCCGATTTCACGGGCCACATCCGACACATGGATGCTCACTTTCCCGTCCGTCCCGTAAATCGTCACCACGTCTCCCAGCCGCACCTCGGGCACATCGGTCACATCCAACATCGTCAGGTCCATCGAAATTGTGCCCACCAGCGGCACGCGTCTTCCACGGACGATTACGCAGCCGTGATTGGTCCGCGCGCGCAATAAGCCGTCCGCATAGCCGGCGGCGATCACCGCGATGCGCGAAGGCCGGTCGGCAACGAATCGCGCTCCGTAGCCCACGGCCTGCCCGGCTCCCACTTCTTTCAGGGAAATAATGCGCGCCCGCATGCTCAGGCATGGCCGCACCGGCATGGTGGCCATCACTTCCGCCCGGCGCTCTTCGGGTTCAAAGGATTGCTGATACCCGTAGAGAATGGCTCCGGCTCGCACCATGTCGCTCCAGGTACTCGGGCGCGCACAGATTGCTCCACTATTCGCCAGGTGCACAATTCCCGGCAAAATTCCGAGCGATTGAAGATGGCTCAGCGCCTCTTCGAACACAACTTCTTGTTGCTCGGTTTGCTGGCTGAGAAAAGTTTCCGACGAAGCGAAGTGCGTGTACGTCCCGCCCAGTTCCAGATGCGGGCAATCCGCCAAAACCCTGGCAAAATCTTCGATCTCGTCGGGAGAAATCCCCAGGCGATTCATGCCCGTATCTATTTTCAAATGGAATGGAATTTTCCCGTTCGCGCTGCGCCCCGGTCCGCGGCTACGGCCATTGCCGGCTTTCAGGCTTCTCGCGGCTCGTTCGAGTTCCCGAAGCTGCTCGACCCGTGTGACCGTCGGCGTCAATCCATGGCGCAGAAGCCGCTTTTCCTCCCCCGGCCAGAAACCGGTCAGCACCAGGATGGGCTTGCGAATTCCCGCCTCGCGCAGTTCCGCGCCTTCGCTGGTGCACGTGACGCCGAACCAATCGCTGCCCGCTCTCTCGAGCGCCAGCGACACGTCCACGGCGCCCAGCCCGTAGGCGTTGGCTTTCACAATGCTCAGCACCTTGCGCTTGCGTCCAATTTGCCGGCGAATGATCCGCAAGTTGTGCCGGATGGCGCTGAGCGAAATTTCCGTCCAGACCGGCCGGCCTTCGAATTTTATTTTCGGCGCCATGGGCGATAGTCTTTCAGACTAGTCCAAATTGCCGCTCCGGGAAAACCAATCCCCACTCGCGGCTCGCGGTTTAGTAAACACCGCATTCCATCCACATGGAATGGATGCAATTGCGGTGCCGAATGGATCGTCTGTTCGAGCTTATCGATTGGCATGCGGGATTCACCGCAAGTGCTAGAATCACAACCCTTAGCTGTTCAAACGAAGATGAAAATGGAAATGAAGAAGGCTGCCTTCGACGGCTGCCTGAGGGCGGAACGACACAACTGTTGATTCCGGATGACAACCACGTGGTTCATGATTTCGAGTCAAGCTGCGCCAGTCCCACTAGAACGCTTCATCTGGCGCTTCAAAAGTATCCGGCGCGGCTTCCTCGAACCGCGTGTGCCGGTTCAAGAACACAAAATTCACGCTTCCCGTCGGCCCGTTGCGCTGTTTGGCGATGATCAGGTCGGTCTTCGCGCGATCCTCGTCCGGCAAATCGGTCTTGTAGAAATTGGGCCGGTGAATGAACATCACCACGTCCGCATCTTGTTCGATCGCGCCCGATTCGCGCAGATCGGAGAGTTGTGGTTTGCGGTCTTCGCGTTCCGGTGCGCGCGTCAATTGGCTGAGCACCAGCACCGGAACCTTCAATTCCTTTGCCAGCGCCTTCATGCCTCGCGAGATGCTGGAGACTTCTTCGTTGCGGTTGCCGAACCGGCCGCGCGCCGCCACCAACTGCAGGTAATCCACAACTACCAATGACAATCCCTTGTCGCGCTTCAACCGGCGTGCTTTGGCGCCGATTTCCATCACGGTCGAGGAAGCGCTGTCGTCGATCCACAACGGCGCCTGGCCCAGCCGGTTGAGTGATTCGGTGATTTTGCGAAAGTCGTCGTGGGTGATGCTTCCGGTGCGGAATTTGTGTGCGTCCACTCGCGCTTCGGAAGCAAGTATGCGCAGCAGAAGCGATTCTTTCGACATCTCCAGGCTGAAAATTGCCACGGGTTGGCCTCCGCGCAGCGCCACATTTTCAGCGATGTTCAGCGCCAGTGCCGTTTTACCCATCGACGGCCGGGCCGCCAGAATGATCAGCTCGGAAGGCTGCAGGCCCGCCGTCTCGTTGTCCAGCCGGGAGTAGTGGGTCGCCAGGCCGGTGATGCGCCGGCCCTCGTTCATGATCCGTTGCAGCCGCTCGAAACTTTCGCCGACCAGTTCTTTAATGCCAATCAGCCCGGCGCGGACTCGCTCTTCGGCCAACTGAAAGATCATGGATTCGGCGCGGTCCAGAATCGAATCGGCATCGTCGTCGGCATCCAGCGCATTTTGCTGGATGGCGTGCGCGGAATGGATCAGGTTCCGCAGCACCGCTTTTTCCTTCACGATGCGCGCGTAGTGATCCACGTTCGTAATGCGCGGAACTCCGTCCACCAGTTGCGCCAGGTAGGCCGCGCCGCCCGCGGCTTCCAGTTCGCCGCTGCGCCCGAGTTGCTCGCTCAGCGTCACCAGGTCAATTCCTTGCTGCAATTCGCTCAGGCCAATCATCTGCTCGAAGATGCGGCGGTGCTGGTCCAGAAAAAAATCTTCCGGCTTCAGTTTTTCGATCGCGGCATTCAGGGAATGATTGTCCAGCAGGACCGCGCCAAGCACGCTGCGCTCGGCTTCGAGATTTTGCGGAAGAGGGCGTTCCAGTGCGAGATCAATGGCCATAGGGTAGCCTAAATGTATTCGCCTTATGTTCGCCTAGAATGGGTGCTGCCGCAACGCTTTTTCGAGCGCCCTTCGGAACCGCGCGACGTCTCTGAGGAAGCGGCTGCGGGTGACGAGCGTCGATTCTGTGCGCTCGCACCGGCGGCGTCAAGACCTGGTGCCTGTGGACATTTTCGGAAAAGTGGAAAACTTCGGGAAAGCGGCCTGGATCGAGTTCAAACAACCACCGCCCCAGGCGGGAGCCCGGGGCTCACCAGAGGCGAGCGGCGCTTATGCTTCCTTCTGCACCGTCAACTTCACGCTGGCCGTGACTTCGCGGTGCAATTTCACCGGCACCTGGTATTCACCCACCAGCTTGACCGGATCAACCAACTGGATTTTGCGTTTGTCCACCGTGTAGCCCTGCGCGGCAATCGCATCGGCAATATCCGCCGAGGTGACGGAGCCGAAGAGTTGATCGTTGTCGCCGGCCTTGCGCGACAGCGTGAGCGAAAGCCCGTTGAGCATTTCAGCCAGCTTTTCTGCGGCTTCTTTTTCCGTGGCCTCGTGCTTCGCGAACACGGCGCGCATCTTTTCCAGACGCTTCATGTTCGTGGGCGAAGCTTCGAGAGCCAGTTTGCGCGGCAGCAGGTAATTCCGGGCGTAGCCTTCCTTCACTTCCAGCACCTGCCCTCGAGTTCCCAGCTTTTCAACGTCTTGCTGCAAGATGATCTGCATGACAGTGCCCTCAAATCCTTCGAGACTTTCTTGCGCCACTCAAATTCGCGCTCCTGCGTCGAGTGCCCTGGCCTTACCTGCTAAAATCGTCAGGCCGCCACGAAATCTCTACAGCTCGGATGCAAACGGCAACATCGCAATATTTCGCGCTCGCTTGATTGCCACGCACAGCCATCGCTGATGCCGCGCGCAGGTGCCCGTCATGCGCCGCGGCAGAATCTTCCCGCGCTCCTGCACAAACGGTTGCAGCATGTCGGCTTTCTTGTAGTCGATGTAATCCACCCGGTCCACGCAGAACCGGCAAACTTTCTTCTTCCGGACGTAGCTGCGCTTCCCGCGCTTGTGAGGCCCGCCGGGGCCGCCACCGCCGGGGCCGCCGCCACCGGGACCACCGCCTCCCGGCCTGCCGCCGCCTCCACCCCCACCGCCTGGCCTCCCTTCCGATCTCGATCCTTGTGATCCGTGTTCGTCTGCCATTCGACTTTTCTCCCGTTAACTTGTTGGGGCGGCCTGCTCAGGACCGCCGGATGGCGCTGCTGGCGCAGGCGGCGTCGTTGCCGGCGCCGTTGGCGGGGCCTTGCGCGGCCGCCGTGCAGCGCGCTTTTCACGGCGCTTCACCAGTTTCTGCTGCCGCTTGAGATCTTCGTCCAGGCGCACGGTCATATACTTGATCACCGGATCGGAAACTTTGAGCCGCCGCTCGAGTTCCTTGATCAATTCGCCCTGCGTGGCTCGCAGCGAAATGTAGACATAGAATCCTTCGCGCTGCTTGCGCACGCGATATGCCATCTTCCGCGTGCCCCACTTCTCGCTCTTCTCGAACTTTGCGCCGTGCGTCGAGGCTGACTGTTCCAGCAGCCCCAACAGCTTGTCAATTTCCGGCTCCGGCGTGTCCGGCCTGCAGATAAAAATTAAGTCGTAAAGACGCTCTTCCATGTGTCCTCGATTCCTTCTCTCGGCTTCCCGCTGCAAGATTCTTAATGCTAAAACGGACATCTTCCCGCTGAGATTACGTCGTCTAAATCTCGCCCTGATCTGTTGACGGCACGCGCCGGTTGTATCGCGTCATGGCCCGGCTCGCTCCTTCACTCAGAATCATCTCAATCGCATCGGCCGCTTCCGCCACCATCTCCGCCGCGCTCTCGCGCACGTCCTTGCCCATCGGGGCCAGAACGTATGCCGCCAAATTCGGCACCGGATGCTCGGGCTTGATTCCGAGCCGCACGCGCAGGAACTCATCGCTCGCCAGCGCGCCAACCACCGACCTCATTCCATTGTGCGTCCCGGCGCTGCCTCGTTCCTTGATCCGAATCATGCCCCAGGGCAGATCCACATCGTCATGCGCCACGATCAATTCAGCGGGATCGCATTCGTACCGTTCCACCAAATCGCGCACCGCCCGGCCGCTCGCGTTCATGTACGTCTGCGGCTTGGCCAGCACCACATCGTGGCCCGCGATCTGCCCCAGGCCCACGTAGGATTGCGCTTCCGGCCGCGTCACTCGAATCCCGGTCCGCCCGGCGAGCAGGTCAATCACCCCGAATCCCAGGTTGTGCGGCGTCCAGATATATTCCGGGCCAGGATTGCCCAGGCCAACAATCAATCTCATCTTCTTGCTTTTTCGCCGCAACTTTTGATTGCCACTAACGCCCCGGGAACGCCAATCTCCCGATTGGCGCCCAGCCAAACGCCATTCATGAGAATGGCGCTCCCGGTAACACAGCGTTCTCTGCGTGTTCCCAGCGCTTGCATCCTCATCGCCACGAACAGCTCGATCCAGCCCCTACTTTTCCTTGCCCTTCGAGGGCTTCTCGGCCTTCTCTGGCTTTTCGGGCTCGGCCCCTTCTTCGCCCTCTTCTTCCTTCTTGCCCTTCTTGATCACTTCAGGCTCCGCCGGAGCAGCTTCCACGGCGACCGCTTCTCCTGGCGCCGGCTCCTCTTCCTTCTTTAGCGTGACCACGTGCGCCAGCACCCGCTGCGGATCGGTGACCAACTTTACTTTCTCCGGATCGAGCGGCAAATCCCCCGCGCGCAGTTGGTGGTGAATCAGCAGGCCGCTAACGTCCACCTTGAACTCTTCCGGAATGTCCGCGGGCAAGCATTCCACTTCCACCTCGCGCGTCACCATTTCGAAGACGCCGCCTTGCAGCTTCACGCCTTCCGGCTCGCCAAATGTGTGCACCGGCACTCTCACCCTCATGCGCACGCCCATCGCGATCCGGAGCATGTCCACGTGCAGCAGCACCCCGGTCACCGGGTCCACTTGCCAATCCTTCATCATGGCCTTTGCGTCGTTATGGCCACTCACCTGGATGGTGAAAATTGTGTTGTGCCCTGTCTCGGAGCGGAGAATGCGCGCCACCTGCTTTGCATTGATCGCCACCGAGAGCGGCTCAGTTTTGCCACCGTAAAGTATGGCCGGAACCGCGCCGGTGCGGCGGATGCGCCTGGCCGCGCCCTTTCCGCGGTCTTCGCGGAGTGTTCCTTCCACTGTGAAAGTTTCCATACGTCCTTCCCTCTGTTTGCGTGTCCGTCATTCCGATGAGGGCCGATGAAATCGGGCCGAAGAGGAATCGCGAGTCAGCCTGGCGATTCCTCGCCCGTCGCGGCGGGCTCGGAATGACAACGAATTGAGATTCCTTCCAAAAACTCCTAAATAAACAACTCGCTGATCGACGTTTCCTCGTGAATCGAACGGATGCCGCGCGCCAACAGTTCCGCAACGCTGAGAACTTTGAGCTTCTCGAGCTTCTTGGCATTCTCGGAAAGCGGCACCGAATCCGTCACAATCACTTCTTCCAGCGGCGATTCGGCGATCCGCTTCACCGCCGGCCCCGAAAGCACCGCATGCGTGCATCCCGCGTAAACTTTCGTGGCACCTTCCTTGAGCAGCGCCTCCACCGTCTTCACCAGCGTTCCCGCCGTATCGATCAAATCGTCGATGATCAGCGCCGGCCGTCCCTTCACGTCGCCGATCAGGTGCATCACTTCACTCACGTTCACGTCGATGCGCCGTTTGTCCACAATCGCCAGCGGCGCGTCCATTCTTTTCGCGAAGTATCGCGCGCGCTCCACGCCGCCCGCGTCGGGCGATACCACGGTCACGTCTCCCATCTTCTTCCTCTTGAAATATTCCACCAGCACCGGCGCGGCGAACAAGTGATCCACGGGCACGTTGAAATAGCCCTGAATCTGCGGCGCATGCAAATCCAGCGTCAATGCCCGGCTCGCGCCCGCGGTTTCCAGCAGGTCGGCCACCAGCTTTGCCGAGATCGGCACTCGTGGCCGGTCCTTGCGGTCCTGCCTGGCATACGCGTAATACGGAATCACGGCCGTGATGCGCCACGCGGAGGCGCGCTTGAATGCGTCGATCATCAGCAACAGTTCCATCAAGTGGAAATCCACCGGATGCGAACACGGCTGCACCACAAACACATCCGCGCCGCGTACGTTTTCCTGAATCTGGTAACGTTGTTCCCCGTCGCTGAATTGCCCGCGCTCGGCGCGCCCGCGCGTCTGGCCCAGGTAGCTGCAAATCGCGTCCGTCAGATTCGGGTTAGCGCTGCCGCTGAAAATCTTGAATTTCTCGTCCATCAAGGCGGAATCCCCTTAAGCACCTGCACGCCAACGCAGATGCCTGCAGTAGTCTTCCCTCGTGAGGGTTTCGACGACGAAAACCTGGTCTTTCGGGAACCCTTGGGCGGCTCGGCGCGCCTGCGTTGGGTTTCGGCATATTCCGAACACCGCCGAACCGCTACCCGCCAACGCGGCTTCCGCAGCTCCTTGCTGGAGCAAGGCCCGCCGGATCTTTCCCAGTCGGGGGTGCCGGCGGAAGACGGCCGCCTCGAAATCATTCGAGAGGGCAGCCCCCTGCGGGCTCCAGCATAGAGCGCAGAAACTCCAAAGTTTATGTGCCGCGCGGCCCTTTGTCAATCGCAAAGTCGCCCAGCGATAGGCGTCGCGAGTGCTCACCCCAATGCCGGCGGGCGATACAACCACCACCGGCCGGTTTGGCTCATCCGGCAACGGATAAATCTCGTCGCCGCGATTTACCCCCAGGGCCCGGCCCCCAAACAGGAAAAACGGCACATCGGCGCCGATCCCTGCGGCGATTTCGATCAATCGCGCCAGCGGAACCTTTTTGCGCGTCAGCCGCAACAGGCCGATCATGGCCGCTGCGGCGTCGCTCGAGCCTCCACCCAATCCCCGCGCCACCGGAATCCGTTTCGTCAGCCGCGCCTGCACTCCGCCGCGCATTCCAATCTCGCGGCCCAGCGCCTCCAGGGCGCGCCACACCAGGTTTTCGCGCCCTGGAGGCAGAGTGGCGTCATCGGTTTCCACACGGATTCCCGGGCGTGAAACTAAAGTCAGTTCAAGCGTATCGTGCAGGGAGATGGTCTGGAAGATCGTGCGCAGCTCGTGATAACCGTCGGGCCGCTTCCCGAGGATGTGGAGGCAAAGATTAACTTTCGCAAACGCCGGCAGGCTCACCGCTCGCGTCATGGGACAGCGAGTTTACTGCGGTTTGCTCTCGCCCGTCCCGGACTTTTGTGCCAGCCGCTGCTTCACCGATTTCAGCTTCTTGTCCAGGTCGTTCACCCGGTCGGCTTCGTAATCCGCGGGCAGCGCCTTCTGCCATTCGACGAGCGACTTTTCCCACAGCGCCGCGGCGCGCTCCGGACGTCCCATCTTGTAATACACGTCGCCGAGATGTTCCATAATCGTCGGATCGTGGCCCGTGCGCTCCACCGCTTTGCGCAGGTATTCCTCGGCTTCGGCCAGCTTATTCTGCCTGTAATAGGCCCAGCCGAGGCTATCCAGATACGCGCCATTCGTCGCATCTTCCGCCACCGCCCGCTTGATCAGAGTCGTGGCTTCCTCCAGCCGGATCCCCCGGTCGGCCAGCATATAGCCGTAATAATTCAGCACCGCCGCGTTGCGCGGATTCACCTGCAGCACTTTGCGGAACTCTTCCTCGGCCTGGTCGAATTTCTTCTGGCGCTCATAAATCGCGCCCAGCATGAACCACGCCGTTTCCTTCTCGGCCGGTTTTTCGGACATCTGCTCCGCGGTTGTCGCGGCTTTTTCCGCCTCCGCGTACCGGCGCCCGCGCTCTTCTACTTGCGCCAGATTTAGATAGGTTTCCCGGTCGGAATTGTTGCCGCGCAGCATTCCTCGAAGCACCTGGGCGCCCTCTTCCGTCTGCCCTTTTTCTCCCAGCAGCATCGCGTAGGTCACCACCAGGTCTTGATCCTTGGGGTCGAGTTGCATGGCCTTCTGCGTCTCGGCGATGGCGCGATCAATATCGTGGCTCGCGCGGTAGGTATCGATCAGCAGCATGCGCCCGCGCTTCTGATCGTCCGGGCCCATTTTCAGCAGCTCTTCGAACGTCTTGATCGCCGCGGGATAATTTTCCTGGTCGCGGTAGATGCGCCCGAGCTGTTCGTAAAGGATTCCCAATGTATTCGGCCCGTTGGCGGTTTCCGGTTGCGCGGCCTTCACGCCGGCAATCGCATCCGTCAGTACGTGAATCGCGTCATCGTAACGTCCTTGCGATTCGTACAGCACCGCTTCGTTGTAGAGCACTTCCAGGTTCCCGGGCGAGCGCTGCTTGGCTTCCAGCAGCGCATTTTCCGCCAGGTCCAGCTTGTCCATGCGCCGGTAAATCTGCGCCATGCGCAGATAATTTTCCGGAATATCCGGCTCGATGGTGGTGAGCTTTTTATATTGCTCCAGCGCGTCCGCATATTTTGATTGCGACATCAAGGTTTGCGCCAGGCCGCGCCGGTGGCTCGGCTCATCCGGCTCGGCTTCCACCGCTTGCCGGTAAGCTTGCTCGGCCTTCGCGAAATCGTGGGTTTGTGAATAGGCATCGGCCAGCAAATCCGATAATCCCGGGTTCGTGGAATTTGCCGCGGATTGTTCCAGCAGCGCGATGGCGTCGCTGGCCCGCCCTTCGTCCAGAAGCAACTGGCTGAGTTGTTCCAGGGCCGGCGCGTTTCCTGCGTCCCGCCGCAACACGCCGCGCAAAACCTCTTCCGCCTTGCTGTGTTCATTTTCGAATCGATAGAGACGCGCGAGCCACAGCGCCGATTCCGTATCCACCGGATCGATGCGCAGCACCGCCTGGAGCTGATCGACGGCCCTTCGAATGGTTTCCTTTTGATTCGCCGAGGGATCCTGGTCGCCCAGCGTCCGCACGTAAATGCGCGCCAGCAGCCGGTGCGCCGCCAGATTATCGGGATCGGCCTTCAACGCATTTTCGGCTTCCAGAACGGCGTCGCGGATGCGCTGCGATTTTGCATACGTTTCCGCCAGCCGCTCGATGATGGCGGGCGAGCCCGGATCGAGCGCCAGCGCCTTCTTGTAATAATCAATCGCGTCGTTGGCGAATTCGGCCTTCCCGCTCAGTTCGTACTGCTCCTCGCTCAAGTGGCCCATCGTGAAGTTGTAGTAAGCTTCCGCGCGCTTGGCTTCGTCCGGTTGGGTGAAGGTATTCGCCGCATCGTCCGGCGTTGTGGCGGGAGCCGGAGCTTGAGACGGCTTAGGCGCGGCCTGCTCCTGCTTGGGCGGATTTTGCGGCGGTTGCTGCTTGTGAGCAGCCATGCCCGGTGCTGCCACGGCCAATCCCAACCCAAGCCCAAGCGGATAGAGAGCCAAAGAAAGAGCAATTCTCATGAGTTCACCTGAACTTCCAATTATGAGCCACGACGAAAGGCGCGTCAAAAGTTTCGCCAGGGTATGATTCCATCTTGTATCGGTCTCCTTCCCCTGATGGCTGTTGGATCATGTTCCGAACCGGAACGCAGGTTCGGCCTCTCGATTCGACTTGTCAGGAGTCCTCCCGCCATCGGGTTGGATAAATTTTCGGCGAATCCCGGGCGGAACCGGCATCATTACCAAATAGAATTTCGCCTCTTTATAAGACGAGGTTCCAGCGCCTCGGGTTGCAGTCGATTCTGCTTCAGATTTCTGCCGCGCCGGCGTCCTACTCGCCGGCTGCCTACTTTCGAGTGAGATTATTCCGTACCCATGTAGCGCCGGCTTTCAAGCCGGCATCCGGTCTTTCTTTTCTCCCAACTAGCAAAATTCCCCCCAGCCCCCAAATGCCGGAAAGGCCTCATCCCCTTAATCAACATCGCCATGCCCCTCTGTTCACTTTTCGTCGCGCGCAGCCTCAAGCGCCGCTTTAGCAGCTTCGAGCTCTCGCTTAACAATAGAGTGACGATCCGGAAAGGCTTCCTCCGTGTAAACGCGGAGGCTTTGCTCGAAGGCGGCGATGGAGCGCTTCAGGTTGGCTTCCCGGTCGCGAACTCCGGCGAGACTCCCGTAGGCAGCGCCGAGATTGTTCTGGGTCATGGCGTAGTCTTGAGGGAAGGCCTCGAAGGTGTGAACGCGGAGGGCTT
>JBGQGW010000073.1:0-14866 GCA_041497605.1 Terriglobia bacterium | reverse complement strand
GTGATGCTGGTGGACTGGATAGCTGAACCGAAACTGCCGAACATCGGGCGATAGAGCACCGGCTGCGGCGTGGGAATGGAAGAGTTTGGGTCACCCATCGCGCTCCAGGCGATGAATCCGCCTTTGATGATCATTTCCGGCTTCACGCCGAAAAAGGCCGGCTTCCACAATACGAGATCGGCCAATTTGCCGGATTCCACCGAGCCGATCTCGGTGGCGATGCCATGGGTGATGGCCGGATTGATCGTATACTTCGCGACGTAACGTTTCGCGCGATAGTTATCGTTACGGCTGGAATCTTCGGCAAGCGGGCCGCGCTGCGTTTTCATTTTGTGCGCGGTCTGCCAGGTGCGCGTGACCACCTCGCCGATCCGCCCCATCGCTTGCGAATCGCTCGAGAGCATGCTGATCACTCCCAGATCGTGCAGGATGTCTTCCGCGGCGATTGTTTCCGGGCGAATGCGGCTTTCGGCGAACGCCACATCTTCGGGCACGTGGGGATTCAGATGATGGCAAACCATCAGCATGTCGAGATGTTCGGCGATGGTGTTCACGGTGTAAGGCCGAGTCGGGTTCGTCGAGGACGGCAAAATATTCGGATAGGAGGCGATGCGAATGATATCGGGCGCGTGGCCTCCGCCGGCTCCTTCGGTGTGATAGGTGTGAATCGTGCGGCCGTTGATTGCAGCCACGGTCGCTTCGAGAAATCCCGCCTCGTTAATTGTGTCGGTATGAATCGCGGCCTGGACGTCGAAGGCGTCGGCAACTTTGAGGCAGGCGTCTATGGCCGCGGGAGTGGTTCCCCAGTCCTCATGCAATTTCAGGCCGCACGCGCCTGCTTCGATTTGCTCGGCCAATGGCGCCTGGTGCGCAGCATTTCCCTTGCCGAGAAAGCCGAAATTGATGGGCCACGCTTCGGCACTTTGCAACATTCGCGCAAGATTCCATGCGCCGGGCGTGCAGGTGGTGGCAGCGGTGCCGGTGGCGGGGCCGGTGCCGCCGCCCAGCATGGTGGTGATGCCGTTCGAAATCGCTTCGTAAATTTGCTGCGGGGAAATAAAGTGAACGTGGCTATCCACGCCGCCCGCAGTGAGAATCAAATTTTCGCCGGCAATCACCTCCGTGGCGGCGCCGACCACCAGCTCCGGATCGACTCCGTCCATGGTGTCGGGATTTCCGGCTTTGCCCAGTTTCACGATCCGGCCATTCTTGATGCCGACATCCGCCTTCACTATGCCCCAATGATCTAGGATCACAGCATTGGTGATCACCAGGTCGAGAGCTCCATTCTTCGCCTCGCGGATGGCGCCGCTGCTCTGGCCCATTCCGTCACGAATCACTTTTCCGCCACCGAACGTGATTTCATCGCCGTAGTGCGTGAAGTCCTTTTCGATTTCGATGATGAGATCGGTATCGCCGAGGCGGATTCGATCGCCCGTTGTGGGGCCGTACAAATCGGCGTAGGTGCGGCGAGGAATGTTGAGGCTCATCGGTTTTTCTCTTCGGCGGAGAGGAAATTCAGTTCACGGGCTTTTTGCAGCGCGCGCTCGCGCGTGGAGGAGTCTGCCAGTTCGCCTTCCACGAGTCCGTTCAGGCCGTGAATCGCGCGGCGCCCGCCAAATTCCGTTAGTTCAACTTCTTTTTCGTCGCCAGGTTCGAAGCGCACCGCGGTGCCGGCCGGAATATTCAGGCGTAGGCCATAGGCGGCCTCGCGATCAAATTCGAGAGCGCGATTCGTTTCAAAGAAATGGTAGTGGCTGCCCACTTGGATGGGGCGGTCGCCGGTGTTTTTTACGAGGACACGGGTTGTGTTGCGACCCGAATTCGCGACGATCGGCCCCGCGGCGTCGTCCAGCCAATACTCTCCGGGCTTCATGCTCTTCCTCCTCTGCGATTGCCGCGGCGGTGGGTGAAAAGCTTCGGCGCGGCTGCGCGGCTTCAGCGAATCGGGTCGTGAATTGTGACCAACTTTGTGCCGTCGGGAAAAGTTGCCTCCACCTGGACTTCAGAAATCATTTCGGGGACACCTTCCATTACCTGATCTCGCGCGAGGATCTTTGTTCCGAAACTCATGATCTCGGCGACGCTCTTTCCATCGCGAGCCGCTTCCATCACGTCGGCGGAGAGAATGGCGACAGCCTCCACATAGTTCAATTTCAATCCGCGTGCTTGCCGACGGCGGGCGAGATCGGCGGCCACGACGATCATCAGTTTTTCTTGTTCACGAGGAGTGAGGTGCAAATTATCCCTCCGAGCTGGTTCCTGGTTGCTGCAATAGATCAATTCACTTTGCGGGGCGGAACGGCGTTGCGCCCGTACAAAAGAAACTTTGAAGTTTGCCAGATTGAGTGCAGTCCGGATAGCACATTGCGTCCATGGCGCGCCAAACAACGGAAGACCAAACCGTGAGACGCGAGTGTGCTGACGCCCCAGAGCGTTTCGCCGGGCCGGGATAGTTCCGCGGTCGATTCGCGCAATCGCTGCTCGGCGGTTAGCCAGGCTTTGGCATCGAGTCCCACGCGACAAACATAGAAGGTTGCGTAGTAGCGAAAAATACCGAATCGCGCGGGGGAGGAAAGATCATACTTTTGCGGTTCGAGGCGAATGCGTTCGGCAGCGATGGGCCTGCCTTCAGCGGATAAATCCATTTTCATCTCGAGGCATTCGTATTGGAAGATTTCGCCGCGCGCCTCACGGCCAGGGGCGATCATCTCCCACCAAAACAATCCTGCATCGGGGGAAAGATCGATGGAGGTGCGCTGGGAGAAACGGGAGCCGGCGAAGGGGATCATTACATCCGGCACATATTCGAGAAGGGCGTTTTCTTCGACCTTGATTCGATTGTGCTGCATGGCAGCGGCTGCATTTTTGCGTGGGCGATAAATGCGGGTGGCGCCGGTGGTGGTCAACTGAACATTCGCTCCGGCGCCGACATGGACAGAGAGCGCGAGAGAGTCGCCGCCGAGGATGCCTCCCGACACGTTGTGAAGATGCGCCATCGCAGCGCCATCTTCGATGAGGAAGGCTCGCACCACTCTGAGCGGCGGTTCTTGAAGACTGGAAGCGAGTACAGTTTGTCCGGTCGCGGCGTCGCGCTGGAATTCGAGTTGAAGCGAAGCCTGAAGGCGGCCGGGCCGGGAGGGAACCGGGATCGATTCCTTTTCGGCTTCGCGTGTAGTGAAGAGCATAGTCACGGCCGACGACTCTCAACTAATAAACAGGCGAGTGGAAAGTGCGGGGTGCCCCATCGCGCCCCAATCCAAAAGCGGCATAAAGCAGCAGGCATCGTCGAGAGCGGATGTGGCGCTGCGTTCCGCGCTTTCAACTATTGCTGGTTTCAAGCTCCACAGAATGCGCATCGCCTCGCTTTGCCCGAGCGGCATCAGGCGCTGGCACGCGGAAACCAGGCTGACGATGCATTGATGCAAGTAAGCGAGAACGGCGCGATCTTCCTTGAGGCCGAGCGCGGCGCTTGCCAAGCCGAATGCGGGGCTGTGGTGAACGACGCCGGCGAATTGCCGCGTCGCCTGCAAGGCTTCTCGCAGAGAAGGGAAATCACCAACGCCGAGCACCGCCATCAGAAAATTCTGCCCAAGCGCGGCGCTGCCGGCGCGGCTTTCTCGCGCGGGCTTGAGCGCGCTGAGGCGATCATTTAATTCAACCCACTGTTGTCCTGGGAAGGTTTCCTGCCCCGCCGGCACCACTCGGAACGCCGCGCGGCAGAAAACCGCTTCGAGCACTCCTGCTTCCTCCAGATAGGCGCGGAAGAAATTGGGGAGTTCACGCACAGACAGGAGCCCTTGTGAAACGAGCGATTCAATGCCGAAGGAATGCGCCAGGGCGCCGATTGGCAATGAGCTATCCGCCAAATGCAGCAGGCGCAACTCAGCTAAATCGGGATTGAAATTGGGAGTCTGTGCAGCATTGAGGCGATTCATCGAGATGGTTCCTCAATTGTGGGAATGCCCATGCGCGTGATCGTGTTCATGGGCGTGCGGATGATCGTCATGGCCATGTTCGTGGCGCTGTCCGGCATAGGGCGCGTGAGCATCGATGAGAATATGGCGAGAAGTGGCGGGCTGCCGCAGTATTTTCTCGAGCCACTCGACGACCGCACCCAGTCCCTGTTCTCCTCTCAGATTTGTGAACAAAAATGGCCTTTCGCCTCTCATTTTGCGAGAGTCGCGCTCCATCACTTCGAGGGAGGCTCCGACGTAGGGCGCCAGGTCGATCTTATTGATCAGGAGCAAGTCCGATCGCGTGATGCCGGGACCGCCCTTGCGCGGAATTTTGTCGCCTCCCGCGACGTCGATTACATAAATCCAAACGTCCACCAACTCGGGGCTGAAAGCGGCAGCGAGGTTATCACCGCCGCTCTCGACAAATATCAATTCGAGGCCGGGCAGGCTGTCTTCGAATTCCGCGATGGCTTGCAAGTTCATGGAGGCGTCTTCGCGGATGGCGGAGTGCGGACAGGCGCCCGTTTCCACGCCCCGCACCCGCTCGGCAGGAAGCGTGCCCTGGCGGAGCAGGTACTCCGCATCCTCTTTCGTGTAGATATCGTTAGTGACAACAGCGAGGCTGTAGCGGGGCCAAAGACGCTTGCTGAGCCTGTCGATCAGCATGGTCTTGCCCGAGCCGACTGGTCCAGCGACGCCGACTCGGAAGCCTCTTGGCGAATCATCTTGCATCGTGGTTTCCTTTTAACTGGTTGGCGGTCTCTTCCGGTACTCTTCGCGCGATGATCATTACATTTGCCCTGGAGTTTAAACCGAGAAGGGCTTTTGCGCCACGCTTTCAGCATTGATATTTTGAATTTCCCATAATCTCTGCCTTAATGGATGTTGATTCCATTTGGAGAAAGAGGATTGTGATGCCGGCTAGAATTCTTTTTGTGCTGATGCTGGTGATTGCGGCGGTGCCGGACCAATGGAAACGGGTTCCCGTTCCGACGACCGCGAGCCTGAGAGGTTTGAGCGCCGTCGATGCCAAAATTGTGTGGGCCAGCGGCAGCGGCGGAACGGTGATTCGCACAGTCGATGGCGGCGAGTCGTGGGTGGTGCAAACCGTGGCTGGGGCGGAGAAACTCGATTTTCGGGGCATCCGGGCGCTCGACGCCGACACTGCCGTAGTGATGAGTTCGGGTAAAGCGGAAGAAGGATTAGCGCGTCTCTACCGCACCAGCGATGGCGGGAAGAATTGGGAATTGGTCTATCAGGTATCCACGCCGGGCATTTTCTTTGACGCAATCGCATTTTGGGATCGGCAGCACGGGATCGTGCTGAGCGATCCTGTCGGCGGACATTTCTGGTTGCTCAACACTGACGATGGCGGAGCGACCTGGAAACAAATTCCGGCGGCGAATCTTCCGCCAGCACTTGGGAAGGAAGGCGCTTTTGCCGCCAGCAATTCGTGTTTGACGGTTGAGGGAGCGCAGAACGTTTGGTTCGGGACTGGCGGCGCGACGGTTGCGAGAGTCTTTCGATCGAGCGATCGCGGCGAGACCTGGACAGTCTCGGAAACTCCCATGCACCCGGGGAACGCAAGCTCGGGAATCTTTTCGGTCGCTTTTCGCGACGCGAAGAACGGAATGGCGGTGGGAGGAGACTATGCACATCCTGGCGATTCCTCGCTGCCGAGTGTTCTGGTCAGTCGTGATGGCGGGAAGACCTGGGGCGCGGGAGAGCAAACAAATCCTGCTGGGATTTATTTTTCTTCGGTAGTTTATGAGCAAGAAGCTGGAACGGCAAATCCGGAGGGTGAAAATACGGCGCTCGCAGCCGGGATTATCGGGATCTACTTTCTGGGGCCGGGGACAAAATGGACGCGGCAGAGTGATTTAAATTTCAATGCGATCGCCTACGCAGCGCACGGCATCGCGTGGGCCGTCGGTCCTAATGGAATGGTTGCGCGCTCGCAATAATTACTGGCGTGAATTAATTCGAATCCAGCGTGACAGTGTAATTTGCGTTGCAGCGGGCCGACGGGTCGTACTCGATGGTCTTGGTTTGTTGGCCGTGGCTGATGCGAAATTCCATGGGCTTCTTAGATCGAGAGGGGAGGCCCTGGAGGCGAGCCTTTCCGTCATTGTTTGTCCCAATTTCCAATTCGATCTTGCGCAGGCTCATGAATCCATAACGGACAAGGACCTTGATCTTGGCGTCGTAAATGGGCTTGTGCGATCCGTCTTGTACTGTGAAATCGACGGAGCATGGTCCGGCGTCAGCGCTGATATTGGGGATATCGTTGGCTGCGAGGGGAAAGGTGCTCGCTGCGAATAAGAGTGGGATTAGGAGGAGCTTACTAAGGATTTTCATTTCATCTCGATTTGCTGAGCGGGAGCTATTGTAACGCTTTTGGGAGTAAACGGAGGATAGGGAGATTGAAAAATTTGGAGTCTGCCCAAGCAATTGCGATTTACTCGGGATTTCTCGTCCCGAATAGAGATCCGGGACGCACCGATCTACGTCATCGGGGTGCTACAAACGCACAAACAACGCGCTTTGTTTGGAATGACATCTAGAGTGGCGGGCCGGTCGGTGTTTGCAAATTTGTGGAGCCCGGGCGCGCTGAAGCAAAACCGGGGCGCGGCTGAAGCCGGCCCCTACGAATTATTGATGCGGCATGGCCGCGAGATGGAAGACGGAGAAACGCCGGCAGGAGTGGCGAGGGCGCTACTCGGGTTTCCAATTGGGCAGGCGTCCGGGGGTATGCGGCGCGCCGGCCATGTCCATGGCTTTTTCCAGATTTGCCAAATCCAGTTCGACGAGTTGGTGCAATTGGGCGAGAACGGGGACAAATTCCTTGCCGGCAATGGCGTAGGTATCGATCTGGGTTTGCGTGGGGCGGGCGGTGGAAAGGCGCTGGCCGGAGACGATTCCACTCACGCGATCGGAGATCGAAGGCGGCGTATTTTCCTGATAGGAGCGAAGAACCTGATCGCCGCGCAGTTCTTTCAGGAGCGCATCAAGCCGCTGGCGGATTGTCTGGGCGTCGTCCAGCAGATTGCGATCGGCAGCAGGAGTTGCCTGCAGCGCGCGGTCGATTTGCGTGAGGCGTTCTTTCACGCTATTGGCGGTTTCCAGCGCGCCGATGACTGCGCCTTGCAGGCGCGCCACCTTGCGCTGGAAGGCCACGAGCGAAGCGCGGTCTGCCGGAGACATTTGCTGTGTGCCGTCGGCGACGACGTTGAATGTTTGCGGCGCGGCGAGATCGGTCCAAACGCCGCCGACACGCTGCGAGAGCGTGACTTTGTACTGTCCCGGCATAACCAGCGTTCCATTCGGGCGGCGAAAATCCTCATCATCGTCATCCGGGTGCGGGGGCTGCAAAGCAGACGCGGGATAGCGCAAGTCCCAACTGACGCGATGGAAGCCGGCGGTGACGGGGCCTTCCAGGTGACAAACGACATTGCCATCGGCATCGGCGACGGTGAGCGTGATCATGGGGGCAGGCTCCTCCGCTTCGGCGCGCAGCTCATCGGGAGTTGGGTAAGGCAGCGTTTTGCTTTCCTTTTCCGCTTTTTGTTCAGCGTCGATGCGCTGTTCCTTTTTCGATTTCAAGGCGTCTTTTAAATAATAGGTGAATGTGGCTCCGAAGGGCGGATTGGGCGCGGTGAAGTAGGGTTCGCCCTGCCACGCTTTGCCCGCGCCACCGAGTTTCTGGGCAGGAATAAACAGCAGCGCATCTCGGACAGCGAGAAATGCGGCAGGTTTGTCGAGCATTTCCGGGGTGGATTCGCGCAAGGGGCTGTAATCATCGAAGACATAGAAGCTGCGACCGAAGGTGGAGAGAATCAGATCGTTCATCTGCCCTTGAACGGCGAGATCGCTGACGGGGATGGTGGGCAGGCCGCCTTTCAGGCGAGTCCATTTCTGTCCAGAGTCATTACTGAAATAGAGACCAAATTCCGTGCCCACGAAAAGCAGATGCGCGTTGACCGGATCTTCCGCAATGGCCCAGACCGGCCCGTTGGATGGGAGATTATTCTGGAGCGCCGTCCAGGTGCGGCCGGCGTCGGTACTCTTCAATAGATACGGTTTGAAATCCGCCATCTTGTGATTGTTGAAGGCAGCGTAAACGGTGTTTGCGTCGTGCTGCGAAGCGAGGACGCGGCTGACCCAGGCGCGCTCCGGGACGCCGGGAAACGATTCGATCTTGCGCCA
The DNA here is from genome assembly GCA_041497605.1 of Terriglobia bacterium. Classification (GTDB taxonomy): domain Bacteria; phylum Acidobacteriota; class Terriglobia; order Acidiferrales; family UBA7541; genus JBGPTK01. The sequence goes on along the minus strand of JBGQGW010000073.1, from coordinate 6,701 downwards.
GTTTGCGCCGCCATCCTCGGTGACGTTGATCAGACCATCGTCGGTGCCGACGTAAATGAGCCCTTCCTTCTTGGGCGATTCGGCAATTGTGGATGCGTTGCCGTAGAAGGCGGTGGACTGATTCTTCGCGACCGCTTCCGGTCCCCAGACACGGCCCATCACGGGAAGGGAATTGCGATCGATTTGACGAGTGAGGTCGCCGCTGATGGCGCGCCAGGAATCGCCGCGATCGTCGCTGCGGTACAAAATATTCGCGCCGAAATAAAGACGAGTGTGCGAGTGCGGGCTGATCAAAATGGGCGAATCCCAGTTCCAGCGCAACGGGGGATCGCCCGGGCCCGGCTGCGGCACGATTCCCAGGCGCTCGCCGGTTTTGCGATCGTAGCGAATCAACACACCATTTTGCAGTTCGGCGTAAACCGTGTTGGGATCTTCCGGATCAATTTGCGAACGGAAACCGTCGCCGCCCTGGGTGACGAACCAATCGTCGTTGACGATTCCGGCGGCGTTGCGCGTGCGGGAAGAGCCGCCGAGGCTGGAATTATCCTGCGTGCCGCCGTAGACGTAATAAAACGGCGCGGCGCGATCGACAGCGACATCGTAGAACTGGCCAAGCGGCAAATTATTCTTGTAGGACCAATTTTCACCGCGGTCGAAACTTTCGTAAACGCCGCCGTCGCAGCCGACGAGATAGAAATTCGTGTCGTTGGGATCGATCCAGATGAAGTGGTTATCCACGTGCTTTGATCTTGTGTTTAGGTCATGGAGAGTTTTGCCGCCGTCGTCGGACACGTGAATCTGCGTTCCCATCTCATAAATGCGGTCTTCGTTTTTCGGATCGACAAAGATGGTTCCGTAATACATCGCGCCGGCATCGTATTCGTTGCGCCGCTCCCAGGTGGCGCCGCGATCGGTGGAGCGGAAAATGCCACCTTTGTGCTCGGCGGCTTCGACGGAGGCGTAGATGACGTTTGGATTGGTGGGAGCGACAGCGAGTCCGATACGCCCCAGGTCCACCGTGGGTAATCCGGATTTCAATTTATTCCACGTGGCGCCGGCGTCCGTGGATTTGTAGATCGCGGATTCGGGGCCGCCGTCAATCAATGTCCAGGCGTGGCGCCTGCGCTGATAAGAAGCGGCGTACAGAACATCAGGATTGTCCGGGGCCATCACGACGTCGGTGACGCCGGTATTTTCGCTGATGGATAAAATGTTCTTCCAGGTTTTGCCGGCGTCGGTGGTTTCGAAAAGTCCGCGGTCGCCGCCCGGGCCCCACAGAGGTCCCTGAGCCGCGACGTAAACGTGATTTGAATTTCGCGGATCGATCAGGATGCGCGCGATGTGTTCGGACTTATTCAGTCCGAGATTCTTCCAGGATTTACCGCCGTCGTCGGAACGATAGACGCCATCACCATAACCGACGCTGCGCTGGCTGTTGTTTTCGCCGGTGCCAACCCAAACGACCGCGGTATTCCCGGGATCGAGCACAACGGTGCCGATCGAGTAAGAGCCTTCGTGCTCAAAAACCGGAGTCCAAGTGGCGCCGTCGTTGGTGGTTTTCCAAACTCCACCCGACGCCGCGCCGACATAGTAGCGCGCACGATTTGTGGGATCGACGGCGATTGACACGATTCTTCCAGAGATGAGGGCAGGCCCAATGGAGCGCAGTTCAAGGCCGACAAACTTGGCTTCCAGTTTGGATTCGGGTGACTTTTCAGAATCGGCCGGCTTGGCGGCTTCGCCGGGCTTGGCCATTTCCTTTTGTGGAGCGGAGGACTTGGGAGTTGGCTTGCGCTGCTGCGCGGAAACGGAAATGCCGGATAGAAGAAGTGAAATGAGCAGAGAATTGCGGAATAGTTTCACGGCGCTTGCCTCCCCAATGTCCTTGGTAGCCGCTCCAACAGGCGGCACGGATTTTACTCCAGACGTACGATGGCGTGATGAGGTTTCGTGCGGAATGTGAAAACGGCGACGGAATGCTTTTGAACGGTTACTATTCACTGGAAGAGGAGAACCGCGATACGAAATCCGGAAAAGCCGTCGTGGCCTTGTGAAGGGCAGGCGCCCACGGCTGCGTGATGGAATCGGCCGGACTTGATTGTTTGCAGAAGGACGTCCGGCAACGCATCGAGGTCAGCCGTAAGGTAATGGATGACGAAGGAAGGAATGTGATTGCCGGCATAGCCGCGATCGAGCGGGCAGGATTTTCGAGCATCGCTGGTGTAATCGAGAAGGTGCAGGCCGCGCAATTCGAGCGCTGCGCTTACCTGTTGTTCCTGTTCCTGCAGGGATTTGTCGGAAAGCGAATGCGCGAAGTCTTCCGTAGCGAAGAGGATGCCGTCGCGTTCGACCACGGCGATTCCGACAGAATTGAAATCGGGGTCGAGCAAGTTGCGGCGGTGGAGCGGTGACTTCATCCACTGTTTGTGGATAGTCGCCGCGCCGGAGCCCTGGGCCACATTCTCGCCGATCGAACTGAAGCGGGCACCGGCTTGTTTCGAACGCGAGGACAAGTTCTGCTCGCCGGAAAATTGATGCGAAAGAGTGTTTTGCTGAGCCATGCGGACGGAATGCTGGTGCGCGGCTCTGGCGAGCGCGCTGTCCCATTTCAGCGGGGGCAAACTCTGGGCTGCGCGATCTCGATTCGCGGATTGGAAGAGAGTTTGTTCGGGGCTGTTGTCTTTTTTCTGCGCAAGAGTTGACTGGGGAAGATAGAACAGGAAAACGATGAGCAAGGTTAAGAAGTTGAAAGATGTTCGCATAGAGCAAGCTCCCTATATTTTTAACACGCTTGCGATCATTTCGATTCAAATGGATGTGGATTTGTTGCTATTCATGCGCCCGGAGAGGCGGGGTGTGTCGGAGGCTTTCGTTCGTCGAATCGCGCGGACAGGTTTGCTAGATTGAAACAGACGGCGGGGTGTTTTAACGCTCCAATCCATTCGAATTCCGAATCTCTGATAGAATGCTCGATGGGTCCCGGCGCGAAGAGACAGATCCGGATGAAGTTGTTAACACCGCTGAAACATTGCATTTACCGCATGTTTACATATGCCGCCTAAAATGAAACGGAACTCGATGAAAGCCAGCGGAAACACGATCACGCTTCCCGCGGAAACCGAGGGGCTCACGCCCATGGAATCCGAATCATCCGGGCGCCCGTATCAGGGCGCTTTGATTGTGGTGGAAGGAATCGACGGCTCGGGAAAGAGCACGCAGCTCTACCTGCTGAAACGTTGGCTGGAGATTGGCGGCTACCGCATCCACTTTACGGAATGGAATTCCTCGCCGCTGGTGAAATCGGCGACGCGGCGGGGGAAACAACGGCGGCTGCTGACTCCCAGCACATTTTCGTTGATTCACGCGGCGGATTTTGCGGATCGCTGTGAGCGTCAAATTTTGCCGTTGCTGCACGGCGGTTACCTGGTGCTGGCGGACCGCTACATCTATACGGCATTCGCGCGCGACACGGCTCGCGGATGTTCGCCGCGCTGGCTGCGAAACCTGTATCGGTTCGCGCCGATTCCCGACATCACTTTTTACTTTCGCGCGCCGCTGGACGTGGCCGTGAACCGCATCGTTGCCGGACGGCCCAAATTAAAATATTACGAAGCCGGGATGGACTTGAACATTTCGCTCGATCGCTCGGAAAGTTTTCGCGTATTTCAGGGGCGAATCCAGGATCAATACGATCAAATGGTGGAGTCCGATCATTTCGTGCTGATGGACGGGACTGTACCTGTGAATAAGTTGCAGAAGCAGATGCGCCAGATCGTCGAATCGCGCGTGGATTTGTCGCGGTTCGCTCCGAAAAAATCATGAAGCGCGCGAAAAAAGCCTCCGGGGAATCCGCTGCAACCGTTGCCGGCTCCAATGGGAAAGCAGCCAGGCGCGCGAAGGCCGTGCTGCCGGCGGAACTCCCGTCGCGGTTTTGCGGCACGCCGCTTCCAGGAGTGAATGAATCCGAACTGCATGGCACGTTAATCGTTCTGGAAGGCACGGACGGTTCGGGCCGGTCGACCCAGATCGCACTGCTGACGGAATGGCTGGAATCGGAAGGATTCGCGGTGCAGACGATGGGCCTGCGGCGGTCGTCGCTGGTTTCGAAAGACATCGATGTGCTGCTGGCGGAGAACGTGGTGACGCGATTGACGCTGGCGCTGATGTACGCGACTGATTTCTACGATCAACTGGAGCACCGCATCCTGCCTGCGCTCCGTTCAGGCATGGTTGTGCTGGCAGACCGTTACTTCTTCACCCTGGTGGCGCGCGCGGCGGTGCGGGGGCTGGACGAAGATTACCTGCACGGGATTTATGAAATGGCGATGCGGCCCGATCTGACTTTCTGGCTGAATGTGCGGCCCGAAGTCGCGTTCGATCGCGAGTTCAAGAAATCGCACAGCATCAGCTACTGGGAAGCCGGGCGGGACATGTCGCTCTCGAACGATCTGTTCCAATCGTTCATTCGTTACCAGTCCATGGTGAAGAAAGAATTCGAGCGCTTGAGCCGGCTGCACAATTTCGTGGAGCTGGATGGCAACAACACCGTCCCGGCCGTGAACAAGGAATTGAGAAAGCAGATTGGGGCCTTGCTGGGCATTCGCGGCACGCGTTACACTCCATCGCATTCGCTCGCGCATCTCTGGCGATAACAACATTGGCCGCACCCGTTCATCTCGCCGCCATCGACGCCGGATCGAACGGCATACGGATGGTGATCGCGCGGGCGACTTCTCCCACTGAAATTCAGGAGTTGGTAACGGAACGCGCATCCGTCCGCCTGGGCCACAACGCGTTCACGCGGCGCATTCTGGACACGGATACGCAAAGGAAAGCGGCGCGAGCGTTCGCGCATTTTCGCGCGATGACGGACCACTATCACGTGGCTGCCTATCGAGCCGTGGCCACCAGCGCGGCGAGGGAAGCGCGGAATCGTCACGATTTAATCGAGCGCATCCGCCGAAAGTCCGGGATCGAGCTGGAAGTGATATCAGGGGCCGAGGAGGCGCGATTGGTTCGCGCAGCGGTTCTGTGGGCAGTGGGGAAGGATGTTTCGCCGCGATTGATTCTCGATCTGGGTGGCGGAAGCCTGGAGCTGAATTTCATGCGCGGCAAGGCGGTGGAACACACGTTTACGGTGCCTCTTGGCACCGTGCGTTTGATGGAAACGTTCGGCAGCAAGGGCGTGATCGACGAAGACGCCGCCGACAAGCTGAGCCTCCACATCCTATCGGTGCTGCATACCGTGCTGCCCTCGCAGCCTGATCTTTCAAGCGCGGTGTCAGTGGCGACCGGCGGAAATCCTGAAGCGCTGGCGCGGATCGCCTCCGGTCCTCGATTCCGCTCGATCGAAACGCTGAATCTTCGATTGCTGCGCGACCGGATGTGGCAGATTTTCCGCCTGGACGTGCCAGGGCGAATGCGGGTATTCCGCGTGCGCAAGGATCGCGCCGAAGTGATGGGAATTGCCGCGATTGTGCTGAGCACGGTGGCCAAATGGCTGAACCTGCGGAACATGCTGGTGCCTGGAGTGGGAGTTCGCGAAGGAGTGCTGCTCGGCCTGGTGGCGGAGCAATATGCGCCGAATTTTTCGACGGAAGAGGAGAAGGAGCAAGCAAGAGTGCAGGTTTCGGGCGCGCAGTGGTTTGCGCGTCGCCTGGATTACGATGCGAAACATGCCGAGCAGGTGCGGCGATTGGCACTATCCCTCTTCGACCAACTGAACCCGCTGCATCGCTTAGGCCCGGAACTGCGGCTGGTTCTCGAACTGGGAGCGGTTCTCCATGATGTTGGGCATTTCATTTCCACCAAAGCACATCACCGGCACGGAGAGTATTTGGTGCGGAACGGAGAGATTCCGGGATTGACAGGCTGGCGGCGCGACATGGTGGCGTGCCTGATCCGTTACCACAATCAAAAAGACGAACCGCAGCCAAACCACAAGCTGTACGAATCTCTCGATGGGGACCGGCGGAAGCAGGTGCGAATATTAATTTCACTGCTTCGGATCGCTGAAAAACTGGAAAGCGATCACGCCCAGGCAGTGGCGAACGTGAATGTGGAAGTGGATGGCCGGACGGCGATATTCCGCCTGCAGCTTCGCAATGGTTCTCCGGTGGATTACACGGGGCTGGTACGGAAGGCCTCTTTGTTCGAACGGGAATTGCATCTCAAGGCAGTTTTCAGAAGAGTGCAATGGAAAGTGAAGGTAGCGTAAATCATGATCCTTTACATCGTTCGCCACGGTACCGCAGTCGACCGCACGGACCCCGATGCTCCGCCCGACCCGGAACGCCCGCTGACGCGAAAGGGAATTGAAAAGACGCGCGCCGCCATGCTGGGTCTGCGCGAACAGGGCATTAAGCCGGATGTGCTGATTACGAGCCCATTTCTACGCGCCGCCCAAACAGCCGAAATTGCCGCGGAAACTCTGGGTTACCCCCGGGAGAAGATTCAACGCACCAACGGCCTTGTGCCGTCCGCCGAGGCGGCGGAGCTTTGGAAGGAATTGTCCAAGACGAAATCCAAGTCGGTAATGTGCTTCGGCCACGCGCCGAATGTGGATTTGGTGATTGCGAGCGCGCTGGGATCACGGATGCTGGTGACTTCGCTGAAGAAGAGCGGCGTGGCGTGTTTGGAAATGGGTTCGGTGAACCCGCCAAAGGGCCAGTTGGTATGGCTGCTCCAGCCGAAGATGCTGC
>JBGQGW010000072.1:0-14992 GCA_041497605.1 Terriglobia bacterium | reverse complement strand
CTAAAATCACAGGATACTCAAGGGCCTATGGCATTCAGCCGTCACAATGCAATGCGAGTTCTGGTCGCCGACGATCAGCCGGACGTCCGGGAGGCCTTGCGCCTCCTGCTCAAAGGCGAAGGATTCGAAATCGAAGCCGTCGCCTCTCCTTCAGCCGTAATCGCGGCGCTCGAAGCTCGCGAACACGACGCCGTGCTGATGGACCTCAATTATGCGCGCGATACCACGTCCGGCCAGGAAGGCCTCGACTTGCTCTCCGGCATCCGCGCGATTGACGGCACCATCCCGGTGGTGGTGATGACGGCCTGGGGCAGCCTGGAACTCGCGGTGGAAGCGATGCGGCGCGGGGCCAAGGATTTCGTGCAGAAGCCCTGGGAAAATGCGCGCCTAATCGCAATCCTGCGCACGCAAATCGAATTGGCTCGCGCCCTGCGCAAGAGCCAGCGCCTGGAAGCGGAAAATCGTTTGCTGCGCGCGGATGGGCGCCCCACCTTGATCGCCGAAGCCGCCTCCATGCGCCCGGTGAAGGAATTGATCGCGCGCGTAGGCCCGTCGGATGCGAACGTCTTGATCACCGGTGAACACGGGACCGGCAAAGAAGTGGTGGCGCGCACTTTGTACGCGCTCTCCCCGCGCGCTGGAAAATCCCTGGTCACGGTCAACGCGGGCGGCCTGCCCGAAGGCATTTTTGAAAGCGAGCTGTTCGGCCACGTGAAAGGCGCCTTCACCGACGCCAAAGTGGATCGCGTGGGGCGATTCGAATTGGCGGATGGCGGCACGCTCTTCCTGGATGAAATAGCCAACGTGCCGATGAACCTGCAAGCCAAGTTGCTGCGCGTGCTGGAAACCGGCGAGCTCGAGCGAGTGGGATCATCCACCACCCGGCGCGTCGACGTGCGCATCATCTCCGCCACCAATGCGGACGTGAACGTGGAAGTTGGCGCGGGACGATTTCGCGAGGACTTGCTCTTCCGGCTGAACACGATTGAAATTCACTTGCCGCCGTTGCGCGAGCGGAAGGAAGATGTTCCGCTTCTGGCGATGCATTTCTTGCGGCAATCCGCGCAGCGTTACCGCAAGCAGCTCAATGGCTTCGAAATGGTGGCGATGCAGATGCTCCTCGATCATCCCTGGCCCGGCAATATCCGGGAACTGGACCACGCCGTGGAGCGCGCGGTTCTGCTGGCGCAAGGCCAGCAAGTGATGGCCAGCGACCTGGGATTGCGCCCGGTGCGCGAAGCGCCCTTCCGTCTCGAAGAAATGGGCCTGGAAGAAGTGGAGCGCGTTCTGATCCAGAAAGCCCTGGCCCGCTATGCCGGAAACGTGAGCCAGGCCAGCAAGGCGCTGGGCCTGAGCCGCAGCGCGCTCTACAGACGTTTGCAAAAATACAACCTGTGAAACCGCTTCCCTACGAGCGCCGCATCCTGATACAGGCCCTCCTGGCAGGCGCGGCCGGCTCGGGCATCGCGCTGGTGCTTCTTTGGGTTGGCGGCTATTCGCCTAAATTGCAGTGGACGTTGACGGTCTTCATCGTGGGGATGTGGCTCAGCTTCGCCTTCAACGTCCAGCAGCGCGTCGCTTTTCCTCTCCGCACTCTTTCCAATCTGCTCGCCGCCCTCCGCGAAGGCGACTTCTCGATTCGCGCTCGTGGCGCGGATCGAGATGACTCCCTGGGTGAAGTTCTCCGCGAAGTGAACGCTTTGGGCGAAACATTGCGGCAGCAGCGGCTGGGCGCGGTGGAAGCCACCGCTCTGTTGCGGAAGGTGATGGAGGAAATTGACGTGGCCGTCTTCGCGTTCGATGGCACCTCGCGCCTGCGCCTGATCAATCGTGCCGGCGAGCGCATCCTCAATCAGCCGGCCGAGCTGATCATCGGCCACACCGCGGAAGAACTGGGGCTCCTGGAGTGCCTGGAAGGCGATACTCCGCGCATCGAGCAAATTGCTTTCCCGGGCAAGGCGGGACGTTGGGAAATCCATCGCGGCAATTTCCGCGAAGGCGGTTTGCCGCACGAGATTGTGGTGATCACGGATTTGAGCCGCGCTCTGCGGGAAGAAGAGCGCCAGGCATGGCAGCGCCTGATTCGCGTCCTCGGCCATGAGCTGAACAATTCCCTCGCGCCCATCAAGTCTGTCGCCGAAAATTTGAGCGGCTTGATCGCGCGCCGCGACCGCCCATCGGATTGGGAAGAAGATATGCGCAGTGGTTTGAATCTGGTTGCCGCGCGCACGGAGGGCCTGAACCGGTTTATGAGTGCCTACGCGCGCCTCGCCCGGCTGCCGCCCCCGCGCATGCAGCCGGTGGAGGTGAGCACATGGATCCGGCGTGTCGTGGGACTCGAACCGCGCCTGCAGGTTCAACTGCAGTCCGGTCCTGAGCTAAAGATCGAAGCCGATCCCGACCAGCTCGAACAATTATTGATTAATCTGGTGCGCAACGCCGTGGACGCATCGCTGGAAACGGGCGGTGGTGTGCGCGTGGGCTGGCGGCGCAAACAAAGATATCTGGAAGTCTGGGTGCAGGATGATGGTCCCGGAATTCCCAACTTGACGAACCTTTTCGTCCCGTTTTTCACCACCAAGCAGGGCGGCACGGGTATCGGACTCGTGCTGAGCCGCCAGATCGCGGAAGCACACGGCGGCACGCTCGGCCTCGAAAATAAAACTTCAGGCAAAGGGTGCGAGGCTCGCCTTCGGCTTCCCCTGGACCACTCTTCTTAGTGAACTCCATTCTTGCTTGTTTGCGGCGGCGGGGTCGCCGCGGGCGGCCGTAGTGGGGAGGAAGTTGCTCCGGCCGCTCCGCGGCGCTTGTGGTTAAAACTCCGGCTTCGCGTTTCCGCGGTGGCACGTCCAGCAGGTCGGGCCCTGCTTCTCCGCGAAAAATTGTCCATCAATCACTCCCACCATGTTGAGCATCTTGCGCGCGGTTTGTTTCTCCGGCTTGTCATCGCGGCTCCATTCGCCCACCACGTGGCAGTGCTCACAGCGGACATAAAGCGCCCCGCAAAAATATTTCATCACCGCCATCAGGTTCGGGGCGGGCATGTCCTTCAAGATTTGAACGTTCTTGTAGTATTCACCCGCCGTTTTCTTCTCGGTAGGCGGCGCTGGCTTCTCGTCCCATTCCGAGAAGGGCCGCTCTTGGTGCATGGGCGGCGGTATGGGGAGATCCCGCGTTTGCGACGCCGGAAGAGGCAGCAGTGCCTGAGCCTGCTGTTTCTGATCCTGCGTTTTTCCGGAGCTTCGCGGCATGCCAACCCCCGCGCAAGTCACGAACAAAATGCAGAAAAGAGCAGCGCAGACGATCGCCAATTTCCGGAATCCAATCGGCCTGTTCCTCCGCTGATTCATAAACGCTCCTTTTCCAATACCCACGATTCGCTTCTCTCAGCCGCGGCCAGAAGGCCGATTTCGGAAGCCACACCTCTGGTGAGCGATTTCTATTCTTCTTGCCGGAGAATTCCAATCGATTTGGGGTGAATGCTGTTCAGGAAGGGGCAAGATACAGTTCTACTGGGGCGGACCGGATTATGCCATTGCTCCGGAGTCAGCCGCCGGAGCCGAGAGGCTCGGGCAACTTTTCGCGGTAACTGCGGCTGAGTGTGAGTTCGGTGCCGTCGCGCAGCCGGACGGCATAATCGCCATGGAAGAGCGGACGCAGATCCTGGACGCGATCGAGGTTCACGATCGTGGAACGATGGATGCGCGCGAATTTCGCCGGGTCGAGTTTCCCTTCGAGTGATTGCATCGTCTCGCGCACGGTGTGCGCCTGCTCTCCCGCGTGCAATCGCACATAATTATCCATGGCTTCGATCCAGTGAATCTCCTCGACGCGCAAAAAAATGATCCGCCCGCCGGATTTCACCACCAGCCGCCCAATATATTTTTTCCGCGCCTCGAATGCTTCGAGCAGCGAAACGAGCCGCGGCTCGATTTCGCGCTTTTTGCCGCGGGCAAGATCGGCCTTCGCTCGCGCCAGCGCGGCGGCAAAACGCTCCCGGTCAAACGATTTCAGCAGATAATCCACGGCGTGGACTTCGAACGCTTTCACGGCGTAGCGATCGTACGCGGTCACGAAGATCGTCGCGGGAATTTCCTCGGCATCCAGCGATTCGAGCACCGCGAAGCCGTCCATTTCCGGCATCTGCACATCGAGGAATATCAAATCCGGCTTGAGCGTGCGAATCGCCTCGACCGCCTGGCGGCCATCCGCGCATTCACCGGCGATTTCGACTTCGGGATCGCCCGCCAGCAGCGTCCGGATTCGCTCGCGTCCCAGCGGCTCATCATCGACGATCAGGATTCGAAGTTTCATCAACTCCTCGGGTTCCATTCCCTGTAGATGCGGTCTTAAAGGGAAGGGCAATCACGGCAATGGCTCCGCCATCGGCCCCGTTTTTCAGCTCAAATCGGTGGGAGCTGCCGTAGAGCTGTTCCAACCGGGCCCGGATGCTGGAAACTCCCACTCCATTTTTCGGCTTGCTCGCGCCTCCGGCGCCGGTTGCGAGACCCGGACCGTCATCCTGCACTTCGAGCACCAGCATGCCGTCCTGCCGGCTCGAGCGCACCACCACACAGCCCGGCCGCGATCGTGGCGCCACTCCGTGGCGAATCGCATTCTCCACCAGTGGCTGCAAAATCAGGTAAGGTGTTCTCGCGTTGAGCGTTTCCGGCGCGATCTCCATGCGTACCGTCAGCCGGTCGGCGAAACGCGTGCGCTCAATTTCAAGATATCGTTCCAGGAATTCCAGTTCCTTTTGCAGCGGCACCTCTTGCACGCCCCCGTCTTCGAGCGTCATCCTCAGCAGTTCGCTGAGCCGGGCGATCATGCGGTCCGCGGCTTCGGGATCGCGATGGACCAGAGTCGAAATGGAATTCAGCGTGTTGAACAGAAAATGGGGGTGGAGCTGCATCTGCAACGCCTGCAAACGCGCTTCGGCCAGTTGCGCCGTCAATTGCGATGCCCGCAGTTCTCCTTCGCGGTAGCGGCGGTAGTAATCGAATCCCACGGTCGCGCCCACGATTGTCCAGTAGGTCACGAGATTCAGGTGCAGTTTATAAGCGGGCGCCATCTTGCCCGGAATCAGCAGAACATAATGGCGCACCAGGTTGTCCATTCCCACTTTCAGGAACGCTACCACCAGGCTGGCTATGATGTGGACCGGCAGGTTGCGCGCCCAGCGCCCGCGTTCGAGTGGAAATCGCCGCGCGAGCCACACCAGCGCCGGTGCAATCAGGCCCCAGGCGTACCACTCGCTCATCTGCAACTTCAGGATGACGCCCAGCAGCACCCGGCCGCCCGCGTACTTGTAGGTGATGTAGGACTGGCTGGTAAAGAACAGCCCAATGGCCGTCCATCCCAGTAAAATCAGAATCCAGCGGAGCCATCGTCGTTCGAGCATGTCAGTGGAATAATTCTTTTCTACACTATCCCGCCGCTGCCGGGTAGTCGAACTTATCCGGCACGCTTCTCTGCAAGTGACGCCACGCATTTCTCGAGCGTTCGGGCAATTTCTTCCGGATCGGTTCGCGGATCGAAGCGCATGGGTTCGCCCACGCTAACGCGGACCTGCCCCGGCCGCGCAAAATGTTTTCCGGTCTGCGCCAATTCGAATAACCCATCAATCCGCATCGGAATTACGGGCACGCCCAGTCGCGTTGCCAGGAGCCCGATCCCCGCTCGAAAAGGCGCAATTCGGCCCGTGCGCGTTCGCTCTCCTTCAGGGAACACCAGTACACTCCACCCGCGATCCACGGAATCGCCCACAAAAGCAAAACTTTCGCGGTAGCCCGATTTTCGCGGCAGGGGAAACACATTGAAGAGCGCAGCAACCAGCGCATATTTCACGCGTTCGAGCGTGCGGCGAAATATGTTCAAGCCGATGGATGGATACCGCATCGATCGCAGCCGTTCCCCATCCATCGCCGTCGCGAGGCGGTGCCGCAGCCGGAAAGGCAGCGCCGCTAGAATAAGGCCCACGTCGACCATAGTGATGTGATTCGAAATCACCAGAACCGGGCCGTGGACGCCGCGCAAATTCTTGCCGCCGCGAATGCGCGGCCAGGCGAGCAAATAAGTTGCCGTCCATACCAGCGAGTAATACACCGCGAACCGTATCCAAGTCACCGGCCAGCGCTGCGCCCATCGCGTGGAAGGGAATTTCTCGTGCTGCTTGGGACGCTCGCGCAACAGCCGCTCCAGGTCACCCACTGTCTTCGCTTCGGAAAATCCCGCTTCACTCAAATCCAACTGGTAGCGATCCTCCAGCGCGCCCAGCAATTCCACGCGATCGACCGAGCTAAGATTCAAATCACTATCCAGGCGGGCATCCGGCGAGACTTTCTGCGAAGTTCCTCCTGAGCGCGGCAAAATGCGCGCCAGCAAGTCGGCAAGCGGGCTTTGCGGCTCGCCGGAATATTCCGTCGAGCCCAGCATTCCCAATCGAGCAGCCACGGCCTGTTGAATCTCTCGCGCCAGCGGCTTCTGCGTCGGCGTACGCGGGAATTCTTGCTCCGGCCACACCAGCCATCGCCGCATTTTCTGAAATTCCGCAAGCGACTCGTTTGCATGTGCCACAATTCTTCCCGCGTCAGCACTGGGGTCACGCAGCAGAAGGACCGCGACCGGCTCCGCATTTCCGTCGCGCTCGAGCCCCACCACAACCGCATCGCGCACTTCCGGTTCGCGTCGCAGCGCAGCTTCCAGATCTTCCGGATAGATATTCATTCCCGCCGGCGTCACGATCACATTCTTCCGGCGTCCTTTGAAATACAGATTTCCCTCAGGATCGCGTTCGCCCAGATCGCCGGTGTGGAACCAGCCGCCTTCTCCCGCCACCGGTTCCAGCCGCTGTTCCTGCCAATAACCGGCGGAGACATTTTCTCCGCGAACCAGAATTTCACCGCTGTCATCGAGGCGCACTTCCATGCCCGGCAGCGCCTTGCCGATCGAGCCTTCCGCCAGCCGGAACGGATGACTGACGCTCACCAGCGCGGCGGTTTCCGTCAGCCCATAGCCCTGGATCACCGCATATCCCAGGCGCTTCCAAAAAAGTTCGGCGTCGGCTCCCAGCGCCGCCCCACCCGAAATCATCGCCCAGAATTTCCAGCCGAACTGCCGGTGAATCCGGCGAAAGCGCCACCAGCGTTTCAGAAATTTTTCTCCATTCGCCTTCTCAAAATCTTTCTGGAAGTTTTCCAGGCGGCCGGCATCCTCCAGATCACGGAGCACTTTGTCGCGAAGCGATTCCACTAGCCTCGGCACCGTCACCAACACCGAGACGCGCTCGCTCTTGATCGTACGAATCACTTCCGCGGGATTCAGCGTATCGGAAAAGATCACTGTGCCGCCCAGCAATTGCGGAATAAAAATTCCCATAAGCTGGCCGAACACATGGCTCAACGGTACCAAATTCAGGAATCGGACCGGATGAACGATCCGCTCGTATTTCAAATAGTGCTGAATTTCGTCTTCCAGCGGCTCCAGATTCGCGAGCAAATTCCCGTGTGAAATGGCCACGCCTTTCGGTTCCGCGGTGGTTCCCGAAGTAAAGACAAGCTCAAGCGTGTCCGTTCGCTCGATGGCAGGCGCCGGGTAAGATTCGCTCGATCGTTGTGCCAGCGTCTCTTCAAGACTTTCCAGCTCGATCTCGGGTAGAGCGGAATCGAATCCCGGCACGTCGCGCGAGCGCACCACCAGCTTCGCATCCACTTGCTGCGCAACGCGCCGCGCAAATTCCACGGTAGCGATCTTGTCCATCGGCACCACCACCGCGCCGCGCAACGCGCAACCCAGAAATGCCACTACCCACTCGGCCGAATTTTCGCCCCACAACAGGACGCGATCGCCACGGCTCACCTGCCTTGCTTCCAGTTCACGCGCGAATTGCGCCGCCGCGCGGGCGACCCGGGAATAAGACCAGCGCACCGTGCGATAGCCGCGCCGGTGCACAAAGGCCGTTTCTTTCCCTCGCCGGGAGTAGGCTTCGACATATTCGAGCAGGGAGTGGTGCCTCATGCGGTCCCCAGTTTCGCTCATTCGCTGGAGACTTGGGAACTTAATCGAGCAGGGCGCGGTGGCCGGGAGTCCGCGTTGACTTCTCTTCCAGGCGCTCCTGGCGCGGGCTTGCAGAATCACTGAGGCGAATTGCTGCGGATATTTTCGGATGAACCGCCGGGCCCCCCAAAAGAAAAGACCCGGCGATCGAGGAGAACAATCGCCGGGCCGGTATTCGAAGGAGCAATCTACTGTTGTTCTTTTTTCGCGAGATCCGTTTTCGCCGGATCGTCGGCCGGAATCGCCGCCGCCGCGCCCACGGCAGTCGCTCGCGTCAGATACGGGTAGAACGGAGTCACTTCAAACGGCATCTTCTCCCGTTCCGAAAGAAGCGCAGCCGGTTTGGACTTCAGCAATTCCACGCGATCGTTCCACGGATTCACCTTCACGCGCGCACCCAGCGGAAGCGCGGCAATCTGGTCAAGCTTTGCCGGCTGAAGCTGAGGAGCGCTATTCTCGACGTCCGGAACGTTGAAAACGCGGTTGCCCAGGTGCGGGTCCACCAACGAGGTCAGCTGTTTCGATTGAGAATTAAGCTGGCGAAGGAAAAGGCCCACGCTCTGCAGCTTGTCTTTGTACGGCGAATTCCTCAGCAGTTCGAGCGCTTTCTTGCTGGCCATATCCTCATCGCTCGGAGTGGAATGGAAACTGAACTCGCGCAAGACTTCCTCGGTCGGAAACATCGTCCGATCGCTGAACGCCCACGCGGAATCGAAAGGATGCCCGAGCATGACGTGGCCGAGTTCGTGAGTCAGCATGGCGGCCAGGCTGGCTTCATCCGGCAGGACATCGAGCAAGCCGCGGCTCATCACAATCGTATGGCCGATCGAGAAAGATTCCAGCGTCGAAACCAGCAGAACGCGGCAATGGACTTCGGGCTGAACGTCGAGGTTGTTGGTCACCTCCACATTGTTGATCACCGTCTCCATCACTTTGTCCACTTCGCCCACCGGCGCGATCAAACCGGCGGTTTCCAGCCGGTCAATCACGTTTTGCTCGGCCTGGCGATTCCAGGCGCGTTCCGCATCGATCGGCGAGCGATCCTGCGATGTTTCCGCCTGATCTTTCACCGGCGTCACTGATTCCACTTTCAGGTCGCTGAATTCTTCCTGGTGTCCGGAATGCTGGCGGTCATAACCCCACAACCGGGTCTGCGCCTTGAAGCGGGCATGCCCGAACATGAAATCTCTCAGGTCGCCTTCTTCGCTGTAAACATAAGCCGGCAGCCAGGCTCCTTGGACTGCATTCACGCGCCAGCTATCGAAATGGACGTTCAGGCCGTGCAGAGTGCGCTCCGGCACGTAGGTCCCGTTGAATCGCACGATGTTGTAATTCTGATCTTCCGCCCAGATGCGCCCTTTGAATCGTCCGTTGCCGGATTTCGGCAGCGGCTGGACATCGAAAATCAAGCAGCGGACTTCACCCAGAAATTCACGGCGCACATATTCGAAATGATAGTGCTGCCGGTCGAAGCCGTTGGCATCGATGTAAATCATTTGCAGGAATCCCTCCGGCAGGTAGTCGGAGGAAAACGCCGCTGCCAGGAAGGAAGCCGGATTCAACTTCCGCGCCAGGCCCTTCTTCTTATCCGTCATCGAACGCTCGACGACGCCCTCTTTCAGGTAAGCGGTTCCCAGAAAGTAATGGTCGTGCTCCGGAACCGCGCCCAGTTCCTTGTCAGGCCGCATATCTTGGATGTAGGTCTCGATAAGAGGACTGTACTTTTGAAGCATTCGCACTTCGGAACGCTCCCGCGCAGCAATCTGGTCGATAACATGATTGATGTTCCCCTGTTGCTGTTGCTGCTGCCCTTGTGCAGGCTGTTGCCCTTGTGGGGGCTGCTGCTCTGGTGCGGGCTGCTGCTGTTGTGCGGGCGGTTGCTGTTGTGCAGGTGGTTGCTGTTGCGCGGGTGGCTGCTCTTGTGCGCCCGCCCAACTGGGAACCACGGCAACAAGTGCCGCAACTAAAAAGAATTTTACCCAAGTGCGCATCGCTTTCTCTCCCCTTAGTACGCCAATTCAAATCGAATGTGTACAGTCGCTGTAAAATCCGTCGGTTGGCCGTCTGAGCGCGCAGGGCGGAAGCGAATCTGCTTCGCCGCTGCCTGTGCCGTCTCATCTAAACCGTAACCCAAGCCCTGAATCACTCGCAACACTCGTACTTCGCCTGATGACGTAAACACCACCTCTAGGAGCACTTCTCCTTCAATCTTTTTCTGCCGGGCCTGGTCGGTGTAACCGGGTTTGGGTTTGAACAAGATTTCGACTGGATCCGAACGATTCGTCGTTGCCGCAGCATTCTTCACTTTCGGCTCGTTGCTCGCTTTCTCGTCCTGGAACACACCCTGCTTCACGGCGCGTTGTCCGCCGCCGCTCTGCCCGCCGGTTCCACCCACGGCTACACCGTTGCCAAATCCGGCGCTGGCGATCACTCCCTTGGCTCCCTTTGAACCGCCGCTGCCATTCCCATTGCCTGGGCCTGGCGGCAGGTCGTAGGAGCCGAGCTGCGCAATGTTCGCTCTCTTGTCGGTGCGTCCGTTTGCCGGAACTCCATTGGGATCGCCGAAGCCGCCGGTTTGTACGTCTTCGCGTGGTTTGCGGATCGTTGGGACTGCGGAGCTGCCCAGCGATGTCGGCTTGGCATCCATGTACCGTGCCACAAGTTCCGGTGCCTCTGGCTTTGGGGTATTACGATGCCCCGTGGCGGGCCTTGCGACTGGCGATGTAAAGACAGGGGTCATCACCTTGGGTTTCGCCGTTACGACGGCCACTTCGATCGGCTTCATTTTCGGAGCCGGAGTCATTTTCGGCACAAGCTTTTCCCGCACAGGGATCGGCTTCTTCAATGCCGCCGGCTGCGGTTTCCAGGGGGTAACGGGCGGCGCCATAATGGGTGTAACTGCAAACCCTTTATAGAGATCGAGCTTCTGAGGGAGCAGCGCCGGGATCCAGATCACGATCAAGAGTGCCAGGCATTCCAGTCCGAAGCCTGCACTGAAGAAGCTGGCGCGGGACTGGCCATCCTGCAGAAGCGTAAACGGCGCACGAGAATTATTTCCAAGTATTGTCGACTTTCCAATCATGACAGCTCCTGAACTAATTCCCAAATTTGCTGTAGACGCGCACAACACCGCGCCGCACAACCATTGGTACTAGACCGGAGGGCTGGGGAAAATAGAACTTTGGTACTAGCTGTTGAAACCGTTGTTGTAACTACTAATACGAACTTGAGGAGTCGGGCTTTCCTCCTGATTTTCGGCCACTACTGTTTCTCTTTCCGCTTTCTGGAGCAACGCCCCATTCAGGACTTCCCCAAACGGGTGCTTCGCATTATCGCGTCCAGATCCATATCTAGTGATGAGGCTATTGCAGGCGGGGTTGCAATACTTCGACAATGAGGATACCCAATTCCGAGCCTTCAGATCAACTCAATTTACAAGGGGCGAGCAGATGAGGAGGAAGGCTGGGGCACGGCCGATGCCGTGCCCCGGCCTGTATTCCTACTGGCTGCCTCCACCGATCACCAAGTAAAGCGTCGTCCCTCCGCGATTGACCAACAGCAAAACCTGCTGGCCTTTGGCGCCGGAGAATGCTTCTTCGAATTGGCCCTGATTGGCCACCTGATGGCGGTTCACTTCCTGGATCACATCGCCGCGCCGCAAACCGCTATCGGCTGCTGCGCTCGATGGATCTACGCCGGTGATGACAACTCCTTTGGTTGAGGCTGGAAGTTCCAGTTGTCGTGCCACGTCTGACGTCAGGGTTTCTACTTGCACACCTTCCAGCGCGCTGCTGCTTCCCTTATTCGACCCCAACTTTTCAGTGCGGCCATTCTTTTCGGGCAACTGGCCCAGAGTTACGGACATGTCGCGCGTCTCTCCGTTGCGGAGAACTTGCAAATGCGCCGTGCTTCCGGGGGCCATCTGCGTGATATGCATTGTCAATTGGTTGATGTCTTCGACGGGCTGGCCATTCAGTCCAAGAATTACGTCGCCCTTTTGAATCCCGGCCTTCGCCGCCGGCGTGTCCGGCGAGATATCCGCCACCAGCGCGCCGCGATTTTCTTTTATGCCGAACGCCTTGGCGAGTTCCGGCGTCACATTCTGGATATTGACTCCCAGATAGCCTCGCACCACGTGACCGTGCTGCAGGATTTGTTCCATCACGTTGCGCGCCAGATCAATCGGGATGGCGAAACCGATGCCCTGATTTCCGCCGCCTCCGCCCGTCAAAATGGCGGTATTGATCCCAATCAAATTGCCGGAGACGTTGATGAGCGCGCCGCCCGAATTGCCGGGATTGATCGACGCGTCTGTCTGAATGAAATCCTGATAACCACCCGGCTCCATCCCTGGAACGCTGCGGCCGGTGGCGCTGATAATTCCCATCGTCACCGTCTCGCCGATGCCGAAGGGATCGCCAATCGCCAATACAACGTCGCCGATCTGGGACTTCGAGGAATCACCCAGCGGCATCGTCGGCAGCCCCTCGGCATTGATCTTCAGAACCGCGACGTCCGTCTTCGGATCCGTGCCGATTACCTTGGCTTGGAATTCCCGCTTGTCGCTCAGCGAGACCCGGATTTCGCTCGCTCCGTCCACCACGTGATTGTTGGTCAGAACATATCCGTCCTGGCTCACGATCACGCCCGACCCCAGGCTCCTCTCGCGTTGATTTCGCGGCTGGGGACCATCACCAGATTGGTCGCCAAAAAATTGCCGGAAAAATGGATCGTTGAACATGGGTGAATTCTGCATGCCGTTCTGGGCCTTGACAATTTTCGATGACGAAATATTTACAACCGCCGGCAGTGCGGGTTTCACTACTGACGCGAAACCGTTGATAAATGGACCAACGTTGATGGCGTGGTCGGCAGCCACCGCAAACGGAACCTTCGGCGCGCCGAAAACCGTTGAGTTACTGCGGCCAAAGGCCCACACGCCGGCGATTCCGCCGATTCCGAGCGTAATGATCAGGGCGATCACCGCCACCGATCGGCGAACATTGATTCCTTCCCTCCACATATTCTTTCTCCTTTTACAAATTACAGCCGGGCCGCTGGCCCGGCGTTATGAAATATTTTTCTTTCCCATGCTTCCGCCCTGCCCTGTTTTCCGGGGAATGAAATTCGATTTCGGCGGATTGAAAAGCCTCGATCTAGCAGAGCAAAAAGCAGCTAGGGCCCGGATTTTCGTGTTTCATGGGCTTGATCCAGATATGCGGTCTCGAAAAAACCCCTCGCCACATATCCCCCTTACAAACAGCTAAGATGCTCCGTCCAAAAACAAAGTTGCGAACTCCAGAATCAGGTGTTTGTTCTTTTGACAGCCGGGGATCCTTTTGCCAGAATGCCTCGACTCTCTACACATTTGACGCTCGATTCGCCTAAAGGAGAGCATGAATGATTTGTCGATCCCTTTGCTCGCTCAGCCTCTTGACTTTGCTGAGTTTATCGGCTCGCTCCGCGCTGGCCGCGCCCGGTTCCACCGAGCCTCCCTCGCCCGCGGAGGATGGCACTCTTAAAGCGCTCTCCGCGATTGCCGGTGAGGGGATGATGGATTCTCACGCCTATGGCTATCTCCAGGAATTGAGCGACGACATTGGCGGCCGCGTTACCGGCACGCCGCAAGCCGCCAAGGCGGTCGAATGGGGACTTGCCCGCATGCGCTCGATGGGCCTTGAAAATGTTCACGCCGAGACGTGGCAGATTTCGCGCGGCTGGACGCGCGGCTCCGCGGAAGCCGAACTCCTCTCTCCCGTTCACCATCGCCTGCTGATCGATTCCATGGGTTGGACCGGATCGACAACAGGCAGCGTCGAAGCCGACGTCGTTGCCGTCAACATCAATCAAATTGACGACGAGATCCAGCAGAACTCCTCGCACTGGGCCGGCAAAATTCTCCTCATCGTGAAACGTGGATTCCCGAAACAGGGCGGCATGCTGGCTTTCGCAAGATTCGGACCGTTTCTCAAGACTGCTTACGCGGCTCACGCCCTTGCCGTCATCGGCGGACAAGCCGGCTCGAAATCCGTCGGCATGAACATGACGCATACGGGCGCGATGGGTTTTGACACTTTTTATGACATCCCCGTCGTCAGCATGGGCGCCGAGGATCAGGACCAGCTCGAGCGTTTCCTGGATCGCGGGAAGGCCATTCGTATTCGCATCTCCGTGCAGAATCGTGTGACCAGCGGTCCCGTGGAATCCGCCAATGTCGTCGGAGAAATCCGCGGCACGCAATTCCCCGAGCAAATTATCGTTGCCGGTGGGCACCTGGATTCCTGGGATCTCGCCGCGGGCACCACCGACAATGGCTGCGGCGTCACCGTCGCCCTGGGCGCCGCAGAAGCCATTCTGAAGTCCGGTTTCAAACCCCTGCGCACCATTCGCTTCGTTCTTTTCACGGGAGAGGAAGAAGGCTTGCTCGGTTCCTTCGCCTATGTGAAGACTCATCAGAATGAGATGGCCAATCATATCGCCGCCATCATCCTCGATAATGGGCAAGGACCGGTCAACGCGCTCGAACTCGGAGGCCGCACCGATCTGGTTCCCGCCTTGCAGCAATTCGCGATGTATATCCAGGCATTCGGCGATATCGACGTCAATGACGATCCGGTCTTCGGCACTGATACCGGTCCATTCATACTAGCGGGTCTGCCCGGCATTAACCTGGGGCAAGATTCACCCGATTACAAATTCACGCACCATTCCGCAGTGGACACCTTCGACAAAGTAAAACCTGATATTTTGATTCGCAACGCAACGATCATGGCGGTCACCGCATTCTGGATCGCCGGCCGCCCCGAGCGGCTCGACACTCCCTGGCCGGCGGAAAAAACGGCGCGCATGTTGACCGAGAAAAAACAGGACGCATTCCTGAAAGCGTTTGGCCTGTGGCCGTTCGGAGATCTCGGCGCCGAGCCGAAAGACTAGGCCG
>JBGQGW010000071.1:0-15046 GCA_041497605.1 Terriglobia bacterium | reverse complement strand
TGTAGGACAGTCCCAATACCTGTACCTCGCACCTGTCCTAGATGAGTGGACAACACGGCGAGACAGCACGAGCGAAAAGCTTTCAATCAATTGGGTGTTTGTTGCGAGAGGCGGAGGAGCGGATCAGGTCAATCGAGGCTCTTAGAGACCGCGACGAGATGTGGCGAGACCGTTAGCCAGTGAGAAGGATGCGAAAATCGCGGAGATTATTTCCCGTCGGCCCAGTGATGATCGCATCGCTGAGCCGCTCGAAGAAGGTATAAGCATCGCTGCGGCGAAAAAACTCCGCGGGAACAAGATTCGCCACTCGCGCGCGAGAGAGAGTTTCGCCATCGGCCACAGCGCCAGCGGCCAGGCTATTTCCGTCGATTCCGTCCGTTCCCGCGCTGAGTACGGCGATCCGCCGGCCTGCGATTTTTTCGACGCACGCGAGAACGAAAGCCGAGTTTCGACCACCCAAGCCGTTGCCCGTCACCGGGCTGCTCACTTCTCCGTCTGAAATCACAGCGACCGGCTTTCCGGGCTGGGTAAGTTGAAGGTCGGCAAGCTGCGCGAGCAGAAAATCAGCCGCTTTGTCGAGCGGCCAGCCGTCGGTGGAATCGTCGCACATCGTAAAAAATCCGTGTGCTCCGGCAGCTTGATGGCCGTGATGAAACAAATCGTGCATGCCGAGCAGCAGCATGAAATAGGCACGATCGAATGCCGGATCGCCTTCCTTGGGAGTTTCGCGAAGTGTTCGTCCAATAAATTTTTCTCGAATTGCCGGCGGCAACTTAGGAAGCAAGGAGAATTCCCGCACCACATGCTCGGCATCTTGCACCGTCGTAGGATCAGGCAACGTGGGCCCGGAGGCCAGCGCCGATTCGTGGCCTTGCGGAACATCGGAAACGCCCAGTGAGACTTTCGTCGCTCTTGGCGCGGCCGCGGCCAAGCGGCCGCCCTTTGTAGCGGAAAGATGTTTGCGCACGGCGTTGATCTGTTCGATCGGCGCGCCACAAGTGACCAGCGCACGATGAAGCTGCTGAAAATCTTCCAGCGAAATATCGCTATCCAGCGGCTGCTCGACAAGCGCCGAGCCACCGCCAGAGAGTAGAAAGAAAATAAGTGTGCGCTCGTCACAGGCCGAGAGCCGCGCCAGAATTGCGCGCCCCGCGCGAAAACTTTCTGCCGTCGGCACCGGATGGCCCGCGACGATCGTTTCCCAGCCGGGCAGAGCCTTCGCCGGTGCAGCGGGCGCAACCAGAATACCGCTTACTCCAAAATCCGGCGCCAGCAGGTCCGCGAGACCTTCGGCCATAGGGAACGCAGCCTTGCCGATTGCGATCCCAACGATTTCTCGATAGGCGGCGAGATCAATCGTGCGGTCTGCAACCTGGATGCAAGTGCCACTGCGAGCAAGTTTGTCGATCAGCGTGGCGCGAATATCGATGGCGGCCAGCGTTTCTTGGAATATCTTCAGCGCGATGTGCTTCAAGTCTTGCAAAACCACGGCTCCCTGAATCAATCGATCGAAACTAGCGCGGAATGGCGACCGCAGGATGAATGGCGCTATCCAAGCACTTCGGGATTCAGCGCGTTGGGGGGCCGCTTACCTTGGAAAAGCGCGACGACATTTTCCGCTGCCATCACCGCCATCTTCGTGCGCGTTTCCACCGAAGCGCTAGCGATATGCGGGGCCAGGATCACGTCTTTGCGCTCAATCAGCGCCGGGTGGGCCTTGGGCTCATTTTCATAAACGTCGAGGCCAGCGCCTGCTAACTTTTTGGCCTGCAGCGCCGCGGCCAATGCGGCTTCGTCAACCACTGGCCCGCGTGAAGTATTTATCAGGTAGGCGGTCGGCTTCATCTTGGCCAGATTCTGGGCGTTGATCAGGTGGCGGGTGGAGGGGAGCAACGGAACATGCACGGAGATGAAATCCGATTCGGCGAAGAGCCGGTCAAGATCGACGAACTCCGCGTGAAGCTCTTTTTCCACCTCGGGAGAGACGCGCTGCGCGTCATGATATATAACCCGCATGTTGAAGCCTTGGGAGCGCCGCGCAACTCCTCGCCCAATCCTGCCAAATCCGATGATTCCAAGTGTTTTCCCCCAGACATCGCCACCGCAAAGTTGGTCCAGATCCCAGCCCGGCCAGGTTCCGGAGCGCATCCAGGCATCGGCTTCGATCAGCCTGCGCGCCACCGCCATGATGAGCGTCCAGGCGAAATCAGCGGTGGTGTCGTCAAGCACGCCGGGAGTGTTCGTAGCCACCACTTTGTGTTTGGTGCAAGCCGCGAGATCAATATTGTCGTGGCCTACGGAGACGGTGGCCGCGATGCGCAGCCTGGGCGCGGCCTCGAGCAACTCTTCGTTCACTTTTTCCGTCAGCAAACAGACCAGCGCGTCTTTGCCTGCCACGCGCTTGAGCAGCTCGTGGCGCGAAATGCGCTCCGGATCTTTCCAATATTCCACTTCGAAATGTTCGTTGAGAATTTTTCGCGCCGCTTCGAAAAGGGGGCGCGTCGATAGGACCTTTGGCTTGCTCAAGCATCACCTCAGAGTGCAAAAGTAAAAGTTGGTCAGTAGCATAGAATTGAGAGAGGTGTCAACGCAGTGGCCACACAATGAAGCGCTCGTTGACTCTGCGCCGGACGCGCGACTATAGTGGCCCAAGAGGCGCGAAGCATTTCTCCCTCGCGCAATCCATGGACGCAAAACTCCTTCGCGAACTCCAAGAGCTCCTGGGCCTACAAGGCGTGCTGCACACGCAGGACGATCTAATGCTTTACGAGTACGACGGATCCGTGGAAATCGCGCGGCCGGATTGCGTTGTTTTTCCGCGCGAGACGGCGCACGTGGTGAAGATTGTCGAGCTGGCGAATCGTCACCACATTCCGATGGTCGGGCGCGGTTCCGGGACGGGCCTTTCCGGCGGAGCGCTCGCCCGGCACGGAGGAATTCTCGTCGTTTTCTCGCGGATGAACCGCATCCTGGAAATTGACATCGAAAACCAGCGCGCGGTGGTTCAGCCGGGCGTGGTGAATTCCGATTTGTCGCTGGCCGTCCAACATGCGGGGCTGCATTACGCTCCCGATCCTTCGAGCCAGAAAGCGTGCACGATCGGCGGCAACGTCTCCGAGAATGCCGGCGGGCCACACACGCTGGCCTATGGTGTGACGGCCAATCACGTGCTCAGCCTGGAACTGGTGATGCCCACTGGAGAAATAATCCGAGCCGGCGGCAAAGCACTGGATGCTCCGGGCTACGATCTAACCGGTCTTTTCGTCGGATCGGAAGGAACATTCGCCTTCGTCACTGAAATCACGGTGAAATTAACCAGGACACCCGAAGCAATCAAAACACTGCTTGCCATTTACGACCGCGTGGACGACGCGACCGAGAGCGTTGTGGAAATTACCGCGCGAGGGATCACTCCCGCCGCGTGCGAAATGCTGGACGGCTGGACGATTCGCGCTGTAGAGGCCTGGGTGCATGCCGGGTTTCCGCTCGATTGCGCGGCTCTGCTGCTGCTGGAGGTGGATGGATTGCGCGAAGCCGCCGATCCCCAGGCAGAAGAAATTGCCGAAGTCTGCAAGCTGCACCACGCGCGCGAAGTGCGCGTGGCGCGCGATGCGAAGGAACGCGACCTGCTTTGGAAGGCCCGCAAGAATGCCTTCGGCGCCGTCGGCCGGCTTTCGCCCACCTATTACACGCAAGACGGCGTAATTCCGCGTACAAAACTGCCGGCTACACTTCGGCGAATCGAAGAGATTGGGAAGAAATATGGATTCGAGGTCGGCAATATTTTTCACGCCGGCGACGGCAATCTCCATCCGATTATCTTGTTCGATGCGCGAGATCCGGAGCAATTCGAGCGCGCCGTGGCTGCCTCAGATGAGATCATCCGGTGGTGCGTCGAGGTGGGCGGCACAATCACCGGCGAGCACGGCGTCGGAATGGAAAAGGACCGCCTGATGCCACTGTTGTTCAGCGAAGCCGAACTCAACCTGATGCGCCGCGTTCGTGACGCTTTCAATCCGCGAGGGCTGCTCAATCCCGGCAAGATTTTCCCGACCGGCAAAGGCTGCGGCGAAATCCATGTGCGGCCCTTGCCGGTCAAGGGTGATCCTTCGGCTCAAACCCCATGACAATCGCGGCCCGCACGGTTCCGGCACAGCTCAGCGATATCGTAGGAAGCGAGCATGTGCTCGCTGACCCAAAGCAACTTGTCAGCTACGAAGTAGATGGAATGCGGCCTTCCGCAGCGGCGCGTCCTGGTACCGTCGAAGAGATGGTGGAATTGGTCCGGCTCTCGCGTGCGGAGAAACTTGCGGTGATCCCGTGCGCGGCGCGAACCAAGTTGCGCATGGGTATGCCGCCGGCCCGATATGATTTGGCGATCGACTTGACGCGGATGAATCGCGTGCTGGCCTACGATCCGGATGATCTTACGCTCGGCGTCGAAGCAGGAATTCCCCTCCTCGAATTGCAGCGAGTTCTCGGCGAACGCAATCAGTTTCTGCCGTTAGCCGTGCCATTTTTCAGCCGGGCCACGATGGGTGGCACGGTGGCGGCAAATGTGGATACTCCGCTTCGCCAGTTCTACGGCACAGCGCGCGATTATGTTCTGGGGATGGAATTTGTTTCCGGTGAAGGCGTAAAGATGAAGAGCGGGGCTCGGGTGGTGAAATGCGTCACCGGCTACGACTTGCACAAATTGATGATCGGGGGGCTGGGCACCCTGGGGATCATTACGCGTATTAATTTCAAGACGTTTCCCCGGCCGCGCGTGAGCCGTATTTTTCTTGCATCGTTTGCAGATGCGAGCGGAGCTCTCAAGCTACGCAACAAGATCGCCCAATCCGCCCTGACGGTAAGCGCACTCGATATTTTCAGCCCGCAAATATGGCAAATCCTTGCGGACAAAACGACCAGCAAGATCGGCTCGTCGCCGCTTTTCGATTCATTGATTTCATCGTCCCATTGGATTGTCGCCGCCAGTTTTAGCGGAAATGAGCGAGTCCTGGGCCGCTACGCAGCCGATCTCGCGCGCATGGCTGAGGAATCGAGCGCCGCAAATTCGTTTGCCCCCGGAGAGGCGGAAAGGACATGGCTCTGGGATCGCTTATGCGAATCGATTCCGATCGTGCTGGATTCTTCTCCAGCCGCTACGATCCTTCGTATATCCGTGCTGCCAACTCAATTGGGAGATTTGTTCGCCAAGTTGCAGCAAATCGCCAGGCAAAATCAGCTACCGTTGGCGCTACTCGCGCGGGCCGTCGGGGTTGTTTATTGCGCCCTGCTCCCCGAGAGCGCCGGCGAAGAAGCGCTGCACAGGTTGGCAAAGGCTTGCGGCGCGATTTTCGAAACAATCCAGAAATTTGACGGGCACGCGATGATTCCATGGTGCCCCACTGCTTTGAAACAACACGTAAACATCTGGGGCCCGCCTCGCAACGATTTTGTGCTGATGAAAAAGGTGAAAGAGGTCTTTGATCCGCAAGGCGTCTTCAGTCCCGGCCGATTTGTGGGAGGTTTGTAGCTACATGGCCGAGGCGCACACTCCAGCCGTGCCGCTCGAGAGCGGATTCAGCGGCCCGGACAAACCGCAATACGAGGACCTGGCGCGTTGCATCCATTGCGGGCTGTGTTTGAATCACTGTCCCACATATCGCCTTTGGGGAATGGAAGCGGATTCACCGCGCGGGCGAATCCGGCAGATGGTGCTGGTGGATCAAGGCAAGATGGCAGTCTCGGAATCCTTCGTCACGCACATCGACCGCTGCCTGGATTGCCGCGCGTGTGAGACGGCATGCCCCTCCGGCGTCGAGTACGGCAAGTTGGTTGAGCTGACTCGCGGGCAGATTGCCCAAGAGTATCGCCGACCCTTCTTTTCACGCACTGTGAGCGATTTTGTCTATCGCAAGCTACTGCCAAGCCCCCGGCGCATCGCGACGGTTGCCCGGCTTCTGAGGATCTACCAACGATCGGGCTTGCAACGGCTCGCGCGTGCCACGGGATTTTTGGGCTTGCCGGGCCTGCAGACGAAGGATTTGCTCTTACCGCCGGTTGATTCCGAGTTTTTCTTCTCACGATTGGGCCAGACATATCCTGCCATCGGCGTCCGTCGAGCGCGCGTCGCATTTTTTGCCGGCTGCGTCGCGCAGGTGACGTTTTCAACCCTGAATGTAGCCACCATTCGAGTGTTGCAGGCGAATGGCTGTGAAGTTGTGGTGCCGCCAAAGCAACTCTGCTGTGGCGCGCTCGCCGCTCACGCAGGAGTGCGCGATACAGCTCGCGAATTAGCGCGCGTAAACGTAGATGCTTTTTCCGGCGACGGCTTCGACGCCATCGTTACCAATGCCGCGGGCTGCGGATCAACGTTGAAGGAATATACGCATCTGTTTGCTGGCGGCTCCGTTGAACACGATCGCGCGGCGGCATTTTCCCGCAAGATGCGCGACGTGACGGAATTCCTCGCTCAACTCGGCTTGGCCGCTCCGCTCAATCCCTTGCCGATGCGGGTAACGTATCAGGATTCCTGTCACTTATTGCACGGACAGAAGATTCGTGAAGCTCCGCGCCAACTGATCCGGTCAATTCCCGGAATTGAATTCGTCGAAATGCCGCATTCGGATTTGTGCTGCGGCTCGGCGGGTGTCTACAACGTCACGCAGCCCGAAGCATCAATGTCGCTGCTAAAAGACAAGATGGAAAACGTCCGGTCAACTACCGCCCCGGTCATCGTTACTGCAAATCCCGGCTGCATCCTGCAACTCCGCGCTGGCGCCCAAATTCATGGCACCGGACAGGAAGTACTCCATGTGGTCGAACTCCTCGAGCGATCGATTGCCGGACACTCTTCATAATTCTGCAACCTATTCTTAGGACACAAAATACGATACCTCCTTGACCCCCGCTGTAGCCTTTCGTACTTTATAGAGCGCTGCTTGAAGTTGGGAATTCATTTGGAAGGCGGATCACCTGGCGTCGGACCTGGAACACAAAGTCCAACCCGGAAGCCGCATAGCTCGGAGGCATCATGAGCGAGTTTGACCCGCACGTCCTGGATGAAAAGAGGATACCGCCGCCAGAGGAATTCAGCAGCCGCGCTCGCGTGAAATCACTCGAGCAATACCAGGAGATGTACGATCGTGCGGCGAAGGACCCAGAACTGTTCTGGAGCGAACAGGTGGAGCTGCTCGATTGGTTTGCGGCGCCGACCAAGATATTGGAATGGAACGTGCCGCACGCGAAGTGGTTTGTGGGAGGCAAGCTCAACGTTTCCTACAACTGCCTGGACCGTCACCTGGGAAAAAACGGGAATAAGCCCGCCATCTATTGGGAAGCGGAAGACGGCGCAACGCTGCAACTTACGTATGCCGAGCTGCACGAGCGGGTGTGCAAGTTTGCGAATGCGCTGCTGACGCTAGGAGTGAAGGCCGGGGATTGCGTGGCGATTTACTTGCCGATGATCCCCGAACTGCCCATTTCCATGCTGGCCTGCGCGCGAATCGGCGCTGTGCATTCCGTAGTATTTGGTGGCTTCAGCGCACCAGCACTGGCGGATCGGATTAAGGACGCCGGCTCGAAGCTGCTGATTACTGCCGATGGCGGGTATCGCCGGGGACGCGTGATCCCGTTGAAAGAAACGGCAAATGCCGCGGCCGATAGCTGCCCGACGATTGAAAAAGTGATCGTCGTCAAGCGCACCGGTGAAAATGTGGGCTGGAAAGAGGGGCGCGACCTCTGGTGGGAAGAACTGGAAAAAAAGGAGAACTCGAATTGCCCCGCGGAGCCTTTTGACTCAGAGCATCCTCTCTATGTCCTCTATACCAGCGGCACAACGGGTAAACCGAAGGGCGTGCTGCATACTTCGGCGGGATATTTGTTGCAATGTATGTGGAGCACGCGGCTGGTATTCGACGTGAAGGAAGAGGATGTTTATTGGTGCACCGCCGATATTGGCTGGGTGACGGGGCACAGCTACATCGTTTACGGGCCATTGGCGAGTGGCGTGAGCATGGTGATGTACGAGGGTGCGCCGGACCATCCGCGCCGCGACCGCTTCTGGGAATTGATCGAGCGCTATAAAGTGACGATCCTCTATAGTTCCGCCACTGCCGTGCGCGCCTTCATGCAATGGGGCGATGACTGGCTAGCCAAGCATGACTTGTCCAGCTTAAGACTCCTGGGCACCGTCGGTGAACCGATTAACCCTGCCGCCTGGAAGTGGTATTTCGAGGTGGTCGGGAAAAACCGCTGCCCCATCGTCGATACCTGGTGGCAAACGGAGACGGGTTCGATCATGATTTCGCCGCTCCCTGGCGCCACGCCGACGAAGCCCGGTTCGGCGACGATGCCGCTCCCTGGGATTGCCGCCAAAGTCGTGAACATGCAAGGGGTGCCGGTGAAACCGGGTGAGACCGGCTACCTGGTGATTGAGAAACCCTGGCCATCGATGTTGAGGACAATCTATGGGGACGACGAACGCTACCGCCGGGATTACTGGGGCAAGATTCCCAACGTCTACTTTACCGGTGACGCGGCCCAGTGCGATGCCGATGGCTATTTCTGGGTGCTTGGGCGCGTGGACGACGTAATCAAGGTCGCCGGGCACCGGTTGAGCTCAATGGAGATTGAGAGCGCGCTGGTGAGCCATGTGGCTGTGGCTGAAGCGGCAGTGGTCGCCCGCCCGGATGAAATCAAGGGTGAGGCGATTGTTTGCTTCGTGACGCTGCGGACCGGGCAGGCACCTACGCAAGAGTTGAAACGCTTGTTATCCGATCACATCGCCAGCGTGATCGGGACGATTGCCCGCCCAGCGGAGGTGCGCTTCGCCGATGTGCTGCCGAAGACGCGCAGCGGCAAGATCATGCGGCGCCTGCTGCGCGAACTTGCGCACAAGGGCGGTATCACTGGCGACACGACGACGCTGGAGGATCTCTCCGTGATTGCGCGCCTGGCACAACAGAAGGGCGACGACGAGGCCTAGGCGTGGCACTTTTTTGGAACAGACCAGCCTTTCGGTTAGTTTAAAGATGGCTTAAACAGTTTGGCGGCGACGCGAGTAACCAGGCGACGGGGGGCGAGGCGCTGGCCCTGGACACCCAGTCGATTAGCCGTGCCGGAGATTACGCTGCTCTTTCCCTTCGCCAACCCCTGCAAGCCCACCCGCGCCACCTTTTCTGCTGTTTCCGCGTGACGGAAAGAACGGTCGGGCTGCCCGGCCACCTGTTGGAATTCAGTATGAGTGGAACCAGGACAAAGGGCACAGACGCGCACGCCGTAACTTATGACTTCTTCCGCGAGGGCTTCGGCAAAAAGCAAGTCAAAGGCCTTGGTTGCGGCGTAAGTCGTAATGTACGGCACCCCTTGGAAGGCTGCCGTGGAAGCGACAATCAGAATGTCTCCCTGTTTCCGCTCGATCATCGCTGGTAGATAAAGATGAGTCAGGTGAACCACGGCAGCGACGTTGACCTGAATCATTTGGAGCTGACGGGCCCGGTTGGACTTCTGGAACGGTCCGTAGCCTCCGAAGCCGGCGTTGTTCACAAGCAGCTCCACCTGGATGCCCTTGGCTTGTGTGAAAGCGAAGATTTCGTCGGGTGTAGCGGGGAGAGATAGGTCCGCGGCATAAAATTCGGCTCGGATTTTGTGTTTCTCGATGAGCTTTGCCGCCAATTGCTCAATTCGCTCGTCGCGTCTAGCGGTCAGGACGAGATTCGTTCCGCCTGCTGCTAATTGTTCGCAGATCGCCCGGCCGATTCCGGCGCTCGAGCCTGTTACGAGCGCCCACTTCCCTTTCCAGCGATCCATCGGCAGAGTCCTCCTATGTAGAATGGGAAATGAAAACACAATTTATACTGTTTTGTAGAGGGAAATTACCGGAAGACAAAAAGAAAGTTGATTGAAATGGCGTTCAGCCTAGACAGCTCGCGGACGATCAGTTCGAAGCACAGCATCTCGGAGCCGCACCCCCTGCTTCTTCATATGATCGAGCAATCGCCGAGCCCAAACGAATTCTGCGGCCAAGACGCTAAGTGCAAAGAGGATAGTGAGCCATCCGGGGCCCGGAGTCACCAGCATCACAATACCCACGGACAACAATGTGTAACCGCCTGCGATTTTCAGGTAACGCTTTGCCACTTTCGGCTTCTCCGTTTCCACTTCGGCCACTTTAATTCCTCTCAACACCATGAATTTCGTGCGGCTTTGTCATCTGCTTAGATGCAGCAAAAAGCATTTCGGATGTTAAAGTAGCACGTGCAGGGCCAAATTTTCTTGCCACTGACATTTCGCAAGCCCTGTGCTGATAATAGCAAGATGGTGAAGCCGGAATTTTTCTCCGTTTGATCGCGTTCAATCTGGAAAAGATTGCGAATCGAGGCTCGGAATGGAAATTAAGAGCGTGCGAATGGAAATTCCCGAAGGAGCAAATTTAATCCTCGGGCACAGTCACTTCATCAAGACGGCCGAGGATCTCTACGAGGTAATCGTCAACACGGTGCCCGGGGCTAAATTCGGCATCGCCTTCAACGAAGC
The DNA here is from genome assembly GCA_041497605.1 of Terriglobia bacterium. GTDB lineage: Bacteria > Acidobacteriota > Terriglobia > Acidiferrales > UBA7541 > JBGPTK01. The sequence continues at coordinate 4,522 of JBGQGW010000071.1, read as the reverse complement.
GTCAGGGCCGTGCCTGGTGCGTGTCGAGTCCAATGATGACGATCTGCGGCGCGCCGCCACCGCTAATGCGCAAAGTCTTGCCGCCGGCCATCTCTTCGTCATCCTGATCCGCGAGGCTTATCCGATCAATCTGCTCAGCCGCATCAAGGATTGCTTCGAAGTTTGCTCGATCTTCTGCGCCACGGCAAATCCCGTCGAAGTGATCGTGGCGGAAACGGAACAGGGACGAGGCATACTTGGCGTGGTGGATGGCTCATCGCCGAAGGGGGTCGAGGGCGCGGAGGACGTCCGGAACCGCAGAGAATTCTTGCGCAAGATCGGCTATAAGCTGTGATCCGTAACTGAACTGCCAGGTGGACCGAGATTGGGGACTTGATGCCAAGAATGCCACATTGCGCTGCTTTGTGTGTGGCTGCTCAGGCCAGGCGCAACTCCTGAAAATTAGTTTCTAGTGAAAACAGGAATGGCGGAGAGGGTGGGATTTGAACCCACGGTTGAGTTTCCCCAACACACGCTTTCCAAGCGTGCTCCTTAAACCGCTCGGACACCTCTCCACCGATGTTTTAGAAGCGTAGCAGATTGATCGGGCAGCGGCAAATCCGCGGGTAATTCCCGGCGCCAAACTCTCCTGGATCACTCTTCGTCGAATGGTATGTGCTCCATTTGACTGATGACAGTGGCGATGGAGCACAGACTCGCCAAATTCCCTTCCACCATTTGATGCCTCTTGCGCCAGGCCGTTCACTGCGGGAATGAAGGAAATGATGATCGGCGCGAATTAGTGGCGCTCAGCATTTTTCGTAAGATTCCCTGAGCGGAAACTAAGTTTGCTCTAGCGCGTGACCGGCCGAAGGATTTGCACGGCTGGGCGGCAAACTGCGTGGGTAATCTCTTCTGCCACTTGTGATAATGGCGTCACGCGTCGCAATATGCCCATTTCGGCACACGAACGCGGCATGCCATAGACAGCGCACGAAGCTTCATCCTGTCCCAGCGTCATCCCACCCTTCTCGTAAATTGCCTTCATCCCCAGCGAGCCATCGGCGCCCATTCCCGTCATGACCACGCCCATTGCTTGAGCACCGTAGACTTCGGCCACGGATAACATCAATACGTCTGCCGATGGAATATGCAAAGTGTTCGCGGGGATCTTCGATATGTGGACCGCGTAGCGGGAGAGCGTGCGGCGATAGGCTGTCAGGTGCCAGCCCCCAGGAGCGATTAGAACGGTTCCGGGTTCAATCAAATCTTCGTCACGCGCCTCGCGAACCTCCACTTTACTGAGCGAGTTGAGCCGCTGCGCAAATGGTCCAGTGAATGCCGCCGGCATATGTTGGACGATGAGCAGACCAACCGGAAGATCGGCGGGCAGCGCTGGCAACACCTCCTGTAATGCCTTGGGCCCGCCGGTGGAGATGCCGAGGGCAACAACCGATGGCGTCACGCCAACCGGGAGCGACGAGGGCTTGACGGCGCTTGCTGGAGGCGTGAATGGCGCTACTTTCTTATGAGTGTGCAGACGCGAATGAGCCGCAGCCTTGATCTTGGCTACAAGATCTTCGCGAATTTTGACGATATCGAGTGAAACAAAGGAACTTTGTTTGGGAATGAAATCGAAGGCACCAAGGCTGAGCGCTTCGATAGTCGCATGCGCTCCATCCTGCGTCAGCGAACTCAGCATGATTACCGGCCGAGGCCGTTCCGCCATGATTTTTCGAAGGACGGTGAGTCCATCCATGCGGGGCATCTCGATATCCAGCGTCATAACGTCTGGATCAAGTCTTGTGGCTTTCTCGAGAGCCTCCACACCATCCCTTGCCGTGTCGATGACGACCAGTTCCGGATCGGACTGGATCATCCTCGAAATCGCGGTGCGCATAAATGCGCTGTCGTCGCACACCAATACACGCACACGCTTCGAACTCTGTTGATTGGATGAGGATGCCATAGTCGCCTAGTGCTGGTAGACTGCATCGACCAAGCTCTGGACTTCGATCACGTCATTGTCCATTTCAAATGTGAACCGGGCCAAATCAAGATCCTTCAAGTGCGGATACTGATTCACCAGAATCTCCCATCCGGGATCGCTCGTGATGTCTAGTTGCCTGGACTCGTAGTAGCCGTAACCCATGCCGCGCATACGGCAGAATTCGTCACTCAAATGCACCAGAGAGACCAACGGCCGGAATTCCTTGGCATCCTGGACGCTCGAATGAAACTCGATTGCTTCGCAAATATCGGAATTCAAATGCCACTGCTCAGCGAGCACTCGGCCGGCCTGGCAATGCGTAAAGCCCATTACCTGCAGTTCGGCTTCGTCCAGCGGAATTTGATGTTTCCGCGCCATGGTGAGCGCCGTGCGAAACTCTTCGGCAAATATCCGCGAATTCACAAGGATGCCCAAATCATGCAGCAGCCCCGCGAGATGCACAGCATCCGGATCCTCGAGGTTCACTCGCGCCGCAAGCTTCCGGCCGACAAGCGCACAGCCCAGCGAGTGCCTCCAGAACACGACAGGGTTGACGACAGAATGATCCAGTGGAAAAACGCGCCCCATGTAGCTGGAAATCAACAAGCTCTGGATGCGCTGCAAGCCAAGGCTGACCACCGCTGCGTGAACACTCTCCGTGGGCCTAGCCCGTCCAAACAGCGAAGAGTTGGCCATTCGAAGGCAATGGGCCACGATTGCCTCATCATAGGAAATCATGCGGGCGACTTCATTCAAATCGATCTTGTCGAAAGGCTGCTCGAGGTAACGAACCAGGGGAAGCAGAATGCGATCGATCATCGGGATCTCATCCATCCCCTGGACGCGCGTCAGTATCTTTTTTCTGATCTGTTCATTCATTTCGACACCGCTCCGGGCACAGGGGCCGCAGGTTTCAGGTAGGCCGTCGCCCCCGGAAAATGGACGAGGTGAAACGCATCGTTGATTCGAAACAGGGATTCCGAATGCCCGAGGAAGAAATACCCGCCGATTAAAAGATTATTGAAGAAGTGCTGGATCACTCGACCTTTGGAAACTCCGTCGAAGTAGATCAACACATTGCAGCAGAAGACAATATCCATACCTTTCATGAAGAGCATCTTGCTGTCGTCTTGCAAATTCAGCCGGCTGAATGCAATCAAGGAGCGGACTTCATCATTGGCCTGGAGCGAGTCTCCCTTGGGCTGGAAGTACTTTCGCTTGTAATAATCCGGAGTGTTCCGCAGAGCGTAATCTCCGTATAGGCCCTTCTTGGCTACCTCAAGAGAGCGGTCGTTCAAATCGGTGGCGACGATCTCCACTTTCCATCCTTTGAGCAATGCCTTCGATTCTTCGAGCGCAATCATTGCCAGGGTGTGTGGCTCTTCGCCCGTCGAACAACCAGCGCTCCAGACCCGCAGGCGGGAAAAACCGGCCTTCTGTTTGGCCACGATTAATTGCGGCAATACGATCCTACGGAGAGCATCGAGCTGGGGCATATTGCGGAACAAACACGTCTCGCCGATCGTGATCTCGTTCAAGAGCATCCGTAGCTCAGCCTCGCGATTCGGCCGCGTGGTCAGGTGTTCGAGATATTCCCTCGTGTCCCTAGCTCCGACCGCTTTAATGCGCCGCGAGCACCGGCTCGCCAGGAGATACATTTTGTTTTCGGGCTGATAAATTCCGGCAATCTGGTAGATGATGTCGCGAATCCGGAACAGAGTCGGATCGGTTGGCATCTCCGCTGATTCAGCAGCCGGATTCGACAAATTTGTTTCCGTTCCCATCGATCAGTCCTTGTGTACCCGTTCCTAGGAAAGCATTCCGGAAAATATTCCGGCGAGCCCCGCGGGGTCTAAAATCAAACGCACTGAACCATCACCGCTGATGGTCGCTCCCGCCACGCCGGCGACAGATCCCAAATACGAGCCGAGAGGCTTGATCACAGTCTCTTCCTGACCGAGCAACTGATCCACTACAACTCCGAAGCGCGTCTCGCCAATCCCGATTACTACGATTCGGAGCATGCCGTCTTTCGACCGGCCTTCATGGGTCAGTGAGAATACCTTGTCGAGATAGACTAATGGGATCACACGGTCCCGCAAACACAAACACGGGTTGCCGGAGACTTCGTGCACGGAATCTTCCGGGACTCGCACAGTTTCCATCACGGACCGAAGAGGCAGAGCAAATACCTCTTCCCGGACGCGCACCAACAGCACGGGCATGATGGCCAGTGTAAGTGGAAGCTTTAGTGTGACGCAGGAGCCCTTGCCGAGTTCACTGTCGAGTTCGATCACGCCATGGAGTTTTTTCAAATTTGTTCGCACCACATCCATGCCAACACCACGGCCGGAAACGTCACTCACTATTTCCGCAGTGCTAAAACCGGGCAGAAAAATGATGTTCAGAATTTCGCCCTTGCTCATCGTCGCTGCGCGTTCCGCCGTTAGCATGCCGCGCTCGATTGCCTTGCGAACCACGCGCTCCGGGTCAATCCCTGCTCCATCATCCGCCACGGAAACGATGATGTGATCGCCTTCCTGATGCGCTTCG
>JBGQGW010000070.1:0-15063 GCA_041497605.1 Terriglobia bacterium | reverse complement strand
TGATTTTCCTTGTTCGTGTTCAAACCATTTTCATCAGTGAGGTACGGTGGAGTAATAACCCTGGCGCGCGATCAGATTGAGGCCGGGGCGGCGGACTCGCACTTCGATGGTGTGGAAATCCTTGGTCTTGTTGGGCGCTGTGGGAGTAAACGCAATGGTGTACTGGTTGCGAGCCTGCTCGGCCAGCGCGGTGTAGAGACGCTCGAGTCCCGCGCTCTTCGAGGCGTAATAATAATCTCCTCCCGTGGCTTCCGCATATCTCTTGAGCGGGCCGCTCCCCGTTCTTAAAATTTCATGGCCCACGGCGATGGCATAGACGGAAATGTCGGCGGCCAGCAGATTTTCGAGGACGCGATCCGTGCTCATGGTGTTGCGGTGCGAATTGGTGCCGTCGGAAACCAGGAAGATGATTTTCCTGCGGTCGCGGCCGCGATCGCGCAGCATTTGGCTCGCGGCATACATGGCGTCGTCGAGCCGCGCATTGCTCGCCGGGGGCGCCTTGCCGTTGATCTGCGGCACTCCCGGCGACACCTGCTGGTTATTGATTTTGGGAGTGGGGCTGGTGGCCGGTGAATTCGAGCCGGTGAATTCCGATTCGAGATGGAGGCGCTTGAGCTGGGTGAAGAGCTGGTCGTTGTCCTTTGTGAATTCCAGCAATGTCTGGGAGAATTGGTCGTAGGTCATCAGCGCCACTTCGTCGGCGGCGCCGAAGCTGGCGGCAATCGCTTTCAGGCTTTTCTGCACTTGCTCCGAGGACTTCAGCGGCATGTTGTTGTTGATCAGGATGACGGCGGAGAGGGGAAAAGCCTCGGCGGAGAAAAGCGAAATCCGCTGTTCCTTGCCGTCTTCGAAAATCCGGAATTCGTCCCGCTTGAGGTCGGGGACCAGAACGCCATTGCCGTCTTTTACGGAGACGGGAACGACGACCAGCGTGGTTTGAGTTTTGATGCGAGCCGGCGCGTCCGATTGCGGATAAGCGGCTGGGAGACAGAGCAGCGATATGATCGCCAGGATGGGAATCTTTCCGAGGTTGGTGTACAAGAGATCTCCCTTATATTTGCCGGCGGCGATTGCGGGGCTCGCGGGCAGCGGAGGGCAGCCGCCCCTCAGCGACGTCCGGCGCGAAAAACATCCCGCCGTTCTTATGATGCATCGTAACCACTGAAGATTTGCCACGGGGGATTATACAATGCGACTCGCTCAACGCCGCACCACTCTAATTTCGGCCCTGCTGGGGGGCGCGATCTTGTTCGCCGCCGTGGCGCCACTCCACCGCGCCGCCGCGCAGAATCCTCCGAGCCCGGAAAACCAGACGCCGCAGCAGGCGGGAAAAATCCAGGTGCAGGTATCGTTGGTGAATATGTTCGCGACGGTGCGCGATAACCATCACACGATTGTGGGCGATCTGACGAAAGATGATTTCAAAATCTTCGAGGACGAGCAACTCCAGAAGCTCGCATTTTTCCAGAAGGAGGTGTCGATGCCGATCACGCTGGGGCTGATGGTGGATACCAGCGGCAGCCAGCAAAATTTGCTGGGGCTCGAACAAGTAGCCGCCTCGCGTTTCTTCCATCAAGTGCTGCGAAAAGGGGATGAGGCCATGGTCCTTAGTTTCGATACGGACGTGGATCTGCTGGCGGATTTTACCGAGGATCAGGATGCGCTGGAGCGCGCGGTGCAGCGGACCCAGGTCAATTCCCCGATCGGCATAGGCCCCATGTCTCGAGACAATGTTCGCAGCACGGCCATGTACGATGCCATCTACGTGGCCTGCAACGAACAATTGGCGGGCCAGGCCGGACGAAAAGCGCTGATCCTTTTGACCGACGCGATGGATGAGGGAAGCAAAGTGGGCATGAAAGATGCGATCGAAGCCGCCCAGCGGGCCGACACCGTGGTCCATTTCATTTTGATCGCGGAACCGAGGGCTTATGGGATGTTAGGGTACAACGGTGGAAGCGTGGCCAAGAAGATCGCCGATGAAACCGGCGGGCGCGTGATTGACGCGAACGGCGGCAGGAAATTGGATGAGGCGTTCGATCAAATTTCCGAGGAACTCCGCAGCCAGTATGTGCTGGGGTACTACCCCACAAATCCAGCGCATGACGGCACGTTCCGCAAGCTCAGGGTCGAAACCACCAAGCCGGGATTAAAAGTCCTGGCCCGGCACGGATATTACGCGCCGAAAAGGTAGTGGATCGCTGAACTACGGCGACTCCTAGTTGTCTACTTTAATTCCCTGCTAATTTTTCTCTTATTCACCGCAGAGAGCCGCAGAGGTTCGCAGAGTCCTTGATTAGTTGAAGAGCCTAAACACACCCTCGCGTTTACTTGTCTGAGGGCGGAGTGGTGGGTGGGGGCGAGCCAGCGGCGACGCGCGGGAGTGAATAGCCCTTGCGGGAACGGACGATCAGGCCCTTGCGATCAACCTCGACCTGGACGCGGCGGAACTGTCCTTTGGCGGGCATGGGGCCCGGAGCAAAGGCCAGCAAATACTGGCTGCGCAGCTCATTGCCGATATCCAGAAAGGACTGGGCAAGGTCATCAATTTTGTAGGGGAAGAAGACACGGCCGCCGGTGTCCGCGGCAAATTGAGCGAGCACTTTATCGCCGTGGGTTTCCATGACCTTCTTCGGAGTTTCGCCTTCGATGTTCAACCAATCGGTGTTGGTGCTGATGGCATAGATCGCGACTTCGGCTTTCTCGGCCATCTCCATCGCTTCACTCAGGGGACGGTCGCTCAAATTATCCTCGCCGTCGCTGATCACCACCAGCACCCGGCGCACTTCGGCGCTTCCGGCTTGGGGCAAGGGCGCGTGCTGCAGCTTCTGAGCAGCCATGTAAATGGCGTCGCGCAGCGCCGTTCCACCCCCGGCGCGCTGTCCCTGAATCGCTTTGTTCAGTTGGTCGAGATTATCGGTGAAGTCCTGGATCACTTCGGGTTCGTTATCGAAGATAGCGACAAAAGCCATATCCTTGCCGCGGCGAACCGTGTTGTAGAGAAAATCACTGGCGGCTTCCTGCTCGAAACGCAGGCGCTCGCGAATGCTGTTGGAAGTGTCGAGTAGAACGCCGATGCGCAACGGCAAGTCCGTTTCCCGAGTGAAGAATTCGAGCGGCTGCTGCTTCCCTTCGTCGGAGATGCGGAAATCATTCCTCTCCAGATCGGTGATGAATTTGTGCCGCCGGTCGGTTACGGTGGCGACCAGGTAGACGAGTTCCGCCTTGGTGCGGATCGTTGCTTGTGAATTTGGTTGCTGAGGCGGATTCTGCGGCGCTGTAGCTGCCAGCGCTTGCGGCGCGGGAGCAGGAGCGGGAGGTTGTTGCGCCGAAGCAATGCTGAATGCCAGCGCGGCCACGAAGAAGATGAGAGGAACTCGCAACCAAGTAAGCATAGGCAATTATAGGAACGGATGCACCGCAGCGTCAATCAAAGCCGGGTCGGCGTGGGCAGCCTTGCCCAAGCCGCGCAAATACGATTGCAATTCCACCGGCAGCGGGGCACGCACTTCGACGAACGCACCCGTGCGCGGATGGAGAAAGCGCACGCGCGCCGCATGGAGAAAATTACGATCCAGATGCGGCATGGCCACCCCGCCCGCAAATGCCTCGCGCGGCGCGCCGTATAGAGTGTCGCCCACCACGGGATGCCCCAAGGTCGAAAAATGGACGCGGAGTTGGTGCGTGCGGCCGGTGTGCAGGTCCGCATCCACCAGCGTGTAGCCATTCAGGCGCAGCCGCACGCGCCAATCGGTGCGCGCCGGGCGTCCTTCCCGCCGCCGCGTGGTCATGCGTGCGCGGCGATGCAGATCGCGCGAAACGGGCAGCTCGATGCGGCCGGATTCTTCCTTCATGCGGCCGTGGAGCAATGCGAGGTAAGTTTTCTGAATGGTGCGTTCCTGAAATTGTTCCACCAGGCTGCGATGGGCGGCGTCCGTACGCGCGATGATCAGCGCGCCGGAGGTGCCCTTGTCGAGTCGATGGACGATTCCCGGCCTCAAAGCTCCCCCCACTCCGGAAAGTTGACCGAAACGGTGCAGCAGCGCTCCGGCAAGCGTGCTGACCGGCGCGCCGGCCCCCGGATGCACGATGAGGCCGGCCGGCTTGTTCACCACGGCGACATCGTCGTCTTCGTAGAGAACTTCCAGTGGGATGTCTTCCGCAACAATCCTGGTTGTCCTGGGTGGCGGGATTTCAATGTGAATGTTCTCGCCGGGCGCCACGTGATGCGCGCGCTTCTGGATCAAGCCGTTCACTTGCACGCGCCCTTCATCCACCAATCGTTGCAAATGCGAGCGGCTCATCTCCGGAAAATGCGCGGCCAGGACGCGATCGAGCCGCAAGCCGGCTTCCTGGGCGGAAATAGAGAAGCGGTGCTCAATCGGTGAGGAACGCGCGATGCGTTGTTTTTCCGGCATGAAGTGAAAGCGCTAGGACTGCGCGGGAGCGAGCACCTGGCGTTTTGCCCGCGTCCACCAGAGCCACGCGCCGAGCAAGATCATGGCGATGCTGACCACTTGCATCAAAGAAAAGGCGCCGCCGAAGAACAGGGTGCGGTCCGGGTCGCCGCGAAAGAACTCAATGATGCCGCGTTCGAACCCATAGAGCAGCAGAAACGTGGCGAACAATTGGCCGCGAAAGCTCTGGCGCCGGGCCAGCCAGATCAGGATGATGAAATTCATGAATTCGGCCGCGGATTCATAGAGCTGCGTGGGATGCAGCGTGGAGCCGATCGGCGTACCGACCAGCCGTGATGCCTCAATACTCGAAAACTGCACGCCCCAGGGCAGCGTCGTCGGTTTTCCCCAGCAGCAGCCCGCGGCGTAGCAACCCAGACGGCCGATGGCGTGGCCCAGGGGCACCCCGGCGCAATAGGCGTCGAGCAGCGAGAGAAGCGGCAGCTTCGCGAACCAGGTGTAGAACCCCGCGACCAGCAGCGCGCCAAGCACGCCGCCATAAAATGTGCCGCCCGATTGGAGCATCGCCAAGGAAAAAAGATCGCCCGGGTGTTCGCGGTAATAGCCGAAATCTGCCGCGATCAGCCAGAGCTTGGCCACCAGGAACGCGGCCAGCACCATGTAAACGCCGAGATTCCAGACGCGATCGGGGTCGAGACCCAGAACGCGGGCTTGATGCCTTGCGTACCACAGGCCAATCAGAATCCCGGTGGCGGCCAGGACACCGTAGGTGTAGATGTTTACCGGTCCGATCTGAAAGAGGATGGGGAACATTTTTCGCCGGCGCTACCGCATTAGCTGGGCTCTTTGCCCGCCTCACGAGTGGCGTGGCGCCAGTCGCGCAGGAGTTCGAGCAACACCAGGCACGCGCCCAAAACAATGGCCGAATCCGCCGCATTAAACGCGGGCCAATAGTAGCCCTGCCAGTGAATATCGATAAAATCGGTGACGCTGCGATGCACCAGCCGGTCGAGCATATTTCCCGCGGCGCCGCCGAGGATCAGTGATAAGCCGATTTGTCCCAGGCGTCCGCCGGCACGATTGCTGGCCAGGAGCCAGATCAAGAAAATCATGACGCTGGCGGAAAAGAACATCACCACCGTCGCCACCCAGGGCGATTTGGAGTCCGCCAGGAAACCGAAGGCTACTCCGGAATTGTGCGTGTTCACCAGATTCAGCAGGCCGGGAATCAGGACGTGAATGAAATCGCGCGAAATAATCTGCTCGACGGCGTATTTGGTCGCCTGATCCACCGCGAGCACGCCGAGCACGATGAAGAGGAGCCAGGCTTTCCGAGTTTGCGCCAAAGAATCCATCCCGTTTGGGCTTGCTAGGCGACGGCCACTCCTCCGCTCCGTTGGATTTCTTCTAGCGCGGCGACGCAGCGTTCGCAGACCGTGGGCCAGATATGATTCGCGCCCACCTGCGTTGAATAGTTCCAGCAGCGCTCGCATTTCTTTCCTTTGGCTTTTTGCACGCCGACGATGACCAGGTCACCAGCCTCGGTGACGGCGCCATCGCTGTTGTCGAAGTAATCGGCCATGCGCACCTGCGAAACCAGGAAGAGGGCGGGAAGCGATTTCAGGTACGTCTGCAGGACTTCGAACGTGCGGCTGCCCACTTTTTCTTCGAGATCCGTTCGGGGATAGATGGTGATCTCCGCTTCGAGCGCGCCCGCGACTACTTTTTTGTTGCGAGCGGATTCCAGTGCGCTCAGAACATCCCGGCGGATGGTGAGCATTCGCTCCCAGTTTTCAATCGTCTCCTTGCGCAAACCGGTATCCATATTTTCCACGGCCGGCAGATAGGACATGTGAATACTTTCGGGATCGCCCGGACGCTGCGGAAGAAGCTGCCAAATTTCCTCGGCGGTAAAAACCATGATCGGAGCGATGAGCCGCAAGAGCGCATTGGCAATGCGGAAAAGAGCCGTCTGCGCCGAGCGCCGGCCCATATTGCGCGGCGCGAAAGTGTACAGGCGGTCCTTCAGCACGTCGAAGTAAAAGGCGCTCAGGTCCACGACGCAAAAATCGTGCACGGCGTGGAAGACGCGATGGAATTCGAACTTGTCGTACCACTCCCGGCACTGGCGTACGAGCTCGCCGGTGCGGTGCATCATCCAGGCGTCCAGTTCCCACAGTTCGGCGTCGCGAACGGAATCGCGCGCGGGGTCGAAGCCATTCAGATTGCCCAGAAAATAGCGGAAGGTATTCCGCAGCTTCCGGTAGGATTCGGAAAGCTGGTTCATCACGTTATCCGACATTCGAATGTCGGCATGATAATCCTGGGAAGAAACCCAGATGCGGAGCAATTCGGCCCCCCACTTGTCACAGATATCACGGGGCAGGATCACGTTGCCGAGCGACTTGGACATGGGATGCCCATCGGCATCGAGCGCCCAGGCGTGGGTGATGACCTGGCGATAGGGCGCCCGGTCGCGCACGCCCACTCCGATGAGCAGCGAACTATTGAACCAGCCGCGATATTGATCGAGACCTTCGAGATAGGCATCCGCGGGCCAGGTCTTGTCCGCTTCGCTGAGGACGGCCAGGCTGCTCGAGCCGGAATCGAACCAAACGTCGAGAATGTCTTTTTCCTTGCGGAAGCGGGTGCCGCCGCAGGAGCAGCGCGTGCCGGACGGGAGCAACTCCTCGGCCGGGTGCGCATACCAGGCATCGGCGCCTTCGCGTTCGAACCAACGAATCACGTTGCGCAGCGCGGCAAAATTCTTGAGCAGCGCATTGCACTGCTCGCAATAAAAAATCACCAGCGGAACGCCCCAGAATCGCTGCCGGGAAATGCACCAGTCCGGGCGTTCCGCGATCATGTCGCGGATGCGTTCTTTGCCCCACGCAGGAGACCATTTCACCTTGGCAATCTCTTCCAGCGCGCGTTCGCGCAAGCCCCGGTGCGTCAGATTGATGAACCACTGCTCGGTGGCGCGGAAGATTACCGGGTTGTGGCAGCGCCAGCAGTGCGGATAGCTGTGTGAAATCTTGGATTCGCCGGCGAGCGCCCCGCGCGCGCGAAGCAGGGCGATGATAAGCAGGTTTGCTTCGAATACCGTCTTGCCTTTGTATTCCGGCAAGCCCTCCAGGAAACGGCCGTCATCATCGAGGGGCGCATAAGTATCGAGGCCGTATTTTTGGCCGATATAGAAATCTTCGGCGCCGTGGCCCGGAGCGGTATGGACGATTCCGCTGCCCTGATCGAGCGTGACGTGTTCGCCCAGAACCGCGGGAACTTTTATGTCGAGGAACGGATGTTGAAATTGAATTCTCTCGAGCTCCGAGCCTTTCCAATTTCCACGCGTGCCCTTCACGGTGAGCCCGAGCTCTTTCTCAAGCGCCGGGACGCGGTCCGCGGCGACGAGCAAGTCCCCCGCGGAAGTTTCCGCGACCACGTAACGAAATTCAGGATGAAATGCGAGCGCGCGGTTCGCGGGAAGCGTCCAGGGAGTGGTGGTCCAGATCAGCCCGCTCACGCCGGACCCAAGCCCGCCGGCCTTGCCTTCCGGAACCACGGCGAACTTCACCCAGATGGAATGGCTGGAGTGGTCTTCGTATTCCACCTCCGCTTCCGCAAGAGCGGTGCGATCGAAGATGCACCAGTAAACCGGTTTGAGTCCTTTATAGATGTATCCTTTTTCGAAGAAGGTAACGAACGCATCGGCCGTGGCCGCTTCGTAGGAATTGCTCATCGTCAAATACGGATCATTCCACTGACCCAGTACACCGAGCCGCTTGAAATCGCGGCGATGCGCATCCACATAGCGAGTCGCGAAATCGCGGCACATGCGTCGAAATTCCTGCGGCGCCACGCTGCCCTTTTTTCCGCCGAGCTCCTTTTCAACCTTGGATTCAATGGGCAGACCGTGGCAATCCCATCCGGGCACGTATGGCGCGCGAAAGCCGGCCATGGTCTTCGATTTGACGACGAGATCCTTGAGAATTTTATTTAGCGCCTGGCCCAGATGAATATCCCCGGTGGGATATGGCGGCCCGTCGTGCAATACATAAAGAGGCGCGGAAGCCCGGGCGTCGAGGATTCGGTTATAAAGATCGAGGCGATCCCACTCGGCCAATTGCGCCGGTTCGCGCTCCGGCAATTTCGCCTTCATGGGGAAATCGGTGCGCGGCAAATTGAGCGTGCTTTTTAAATCGAAGGGTTTGTCCATCTTGATCGTTTTCGTATCTCCAGTACTTTCTTTCGCTTCCGAATCCTCGTGCCATGGGACCGACCCGTATGTTACAATGATTTCGAAAGCATGTCAGCCGCAGTCAGGCCGGGCATCCTTTTTTGTAGTGTTGAATCTAACCTCAAGACTGGGGTTAGGTCGAAACCCGGTAATGGGACTTATGGCAGCGAACACTGCTAAATCGAACTCCGTGATCCTGACCGGCCAGGCAGCAGGCATCCCCCGCCTGGTAACCGACAGGGCGTCTGGTCCTAAGCAATTCTTTTCCAATTTCAGAGATTTTCTTTTCGAGCGCCCGGTGAAGGTGCGCAATGAGGCGCATAGCGCTCTAACTGACGTCCACTTCGGCGCCGGCTTGACGGAAAATTTCAAGGAGTGGATGAAGGGGACACCGCGAGAAGCTCGCGGACCCGTGAATTCCGGCATGCTGGTGGCATGGCAGCCCTGGCATCAGCGCTTCTTGAATAATCTGCGGGATGCAATCGCGCCGCGCAAGCTCCCGCCGTTGAACGTTTCCAGCAAGCCGATTCCCGTGCCCGAGATTTGGAGCAAGAACGAACGGTTCAAGCGCGTGCAACTGATTTCGATCTTGGCGCACGTTGCCGTGACCGCTTTGATCGTCGTCCCGTTCCTGCCAAGGCTGATGGCCCCGCCCACAACGCAGGCCAGCATCAGGGTGACGCAGCTTGAGTTCTCGCCCTATCTGGCGAAATTGCCGGCAGGAGCTAAGCGGGCCGGTGGTGGCGGCGGTGGCGGCGAACATAATCCGATTCCCGCCAGCGTTGGAAAGTTGCCGAAGTTCTCGTGGACGCAATTTACTCCTCCCCGAGTTGTCGTCCCGCAGAATCCAAAGTTACCCATGACGGCTACGGTTCTGGGTCCGCCGGAATTGCATCTACCCAGTCCGAACATGCCAAACTATGGCGACCCTCTCTCGAAGCTGCTCAATAATTCGAGCGGGCCGGGCAGCGGCGGCGGCATCGGCTCGGGTAGCGGTGGCGGAGTTGGCAGTGGATCGGGCGGAGGCGTGGGACCCGGCGAAGGCTGGGGCACAGGCGGCGGCCCTCCAGGTGCGGGAACGAATGGATACGGAGTGCCGACCTGCGTGTACTGCCCGCAGCCGCAATATTCGGATGAAGCGGTCAAAGCGAAATACCAGGGCGTGATCACGTTGCAAGTTGTGGTGACGCCGGATGGCAAGGCCGCGAATATTAAAGTTGTCAAAGGACTGGGCGTCGGCCTGGATGAGAAGGCAATCGAAGCCGTGCGTGGATGGCGCTTCAAGCCGGCCGTTGGTCCCAATGGCCAGGCGAGTGCCGTGACGGCGCTGATCGAAGTGACGTACCGACTGCTGTAATTTCCCGCAAGATTCCAATCTGAATTATTCCCGAAGCACGATTCGTTCGTGGCGGTTCGTTTGGTTGGTACGATGACACCCGTCCCTCCGGGTGGAACCTCTTCCGCTCGATGGCATCCCGCACATCGCAGCATTCTGCTAGGATGTGCCGCATGAAGCGTAGGCGAATGATTCCATTCTCTTTTGGCGGCGCATTTCTGATTGTGGCCAGCGTGCTGGCGGGCGCCGGGCCGGCGACAGCGCAAACGGGCTCGGTGGAATTCGTCGCGCGAATCCGGCCGTCTTCGGGCATAGCCGAACCGGTGCGCGGATTGCCGTTTGTCCTGCTGCGCAAGAGCTTCGCCGATATTCGAAAAGAGGCGGATGCGTCGGAGCCGAAGCCGGATCTCAACGAATACATTGATAAGCTGAAGCTTTCCAAAGAACTGAAAGACTGGATGAAGAAGAATAAGTCCGTGAAGCTCTCCGGCGAAGATTTGACCCACCAACTCACCCCGAAAGACATCATGAACGTCCCGGAATTTTACGACGCGTACCTGGAACATAATGTGGGCGACAAAGAAATCGGATTCCCCCAGCCGAAGTTTCGCGAGCGTGACAAGACGCGCAACCCGCAAAAATACGAAAAGCTAAAGCAGGAATACCGCGAGACGATCGAAAAATACCTGGTGGCCAACCCAAGAAGTGCCAATGGGATTGACGTCGAATTGATGCCGATTGATCCCGGACCCAAGTGGGAGCGGATCAGTTCAGAACGTTTGCCAGCGGTCCGCCGGCGCTCGCTCGATTGGGCGGATTCACGCTACCTGGCCGGCCGGGCGGAAACCGATCTGGAAGGCCGCGCCGCATTTCGAGATGTCACTCCGGGTGAATACTGGATCAGCACGCTGGAAGTGACTGCCGTGGCGGGCGACGCCCGGTTGCGCTGGGATACTCCCATCACCGTCCGCGCGGGAGAAGTGACGCGGATCGAATTGAGCAATTCGAACGCGGTCGAGCCGCCGCGAACTTCCAGCGAACCGAAATGAAAGGAAAATTGATGTAGCTTATCTTCCAATTTGAGTGGCACCCTGGGCCTTATTGCAAGGAGACGCGAAATAGTCAAGGAGCGACCATCAAGCTCCGGAGAGGCCTATGGCGATCATAATTTCAAAGAGCGGCAAGAATGCGAAAAAGATAGAGAAATCTGATTTCGAAAAAGAAAGTTACATTCAGGAATACCTCCATAAGAATCCAGAAAGCATTCCCCTTTATGAAATCAAGGAAGACATTCGGCTGCTGGTTCTTGGCAGAGAGTTCCCTACGGAAAGCGGGCCGATAGACGCATTGGGGATAGACGCGGATGGCGACATCTACTGCATAGAAACGAAGCTGAACAAGAATCCCGATAAAAGACTCGTGGTTGCCCAAGTCTTGGATTATGGGGCGTCTCTTTGGCGGTCAAATCAAGATTTCAGCGAGTTCACTCGTTGGGCTGAGGAGGCAGTGCACAAGGCATCCGGCGTCAGCCTGGATCAGAGATTGAAAGACTTCTTTCCAGACCCGGAAGGCGATGTTAACGGCTTAGATGTCAAAGCCTTACTGGAGAGCGTGAAAACTAATCTGAATAGCGGGAAGTTTAAGTTCGTCATACTCATGGATAAACTCCACGAGCCTTTGAAAAATTTAATTGTCTTCCTCAATCAAAATAGTCGCTTCGATATCTTCGCAGTCGAACTGGAATTTTATAAGCATGAAGATTTCGAAATAATGATTCCGAAGTTGTTTGGTGCCGAGGTCAAGAAAGACGTCCAAGTTGCAGGGCCTTCGCGGAAATGGGATGAAACAAGCTTCTTCGAAGATGCGGGGAAGAAATTGGGTGAAAAAGAAGTCGCAGCAATTCGAAAGCTGTTCGAGTTTTCGAAGAAGGTTGCCGACCATATAAGCTGGGGCAGGGGTATTACGAAGGCGTCTTTCAGTCCTAAATTCAACAAGATTTCAAACAAGTCCTTGTACACAGTAAGGTCGACAGGAATATTGAGTCCGAATTTTGTCTGGCTTAATGATTTGGAGAAATCGCCGATGTACCGGGACGAATTCGCAAAGCTACTGAAAGAAATTCACGCTCTAAATATTCCGGACGATTACCAAGATAAAACGCCTTTCATCCGCGCCGAGAAATGGTGTCCAGTCGTGGATCAGTTCATTGAAGCCGTGCAGAAATTGCTTAAGATGTAAGATTCTACTGGACGTCGGAATTCAGGTTAATCGTAGTCAACGTAGTGAGAAGCAGGAACGGCCTGACGATTACATCATCTTCAATAAGGACTTGCGAGACGGCGTGATCGCCGCTTCGGCCGGTTCGCTTCCGGAAAACCATCTCCGCGGGCTTCGAACCGATCCGCAACTGCTGGGGCCTGAATTCAAGCCACGCGGCGCAATGGCCAGATCAACACTTTTAATTTGAAGGAGAACGCCATTAGCGGAGGCGCCGCTGGCAGCGAGATTCCAGCGGCTTTGGCAATCGTGTTCTCTTCAATTTCCGCGTGCGCGTCATGAAGCGGCCACGGGACGTGATGAATCTCGGCCCGGAAAATCCGCCCTCCGTTCGCCGCGTAGAGGCAGTAGCGCTCCGTGAGCCAGTGTTCCAGCGTGCCCGGCATGGCCCGATGCTCGGGAGCGACCGGCCCGTAAATTCCCCTCCATCTCGCCCGGCCTCGAAGCGACGAATACGAGATAAAATCGCCTCGCTTTTCCACTCGCATTCGCGCGTGGTAGTAAGGCAGACGGTAAAACGCTCGCGCTCCCCACACTGCTGCCCGGCTGCCCGCATCCAGGCTGAAGAAAAAAACTCCGGGCTTCCCTTCAAAATTAACGTAGGTCCGGCAATTAAGCTCGGGGAAACGCGAAAGAAACGGCAGTGGTGGCAGGGCGCGCGGACGAAGATCCATATGGAACGGCGTGATGCTCAACCAGGATTGACCGTTGAATGTGTCGAGCGCGAGTCCGGCAGGAATCATCGGGCGCAATACTTCCGAAGGCACGGGCCAATGCGAAAACAGCAAGTCGTACCAGTTCTGAACCATGAACCAGGGTCCCGCGGGCAATGGCCACGGCCTGTGCTCGACGATCTCCAGGAGATTCATGATTCGATTCTATCGCGGGGCTGACACTTCGAAACAATCGAGCCGTGCAATTGTTCGTGCAGCGGCACGACGTGGATTTGCCTCATCCAGAATACACCAAGGCACAGATGGCACAGTGCGCCGGAGCAACGGGCAATGGCAGTGGTCCAATGATCTGATAAACTGTGGCCTGTGGGCACGCCTGCTCTTTGGATCGGATTCAACCTGGTCGTCTTGTTACTGCTTGCAGCAGACCTCACCATTTTCAGCCGCAAGATTCGCGAGAGCACGTTATGGGATGCCACGTTCTGGAGCGGCGTCTGGGTAGCGCTCTCGCTCGGATTCAATTTCTGGATCTGGCAGCAGTTCGGATCGAAGTCCGGCCTGGAGTTCTTCACCGGCTATCTGATCGAAAAATCACTGAGCGTGGACAATCTGTTTGTTTTCGCGCTCGTCTTTCGTTACTTCTCGGTCGGGCCCCGTGATCAACATCGCGTCCTTTATTGGGGCATCCTGGGCGCCCTGATGATGCGTGGCGGATTAATCGCCGCCGGAGTGGCGTTGATTCACAGGTTCGAGTGGATTCTGGTATTCTTCGGCGCTTTCCTGGTCTTCGCCGGCGCGAGAATGATGTTTCACTCCGGAGAAAAAGTAGACCCGGGGAAGAATCCCGTGCTGCGCTGGGTGCGGAAAGTGATGCCGCTCGCCGACGGCCAGACCGGCCATCATTTTCTGGTGCGCCGCGAGGGCCAGTGGATGGCCACGCCTTTGCTTCTGGTGTTGATCGTGATCGAGACGGCGGACCTTACTTTTGCGCTGGATTCAATCCCCGCCATCTTCTCGATCACTCGCGATGCATTTATTGTTTATTCTTCCAACGTCTGCGCGATTCTGGGGCTGCGCGCCTTGTATTTCCTGCTGGCGCGCGCTATGCCGCATTTTCGATTTCTGGACAAAGGGCTTTCCGTCGTGCTGCTCTTTATGGGTGCGAAGCTGGTGGGAGAGCGCTGGATCGCGATCCCCACTCACATTTCCCTGCTGATTGTGGTCCTCATCTTAGCCATCGCAACTGTGGCTTCCCTGCTCGTGCCGCTCAGGAAATCTTCAGGAGAGGAAAAACTCCCGGAGCGTCCGGGTGGGAAAGCCGGCAAATCGGAACTGGGAGCGGCTGAAGTTCCAGACTTGATTCGAAATCTGGCGAGCGCGGATGAAACGACGCGCAAGGCTGCTGTCAAGGAAATCTATCGCCAGGGGCAAGAACTGGGAAACGAAGCCATTGCTCCCTGGGTGAGAGATGGGGCGGTCGCGAATCTGATTCGCGCCAGGGCAACCGTGGGCGTGGCTGTGAGGCCCGAACATTTTGAGGCGGTACGAATTGCCGCGGGGAATCCGCATCTGGCGGATGTGCCGCCGGATCAGGACGCGCGCGAGTTTGAGTGGGTGATCGATGCGGCGCGTCTCGACATATTGACGACACGCGACCCGGCCGGCGGCGGAGCGATCGCGCGTTTTCTCGGGAAATTTGGTGAAGGGATTCAGCAAGTGGAATACGAAACGACGGATGTGGATCGAGCGACGGGCTACTTGCAGTCACACCTTGGCGTGGCGCCGATCTACCCGGCGACGCGGCCTGGAGCGGACGGCACGCGAGTGAATTTTTTTCTGGCGAGTGCAGGAACCAGGAAAGTTCTGATTGAGCTGGTGGAACCGCCGAAGACGAAATAGTTGGGGATTGGCGCGGCGGTTCTCGTCACAGCATTCTCACGGTCATTCGCCGCTCTGTTCGAGGAACTTAGCCACC
Source organism: Terriglobia bacterium (assembly GCA_041497605.1). GTDB lineage: Bacteria > Acidobacteriota > Terriglobia > Acidiferrales > UBA7541 > JBGPTK01. The sequence goes on along the minus strand of JBGQGW010000070.1, from coordinate 146 downwards.
AGGGCAGTCCATCCAGTCTGGTGGCTGGCGCCGAGGCCCGCGCCATTATCGCCGTGGAAATATTCGTAGAAAAGGATCAAATCGCGCCAATAGGGATCCTTCTGAAAAATAGCGAGATTGCCATAGACCGCGCGCTGGCCGCCGTC
>JBGQGW010000069.1:0-15065 GCA_041497605.1 Terriglobia bacterium | reverse complement strand
TCCTGCTTGTTGTGCCTGTGTGCCAGTTCGAGCCATTTGAGTCGCATATGTTTCCTTTCCTTTCCTTTTTGGGGCTGTTTCGTTTGGAGTTCAGTCCATCGAGGCGCATCGAAGTCTTGGGGCTGCGAAATGCGGGATCCGTCCTTGCTGTCGATTTCGTGACCTACCTCGCGCGGAGGCATCGCGGTCGCGCAGCTCGTGATGAGCACGATTGGGACACTTTCCACATTCCGCTTGGCTACAGGAATTTCACTCGGTTTGCTTTCTTTCCGTTTCGGTAAGCTTTGGATTTTGGCGGTCGAAATTTCAGGATCGCTTTTTCTCACGCCTTCCTGCAGTGAGACGTGCGCGGGAATAGGCCGGTTAAGGATCGGGCTTTGCGTCGTATCTCGCTGAATACCCACAAGAAACTCCTGCCCCTCACTGCGGCAGGACTTGGCAATGCCGGCGAACTGTTCCCAGCGCCACTTAATTCTTAGCTTTGATCCCACAACGATGCGGGTCTTGACCCGAATACATGCCCCCCCAGAAGACTTGTCTTCCATGCGCGCGGGGACAGCCTGCAAAGTTCCACTTTGGTCTAGCCACGAGGCTTCCACCGAGATCATCACCGCAGTCCGTGGTTCGTGCATCGCTACGTACATGCCTGCTCTATCGGCAAAAAGTCAAATCAGTCCACAACTGATCGAGTGGCACAATGTCCAAATGGGCACACGCGTAGCATGGCGCTCCTCGGCACCACTTGGCTGATCCTCCCTAACTACCGCGCGTTCCTTTCTATGGCCTGCTCTATGATCGTCTTACGGAGGGTTGTGCAATGACTTCTAGTGGTAGGGATAAAAAATAAAGAAGAGAAGGGAGAGCAATGCCATCACCCACAATCCGGGGCGGATCTCCTTCGCCCGGCCCGCGATCAATTTGCAGAAGGGGTAGACTAGAAATCCCGCCGTCATTCCGACGCCGATGTTGAAGGTGAAGCTCATCAAAGCGATGGTTGCAAACGAGGGGATGAGTTCGGTGTTGTCGTCGAAATTTATGCGGCGGATGGGCGCGACCATCAACATGCCGACGACGATTAGTGCCGGTCCATAGGCTTGTGGCGGAATGGCGCTGACCAGCGGCGCAAAGAACAGGGCCAGAACAAAAAATAATGCCGTGATGATGGAAGCGAATCCCGTGCGGCCGCCCGCCTCAATTCCCGTGGCCGATTCGATGTACGCGCCGGCAGTGGAAGTGCCGACGGCGCCGGCAAACGTTGTGGCCAGCGCATCGGCCAGCATCGGCCGTTCGATCTGGGGCAGATCACCGTGTTCATCCAGCAACCCGGCGCGCGCCGAGACTCCGATCAAAGTTCCGAGCGTATCGACGAAGGCCATGATGAAAACCGTGAGCATCACCGCGAGAAAACCGACGGTGCCAATTTTGGAGAAATCCATTTTCCAAAAGATGGGCGCGATGCTTGGCGGCACGCTCACGAAGCCAGCGGGGCTTTTCGAGACGCCCGTCAAGACGGCCAGCAAAGTGGTGGAGAGAATACCAATCAGAATGGCGCTGCGCACACGCAAGATCATCAGCGCGACAATCACCAGCACTCCGAAAACAGCGGCGAGCACCGGGAGCGAAGTGATGTGTCCCAATTTTACGGGCGCGCTGGGTTCGCCTAGTGCGACGATTCCGGTTTCGTTCAGCCCAATGAACGTGAGGAAGAAGCCGATTCCCGCGGCGAAGCTGAAACGGAGGCAAGTGGGAACGGCGCTGACGAGCCACTGGCGAACTTTCGCCACCGTCATCAACGTGAAGAGAATTCCGGCGACAAAAACGGCAGTGATCGCTTGTTGCCACGAATAATGGAGCAGTTGCACGACGGTGAAGGCGAGAAACGCGTTTTCGCCCATGAGCGGGGCGATGGCAAATGGCCGCCGCGCGTAAAGCGCCATGATCAAGGTGCCGAAAAGACAAGTGAGGATGGTGGCCACCATCGACGGGCCCGTGGGGATTCCCGCGGCGGAGAGAATGGCGGGATTGACGACGATGATGTAAGCCATCGTCACGAAGGTGGTGGCGCCGGCGATTATTTCGCGGCGGAAATTAGTGCCGTGAGAATCGAATTCAAAATAGGAGCGAATGCTCGACAGCATGGAGTTGGCCCCGCGCCCGAAATGGGCTGAATGCCGAACTGCGCTCGAAAGACTGCCGTTTTCACGCTTCCGATGCAAGCGTGAATTTGCGAGGCGCGATCAAATCCGGGGAATCAATTTCGGGCAATAAGTTTTGCTAGCTCATGCACTTTGCGGGACCACACGAACAGAAGAATGGAACCGATCAAGACCAGACCGATACAAAGGCCGGCCCACATTCCCAACGCACCCCAATGCAATCGGAAGCAGAGATAGGCTCCGGCGGGAAGTCCCAGAACCCAATAGGAAACGAGATTTGTGACCATGGGGATGTGCGTTTCGCCTGCACCGCGCAGCGCTCCCGTCGCCACCACCTGCAAGCCATCGAACAATTGAAAAACGGCCGCCACGGCGAGAAGGGTAGCAGCCATGCGAATCACCGCTGGATCTGGAGTGTAAATCCGAGCGATATAGCGAGGCACAAGCAGAAATGCGAGCGCGGAGCAGGTCATGAAACCAGCGCCGAGAGCAATGGCCGACCATCCGGCATGACTGGCCCCCTGCGCATCTCTGCGGCCGATGGCCTGCCCCACTCGAACCGCGGCCGCCGAACTGATCCCCAGGGGGACCATGTAGGTGATGCTGGCCATGTTCAGTGCGATTTGGTGAGCGGCCAATGAAACGGGGTCCAGTTTTCCGATCAAGGCTGTGGCCGCCGCAAAAACGCCGACTTCCAATGTCATTTGAAGTCCGGCAGGAACTCCCAGGCGCAGCAGATTTCGAATGCGTTGCAAATGTGGCTGGAGGCGAATGTGGCGCAGCCCTGTCTTGTAGCGGCGATCGTGGTAAGCGATGTAACCGAGCAAAACCAGGGCCATATAGATGCGTGAGACGCACGTGGACCAACCCGAGCCGACAATCCCCAGCCGGGGAGCGCCGAGATGCCCATAAATAAACATCCAGTTGCCGAGCAGGTTCACAAGATTTGCCGAGACCATGGCAAAAACAACGGGTTTGACCAGGTTCATGCCTTGCAAGTAGCGCCGCGCGCCGAAATAAACAAAAAGCGGAAGCAGGCTCCAATTCAGGGTATTTAAATAAGGAATGGATTCGCGGAGAACGGTCGGGTCAACCCCAATGTAGCGCAAGAGGGGAACGCAGGCGAATTCCATGAGTCCCATCAGCAGCGGGGTGAGAGCGAGGCTGATGTACATGCCATCGAGCAGGGCGGCGTGACATTCTTCGATCTGGCCCGCACCGAATGCCTGCGAAACGAGAGTATCGAGTCCCAGAAGCGTGCCGCTTCCCAGAATTGCGACGGCGTAAAACATTACGCTGGCAATACTGACGGCGCCGATGGCGACGGCACTGTTGGGCAGACGGCCGACCATGAGGGTGTCGACGAAAGCCATGCCCATCCAACTGAGTTCAGCGAGGACCAGCGGCGCCGCGAGCCGAAGCATCGGCGGCAATTCGTCTCGAAAATGTTGTTTCGGCTCGAGCATCACTTTTTCTTGGTGGCGCCGGTGCTGGCGGCGATCAGAACAATTAAACCGTAGCAGTGTATCGCAGCATTCGATTTCTGTGAGCACCAACCGAAAGTGAGGTGGCAAGCCATGCCAGATCCCACCCTTTCGTTCTGTCTGGCGCGTTGAGCGGTGCCAGCGATGAAGGCCACAAATTCGCATGATCACGAATTTGCCCTTGTAGGGGCGCTGCTTGTGCGTTTTCTGCACCCCGATGTCGTTAATCGGGGCTGCGTCCTGAGCCTGTCGAAGGGTTTATCCTGCTCGCCCTGAGAAACGAAGGGAGCTTCGAAGGAGCGCGCCTACAGCGCTGGTCTGGAATCCAATCTCATCGGCACAAAGCAACACCATAATCCCCAACTAAACCCGGCCCATCGAGCACCCACAATAGTTCAGGACAGTGAACGCGGGCCACCCGCCGAAACAAACTCATCTCTCTAGTATTTGGCGATAATATGCGTGACTAATCAAAGCTGATATTATTGACGACATGGGTAAGATCACTTTGGCTGATCCCTTCCTTAAAACCGCCAGGGCAAAGGAACATTTGGATTCTCTGAAAGCGCAACTAGTACTTTTCAGAGATTCAAAGCCTCACCGTTTTAGTACCGAGAGAGACATAGATAATCAGAGGTATCATATTCACCTTAAGGTTGCAGATGTTCCGGACAGTTTTCCGTTGATTGTCGGGGATTTTCTTTATTGTTTGCGTTCATCGTTGGACCAGCTTGTTTGGGCACTTGCTAAACTGACGAAGCCTTATCCCCGGGGTACGCAATTCCCGATTCTTGATGTGCCGGACGAGAAAAAGTTTAGAGAATGGACGAGGGGCGTGCCCACAGATGCAAAACGAGTCATCAAATCGCTTCAGCCGTATCACGGAGGGCAAAACTCTGTCAAAAGCCATCTCTTGTGGAGATTGAACAAATTGGGCAATATCGACAAGCATCGAAGACTTGCGGTGAGAGGCGATGTCAGTGAGGCCTTCTTTCCTGACCTTCCTCACGAGTCTTGGCACTTGGTAGAAGTCGACAATGCAGGCACAGTGAGCGCGCCTTTGCATCTCGAAAGTAAAATGAAGCTCCATCCAAGCGCTTTCTACGACATGATCTTTGGCGATTCCTTTGAGGGAATCGAATGCGATATCGAGGGGTTGAACGCAATGTACGAGTTTGTTGCCAACAGTGTAATCCCAAGATTTTCGCGTTTCTTCAAGTAAGTTGAAGGTGGGTGGCCCGGGGTTCGCAGTTCTGACTAAGTTGGGTGTGGGTGCCCCATCGTGCCGGGTTTGCACGTGGGATTTTTGAGTTGGATTGGTTGATTCTTCTTTATTTTCTCTCCGCTTCCCAATTCCAAGATTTCTTCAAGCCACCGGATCGATCGGCAGCAATCTCGTTTCTCCTTTCGGACGGGTGGCGCAGGTTTAATACAGAGAGAAGATTTTGGGCGCCGCAGTGGGCGCGCCTGCGAATTTAACCCCCGGGAACGCCAATCTCCGGATTGGCGGGGGGCGAAACGCCATTCGGGAGAATGGCGCACCCGGTCACCCGCGGAGGATGTGTCGCACCTCCGGTGCTTGAAATCTTTGAATACAATTTACCCAGCGCTCACGCGCTGGGCTAATTTGTACTGCGCCTACGGCGCGGGGGAAGTGCCACGACTGGAAGCGTAACCTCTCATTCTCGACTAGCGCCGAAGGTGCGCCAGATATTAGCCCAGCCCGCAAGGGCTGGGAACGGTGGCAAAAAAATCCCAGCGCCGTAGGTGCGACACATTCCCCAAATGTCTACGCGGAAGAAAGTCTTGACATTGTAGCTACCTTTGTGGTAAATAGTTGTATGAGAGAATACGCTAAGAGTCTCCAATCAACACTCTCGAACGCCCTTCCCGGCTTGGCGCCACACGACTCAAGACTCCCCAGCACTCCCGTCCCGCAGAAAATTTCGAAAGGCGTGATACACATCCCGCAGACACAATCGGGACGCAAAAAACCAATTTCTAATCGCCTGGCTAATCGCCAGTGGGAAACAATGTGAAAATGACGCAAACCATTGAAAACACTTGCGGTTATAAAATCCTAATCGCCTCTAAATCGTCCGTTTGGAGGCGCCTGTTTTCGAGGTCTGTTTTGCCGACAAAATCCAAGACTAGAGCCGGGCGCCCTTCGCACCCAAAAGGATTAGCTAATCGGAGGGCGTTGCTTGTGCCATTCCGTATGCTCCTGGAAAAGTTCCGCCGCGGCGACCACAGCGCGATCGTTACGCACGCGGCCAACGAATTGAATTCCGATCGGAAGCTTTTTCTCGCTCAGTCCGCAAGGAACGCTGATCGCAGGCAGCCCGCAAAAATTGCCGATGCCGCCGAGCGGATCGGCAAAGCTCAAACCGGTTTCGAGGTTCGTATCCAGGGTGCTGGCCGTGACCGGAAGCGATGCGGCTGCGATCACATCGAACCGCTCGAAGAGTGCGTCGATTTTCTTTTGCAGCACTGCGCGGATCTGCTGGGCGCGCAAATAATCGGCCGCGGAAATGTGTTCGCTAATGTATCCGGCAATCTGTCCGAGTGGATCGCTAAGATCCGCGACGCGCCCCGAATCAATCAAGGAATGGAATGCCGCTATGCCCTCGACGGACACGGTGGTTCCGGCAGCTTCTTCCCAGGGACCTTCCGGCAAGGCTGCGTCACTTACGTGCGCGCCATGCTTCTCGATCACAGCGATGGCGGCTTCGGCCGCTGCCTTCACGTCCGGATCGGGCTTTTGCCAGGCATTCGTCAGCCAGCCGATGCGCAGCGGCGTTGGCGCGACGGAGGGATAAACAAATTTGGCCTGCGCCGATGGGAGCGATCCAAGATCCTTAGGATCGGCGCCCGAGATGACGGAGAGCACCAGCGCGCAGTCTTCCGCCACGCGCGCCATAGGGCCAATCTTGTCCATCGAATAGGCAAGCGCCATCGCGCCATAGCGGCTCACCCGGCCGAAGGTCGGCCGCAGGCCGGATATTCCGCAGAATGAAGAGGGGCAAATAATGGAGCCCCAGGTCTCCGTGCCGATGGCGAAGGCTGCCAGCGCTGCCGACACAATTGCCCCCGAGCCACTCGATGAGCCGCAAGTCCAACAGCCTTCATTCCATGGATTCTTGGCAGCACCGGTGAGTGAGGCGGTGGCGAAGCGATAGCCCATGCCGCCGGCAAGCTCAATCATGGCCGCTTTGCCGATCAAGATTGCGCCGGCGGAATCGAGCAGATCGATCACCGTGGCATTGAAATCGAATTTCTGCTGCGCGTAAGGCCGCGCGCCCCAAGTGGTGGGATATCCTTTGACGGCGAGAAGATCCTTTGCGGCATACGGGATGCCATGCAGAGGCCCGCGATAGTGTCCGGCGACGATTTCGCGTTCAGCCGCGCGCGCCTGCTGGAGCGCGAGGTCATTGGTGAGGGTGACGTATGCGCTTAATTGAGGGCCGAGACGCTCGCTACGGGCGAGATAGCTTTCGGTCAACTCGACCGGTGAAATTTTGCGCGTGCGGACCCGCTCGCCGAGTTCGCGAACCGGGAGATAGAGAATGTCTTCACCGAGCATTGATTACTCCTTTTTCTCCGGCGGCGTGGCCGTGCTGACTTGCGAGCGGTGTTGCGCCATTCCCGGCTCAGGGTAGAGCTTCAGAACCGTGGCTGGCTGGCCGGAGTTCTCGATGGGAAAAGCGCGAATGGCTTCGAGAGGTTTTTGTCCTTCGGTTGCCAGGCGGCGAAGATCTGTTTTCTGCGCGTCGGAAAGGCGCGGGCCATATTTTTTGAAGATCACATCGAGCTTGGCGTCCACTTCGGCCTGACTGGCAGGCGACAACTTCTTTTCGTCCGCTTGCGGGGGTACTTTGAAAGATCGAGCAGATAATTCCGTGGCGTCTCCGAGAGAACCGGTTGGCAGTGCAGCGATGCCAGCGGCCGCCAGAGCAGCCTGGCGAGCGAAATCGCGACGAGACATCCGGCCTGCGATCTTGGAATTATCGGCCTTATTGGTCATAGAGACTCTCCATTCCATTTTGCGCATCATGGATTCCGCAACGCCAGGCGAACGATTAACGCGGAAAGCGTACTTGGAAGGCCCAAGCTGCGTCAACCTGCTTCAGGTCAGAGTGAGGATCCAGCTTTGGTTCGAAGGTAATGGATTGGATTATCGGCCAGTAAGGGAGTGAATGAGTTTTCCCTGGTCCGCTTAGCAGGAGTCCTGGCAAGCGCAGTTGTAGTTTATCAGCGGCGAAGCGACATTAAGGAGTTGGCGGGTTCGAGTTTTCAAACACGTCGCCGGCGGATTCGAGGGCCGCATCCCGGTCGATCACGCCTGTTTGAATCAGCTTTTCAATTTCATCCTGGAAGAATTGCATTCCTTCGGCTGCGCCTTCGCGCATCGCGCGCGCCAACATCTCCGCGGAGAGATCGGCTCGTTCGAGAAGTTCGCGGTTGTGTGGATTGGAAGTGAAAATTTCGAAGGCGGCTACGCGGCCGGTGCCATCTTTCTTTTCAATCAGGCGCTGAGAAACAATGCAGCGCAGATTTTTTGCCAGTCGCGTGCGGAGGGCTTGCGGATCGGTGGGGAAGAATATTCCGGAAATCTGCTCGAGCGTGTGGATGGTATTGGAGCCGGTCAGGCAGGCAATAACCATGCGGCCCGCTTCGGCGGCTGCCAGAGCGAGCCCGAAAGTCTCCGCGTCGCACAGTTCGCTGCACGCGATTACCTTCGGCGCGTACCGCAGGGAGGCGCGGAGCGCCACGGCGAAACTGGGCACGTCCCGGTGAAGCTCCCGCTGGATCACCGTGGAATCCTTGTGCAGATGCAGGAATTCAATGGGATCTTCGATGGTCAGGATTTGCACGGCTTTTTCGTAATTGATCTTGTTAATCCAAGCTGCCAAGGTGGTGGACTTCCCCGAGCCCGATGGCCCGGTGATCAGGTACAGCCCGCTGCGAACGTTTGCGATGGCATCGAATTGAGGAGGCAGGCCGAGCGAGGCCAGGCTGGGAATGACCATCGGCACAACGCGCAGGACAATGGCAACGCTTCCGCGCTGCGCAAAAATGCTGGCGCGGAAGCGGCCGAGCCCCTGCACAAAGTAGGGAAGATCACACGCGCCCTCCGTTCGAAGCTTTTCGACCGCGGCCGGATGACCCCTTAACAGGTCTCCCGCGATGCGCGTGGTGTCTTCGGGGAGCAGCGTGGGCAAATCCTCGAGCGAAAGGGATAAGAGTTTGCCCGCAACCTCGGCCTGTGGCGGGCGCATGGGGATTAGCACCAAGTCGCTGGCGTGCTCCGCGAGCTGCAACATTTCGTTGAGAAGCTCGGGAGTGCTGATGGGTGGCAAGCCAATGGGCGTTTGTTTTTCGGGCGCGAGTACATCCGGCAGATCAATCGTTAGCATGCCACGGACGCGGGCACTTTAGCTGCCAATAGAGAAGAAATTCATGTTGCAATGAGCAACAGAATCAGTCAGATAAGTCTCGGGGGCGGAATGCCGAAGCGCCAATCCCGGCCCGATGTGAGACTGATTTCCCAGGCTGGAACCTTGTGTAAGTTCAGTTCGCGGTTGAGTGAGATGGGGGCGCGGGTTTCGCGATTTCATCCACAATTTTTTTGGCAAGGCTCAGGCTAACGGCGCAAGCCGAGTCGTTTACGCGGCACTGGGCGAGCGTCAAACCGCAGCCGCAGGAACAGTCCTGCGTGTTCAGTTTCTTCAGCGCTGCCCGCCGCTGTTCGGGCTTCAGTTTGGAGAGATCGAGACCGGGAAGTTCGGTTGCGTTGGCAGCGTTCTTCATCCAAATCTGGCCTTGATCCACGAAAGTTTCGACGGTCGCATTCACGGGCATGCCCATCAGAGACTTGATTTCAAGTTCGTAAACATCCGGGGGAATCAAGCCAACGTGCTTCTGCATCACTCGACCCTCGCGGTTGATTACGAACGAGGTAGGAAGCGCGGGAACGCCACCGAATCTGGCCACGATATCGCGAGTCCACATCAGGACGGGATAATTGATGCCGGCTTTCTGGACGAACTCTTTCACCCTCTCCGGCGAATCGTCATCCACGGAGATGCCAATAACCTGAAGCTGGCCTTTGTAATGCTTCTCGAGATCAATCAGCATGGGGATTTCCGCGCGGCAAGGACCGCACCAGGTGGCCCAGAATGTGAGCAGAGTGACCTTACCATTCCATTCGGCAGTGGAGATCACATTGCCGTCCAGATCGCGCGCGAGAAATGCCGGCACCGGTTCCGGATTCTTGGCGAAGCGGATCACTTCTATGGCTGAATTATCACGGGAGGGAGCCTTCGCAGGAGAAGTCCTGGGGCCCGAACGGCGCAAGGCCGAGGCACCAGCCAGACTTAGTGCCCCGATACACGCAACAATCAGAAGGATCCGCTCTAGCGACAACCTTGCCATATGAATATTATGCAGCGGCTGAAGAGGAAGGACAAGCGCGAACGCCCAACCGATTTCGAGGTGGTTTCCAGTCTCTCACTTCGGGGGGATGCGGGATCGACTGGTTCCTTGCCCAGTTTTTGAAGAGGATAGCCTTGCTCTTTCCATGCTTCCAGGCCGCCCAGGAGCGGCCTGACGCGTGAGACGAGGAAATCCGGGACAGCGGGCGACGATTGCGAATTCATGGGATCGGCGTAGCGGCCTACATCCAAAGCGGGAGGGAAGAAATCCCGATTCGGCATGGAATCGAGGAGTAGTTTAGATTACGAAAAAGTTAAGTCTAAATCTCAGAGACAGTTTACCGAAAGCCGATTGTGGAGAAGTTTGGCAGAACATTTGCATTGTCTTGGAAAGGGTCGCGTTCCAAACGATCTACATCATCAAGCTGGTGAGGAGGAAGGGGCTCACTTGCTGGGTGGCGCGGATCGTTCCCACCTGCCTCTGAGAGGGAAGCTAGGATGGATGACCCCAGATCCGGTCACGCCTAGACCGGATCACCGGAACGCGATCAACAGGGCTCCCGATCCCAAGCGGGAGCCCTATTTTTTTCTGGCCGGCTTTGTTTGTCGGTTCCTTTGCAATCTCCACCTGCACATCTAGAAAGAAGAAAGCCTCACGTCAGGAGCGAGACAGACCAACGCGCTGGGACCCATTCGGCTTCGCTCAGGGCCAGCGTGAGGGAGAGATCTGAAGTCCTGTTGTGATCGAACAATTCAACCGGGATGTGAGGCGGGGCTCGTTAGGAATGCGGCCTGATGGTGGCGACACTTGGCACATCTTGCCGGCGATCTTGCAGGTCGGGGCCTGTTGCAACTGCGCGAGGATTGGAAGGAACACGGACAGCGCCGATCGATTCACATGTGGGGTCATATACAAAGCAAGATGGGCTGGAGGAAGTTTGCTACGCCGCTTCGACTCGCCGGAGCACGGGGATATTGGCTTGGCGGAGCACATGCTCGACGACGGTTTCTTTCAATCGAGAGGCGTCGTACTCAAAGTTCAGCCGATTTGTTTTCTCATCCAGCCGAAAGCGCTGCAAGCCGTAGGTGTTCGCAAATTCCCCCAGCGTCCTAAGCTGCTCGCGCGTGAGCGGCTCCTGCAATTCGTAGGTGACCTGCATGAATGTCATGCCGGGATTATACCAGACAGCGCCATGCAATCCGCTGGCGCAATCGGCTTCCGAAAGCATTCCGCGAAACCAGCACAGGAGTAACAACCTGCCCCAGAACTGGCCTCTCTGCCAGTAGTGGGAAGCGCTGCCTGTCTTGCAAACTGTTATCAGCAGATGATCTGAGAATTCTTAGATTCACTCGCATCCTCTGCGCCCCTTCCAGCCAGGCCATCCAAACTAATCAAAAGGGACCCGTGTCGATATGAAATTCAATTTCAAATCACTTTTCATCGTTATTCTTTGCTCCGCGACTGGAATTGCAGGCTTTGCGTCCCCCGGCGCCAATTCAAGCAGGAACAGCGCGAGTGCTGCACAGTTTGCAAGCCGTCATCACCGTGGCGGAAGTGCAGCCATGACCCTGACCCCCAGCAGCGTGAACTTCAGCAATGTACCGGTGGGAATCAAGAACTCCCAGACCATCAAGATTGCGAATACGGGCAACCAAACGCTGATCGTTAGCTCATCAAACGTCTCCGGCAGTGGCTATAGCTTGAGCGGGCTCAAGACTCCGCTCAGCGTCGGCGCAGGAAGGAGCAGCACATTTAATGTGAATTTCAAGCCGAAGTCGGCCGGAACCAAGAATGGCAGCCTGGTGCTCGCGACCACTGCTGGCAACGCATCGACCGCAACGATCGCGCTTACAGGGGTTGGCGTGGCATCGACGGCAGTGCTCACCAGCACCGCGAGCAGCTTGAATTTCAACTCCGTACCCGTGGGCAGCAACAGCCAGCAAACGGTGACGCTCATCAATTCGGGCAATACCGCTGTCAATATCAGCACGATCACTTTGACTGGGGCGGACTTTACCAAGAGCGGTGCAGCGGCCCCTATGACATTGACTCCGAGTCAATCGGCCGACGTGACCGTCACGTTTACTCCGGCGAGCGCGGCGACTTTCAATGGAAGTGTTGCGGTCTCGAGCAACGCTCCGGCAGTGACAATCAGTTTGACCGGTTCGGGCGCGGGCGCGCCTGGAAACACGCATGCAGCGGTTCTAGACTGGACCGCGAGCACGACCACGACCGTTACCGGTTACAACGTGTATCGCGGGCCAATCTCGGGCGGACCCTATACGAAGTTGACGGTCTCCCCGGTGGGCGCCGAGACCTTCACGGATTCATCGGTGCAGGCAGGCCAAACTTACTTCTATGTGGTGACGGCGGTGGACGCGAGCGGCATGGAGAGCATTTTCTCGGGCGAAGTTTCCGCGACCGTTCCTACCCCGTAAAGATTTTTCTCAGAGTGCATCAGTAGCAGCCGGTACCGGCGGTTTCCTTTCCGGTACCGGCTGTTTTTCTGCTTGGATTTCCGCGGCGTTTGGGGCTACAGATCGAGTCGCCGCAGGCGGAGAGCGTTTCCGATGACGGAGACGGAACTGAAGGTCATCGCGGCGCTGGCGATCATGGGACTGAGCAACCAGCCAAAGACAGGATAGAGCACACCGGCCGCGAGGGGAACGCCGAGCGCGTTGTAGACGAAGGCGAAGAAAAGATTCTGCCGGATATTTCGCATCGTGCCGCGGCTTAGCCTTCTGGCGCGGGCGATCCCGCGCAAATCACCTTTCACCAGCGTCACCGAGGCGCTTTCCATGGCTATATCCGTTCCGGTGCCCATGGCGATACCCACATTCGCTTGCGCAAGCGCCGGTGCGTCGTTAATCCCGTCGCCGGCCATCGCGACAATGTGACCCTCATTCTGCAATCGTTTGACGAATTCAATTTTTTGTTGGGGCAGAATCTCAGCGTGGATTTCGTCGATTCCCACTTTGCGGGCGACGGTTTCGGCGGTGGAGCGGCTATCGCCGGTGAGCATCACCACTCGAATTTTTTCGTCGTGGAGCAGGCGAATGGCTTCAAGGGTGGACGGTTTGATGGGATCGGCGACACCAAGAATTCCCGCCACTTTTCCATCTACGGTCAAAAACATCACGGTCTGGCCATCTTTGCGCAGCGCTTCCGCTTTTTCATCGAGGCTATCGAGGGCGCTACCGGATTGTTCAATCAGGCTTCGATTTCCCAACGAGACCCTCAGTCCGCCGACCACGCCGCGCACTCCTAGTCCCGTCAGCGATTCGAATTGCGAAGTTTCGGAGAGGGATAAGCCTTTTTTCTCGGCGGCTTGAACGATAGCGGCAGCGAGCGGATGTTCGCTGCCGCGTTCCAGGCTTGCGACCAATCGAAGCAACTCGGTTTCGTCGCGATCCGCCAGCGGAACGATGGATACAAGCTGCGGCTTGCCTTCCGTCAATGTCCCCGTTTTATCCACGACCAGCGTATCTACCTTCTCGAGAATTTCAAGCGCTTCAGCGTTCTTGATCAACACTCCGGCAGTCGCGCCGCGGCCGGTTCCCACCATGATCGCCATGGGAGTGGCAAGTCCCAGCGCGCATGGGCACGCAATGATCAGCACAGCGACGGCATTCAACAGTGCATAGGCCATTCGAGGCGGCGGGCCGAAGAGCGCCCATCCAATGAAGGTAATCAATGCGATCAACACGACGGCCGGAACAAAATAGGCTGCAACCACATCCGCCAGCCGCTGAATGGGCGCACGGCTGCGCTGTGCTTCACTGACCATGCGTACGATCTGGGCGAGCAACGTTTCGCTACCCACTCTTTCGGCGCGCATGATGAAGCTGCCCGAGCCGTTTACGCTCCCGCCCGTCACACGGCTGTCTTTGAGCTTTTCGACCGGCATCGGTTCGCCGGTCAGCATGGATTCGTCGACAGAGCTGGCGCCTTCCAGCACGATACCGTCTACTGGAATTTTCTCTCCGGGACGCACTCGAAGCCGGTCACCGGGGATCACTTGATCGAGGGGGACATCGCGCTCTGTGCCGTCCGGCTCCAGCCTTCGCGCCGTTTTCGGCGCCAGGCCAAGCAGCCCTCGAATCGCGCTACTCGTTTGGCTGCGAGCGCGCAGCTCAAGCACTTGCCCCAGCAGCACCAGGGTGGTGATTACCGCGGCGGCTTCGAAATAGACTTCCACGTGGCCGCCGGGGTCGCGGAATGAGGCTGGAAAGATGCCGGGGAAGAGGGTTGCCACAACACTGTCCAGGAATGCAGTGCCTGTACCAATGGCGATCAACGTAAACATATTCGGGCTGCGGTTAATGATCGATTGCCATCCGCGCTGGAAGAATGGCCAGCCGCCCCAGAGCACTACCGGGGTTGCGAGTGCGAGCTGAAGCCAATTGATCAGCTCCGGCGACAGGGCATGCTGCACCGGCTGGCCGGGAAGCATTGCCGACATTCCCAGGGCGAGCACGGGAATCGTCAGAAGCGCGCAAACCCAGAAACGCCTGCTCATTGCTCTGAGCTCAGGGTTTACTTCTTCGGTGGCAGTCGCGGTGCGGGGTTCGAGGGCCATCCCGCAGATCGGGCAAGACCCCGGTCCAGATCGCACAATTTCGGGATGCATCGGGCAGGTATATTCCGTGCGTCCGGCTGCGATCTGGGGTGTGATGGCCTCGAGCGCCATTCCGCATTTCTGGCACGAGCCCGGTCGTGGCTGCTCCACCTCAGGGTGCATGGGGCATGTGTAATCGATTTTCGCCGAAACCGGAACGGGTCGCGGAGAGGATGGCGCTTGTTTGGATGTAACTGGAACTTCCGAGGCAACAACTAGGGATTTCCCGGCGAGCGACTTGAATTTTTCCAGGCAGCCTTTACCGCAGAAGTAGTACACCTTGCCTTCGTGCTCGAACGAGCCCGCAGCCCGAGCAGGGTTTACGTCCATCCCACAGATCGGGTCTTTCACCGTACCCGCAGCGGGCTTGAC
>JBGQGW010000068.1:0-15113 GCA_041497605.1 Terriglobia bacterium | reverse complement strand
GCGTGACGATGGAATGATACTGCATGACGAGATCTTCATCTGCTGATTCTGGCGGGTAACTTATGAGTGCGACCAACTTGGCGGCCGCCACATGCCACTTATCGTAGTCCCATATCATTGCGACATTATATCGCTAATAGTTTGGGCGGGGCCGATGGTAGGCGGGTGACCCAGACGGCGATGCATGAATCGTTTTTCCCTCGCTTTTGGCATTGACCGGCTGAAGATACCATCTTTGATCGGTGAACGGAGCGTTATGCTGCGGCGGAGTGAAGAGGTTTTGGAAGAGGGGAGCGCAGACAAGGCAAAGAGGAATGAAACAATCAACGTCAAGATCCCCACCCGCAAAACCGGCACGAGGGACACCCAACGTCGTCGGGATTGCGAGCGTCCGGACCACCCGCCAGGAGAAGCGTACGATGCGCGAGCCAGAGGTCCAAATCGGAAACTCCGAGTTAACTGCGTCAACCCGACTGTCAAGGGCGCTAGTACTCACAAAAAACGCCGCCTAAGGGAATGAGTGTTGACACGAGACGGCGGCGGGCATATGCCTTTTGCGCAAAGATGAAGTTGAACTTGGAAATTTCGGTCAAAATGGAAATTCCGGCTGACAGGCGTAGGACGAGCATGTGCCGGTTTTCGTAGAGAGCCGCGCCCATGGCTCTACGCGCGCCAAGCGTCGATAAGCATGAGAGGACAATCAACCAAGACGCATCTAGAGACGGCCCGATTTCGATTCTACTGAAGGTTCGTAAGTCAGACCAAAGGAAAAAGGAGAGCTTGAAATGATAATCAAAAAGGTACATGAAATGAATAATCGTCAGAAGCGCTTGCTCACCGTGGTTGGATTCGTGATCGCCGTGGGTGCCGTCGTGTCTTTCAGCCCGCTCACGGCGTCGGCTCAGCTCACTATACCTGTCATTGTTCAGAACACGCCGGCCCATCCTGTGCCGACGCGCGACAACGACAGAGCTTCACGGCAACCTTTCTATACACGGTTAGAGGTACCAGCTTTCGCGAACCCCGACGCCGGCAGTTTCTCGAACACCTCCACGGTGCCGAGTGGAAAACGGCTGATCATCGAGTACGTCTCGGCGAGTATCAGTGTCGACCCATCCCAGACGGTGCTGCTCGTCTCTGTCATCGCCGGTCCGGTTAGTACCCCTTCAGGGGCTCACGTCTTGACGACAACGAAGCAGGGGACGAGCGGCAGCCAGGCCCACTTCATCGCGAGCGCGCCGGTGCGGTTGTACGTCGACCCTGGAGTCACCGTGCGGTGCGAGGCAGTACGGGGCGACGTCTTAAGCATCACCGAAAACTCTGTCGGGGGGCCGTGTTTCATTTCTGGACACTTCGAGGACGTCCCGTAGTCGCCTTCGCCCGCATCCACGTTTCATCCTTGATGAAGGCGGCAAAGATGTTTCCCTGGTGGATCTCCTGGTGGAGGTAGTCGTTGATATGTAAGTAGTGGACCTTCTTCGTGTTCTGGACATGGGGCGGAGGTGCATTGGATCGGTGGCAATCACGATAAATGCGATTTACCACGCCAGCGCCACTCCTGCAAAAGCATAAAAGAAGCCTGGATGCGTGATCGCCGGCGGATCGTTGCGGCTGATCACACCAAACATGAAAAACAGAGGAGTGAGCACCAACACGCCCCAAATCCCTGCAATCCAGAACACTATTTTTGCGAATTTCATATTGGCTCAGCCTTCCAGCGAGAAGTTTGAATTATCTTCCAAGTTTTCGAAGCGACCAATTAACCTCTGCAACCCGGAAAAGTCAACAACCCCACCCTTCCCGATGAGACCAGGAAGGATGGGCCACCCGCGAGGCGGGGCGGGGCGCGCTAGGGAAGCTGGAGATCGAGCGCGTAGATTTCAAACGTGCTGGTATCGCGCAGGGCGAGCACCGAGCCGTCGGGAGCCAGCCCCGTCCAGGAGCCGTAGCTAAGGCTGGCAGTGCGCTTTAGATTCTCGAAGCTGAAAAGACGCTCGAGCTTGTGATCGCTCAAGCGCACGCGGTAATAGCCGACTTCGCCTTCGACATTGGCGTCAAAGCAAATGTACTGGCTGTCGTTCGACCAGGCCGGCCACTGCATGATTCCCTTGTAGAGTTCCGTCCACTTTCCCGTCCGAGTGTCCATTACTTCCAAGGAGCGGAGGGCTTCCACAAAGTCAGAACCGCCGGCCAAGGCAGCGAGGTAACGCCCGTCAGGGGAGAAGAGCGGACGAAATTTTCCTTCCGAACCGGCAATTTCCGTATTCTGATTGGTCTTGAGGTCCAGGCGGCGAATGGGAGCAGCCCCGATCGCACCCAATGACCAACTGCCGAAGAGTATCGAGTTGCCGTCGGGCGACCAAACGGGTGTGTTTTGTCCTCCATCTCCATGGGTAAGTTCTTGCGGCACGCCACCGTCGGCTGAAATCAAGTACACGTGCCTCGGCTTGCCGGGCATTTGTGCCGCGAAGAGGATCTGTTTGCCATCCGGCGACCAGTGGGGAAAGAAGACGTTACTCTCCGACGGCAGAAGTTGAAGTTTTTCCGAGCCGTCCACTTTGCTGCGCCACAGCGAGGCGCCCGGGTAGCTCGTGTAGGTGACCCATTGGCCGTCTCTTGAAAAATCGAGCATGATAGCGGAAATGCCGGACAGGAAGGGGAGGAACTGTCCCGATTTCGAGTCGCGCTTCACGATCTCGCCGCGCGTCGCTCCGCTGATAAAGTAGATCCGTTTGTTGTCACGCGATAGGTCAAAACCCCAAATGACCGTCAGGCCGGAGGTCAATTGAACCGGTTCACCCTGCGAACGGCCGAAGAGCCCAGTTTTCTCCCGCATGATCCAGATGTTATTCATTCCCGTACTCGGTTTTAGTTCTGAGATAAAGAGAAAGTATTTCCCGTCTAAAGTCCAGCGGCTGGACTGGAATTCCGGCGGAATTTTCCAGCCAGGCCGGAGCTGGTGGAGTGCTGTCCCGTCAGCATTCACTTCCCACAATGAATAGGACCCGTCTTTCTCATTTGTGAGAAAGAATCGCAACACTTTTCCATCCGGCGCCCATTCCGGAATGCCCGAGATCGGCCCCGCGAGCGAAACCAATTTGCGCGATCCGGCGCCGTCACGATTTGCCAGGTACAAATCGTTTCCGTGCTGATAGGCGATTTGCTGTCCATCCGGTGACCAGCCGGCCGCTGTGGCTTCTAAATTTCCCAGTCGGCGGGAGCTCCCTCCCGGCAGCGGCAGAATATAGAGAGGAGCCTCCAAGCCGGTCCCGGAAAAGTCCCCTGCGATCATTTCCGAGCCGTCCGGGGAAATGTCGAGAATCGTAGGGGATTGAAATGGAGTGGGCATGGTCACGGGTTCGCCGCCCGCGACGGAGAGCTGCGCAATCGTCCATCCGGATTTGGTCGGAACCGTAAAATACAGCCGCGTACCATCGCTGAGGAGCGGAGGAAACTTCCGCTGCGAATCGTGAGTGAGCTGGGTGTAGTTCGCAACCTTGGGAATACCCGAGGGCGCGCGCAGCCAGAGGACTAGTGCCAGCAGGACGACGATCCCGGCGACTGCGGCCACCACGGCCCGCAGGTGAGAGCGCATCCACAACGCCCAAGACGTTCCCGGTGCTACAGATGCTGCGACGGAAGAGGAAGAACTCGTATCGCGCCGCAGCCGCTTCAAGTCCGTCCGAATATCGGCGGCGGTTTGGTATCGCAGGTCGCGGTCCTTCTCAATGGCCTTGCCGATGATTTCATCGGCTCGCATCGGCAGCTCGGGGTTGAGCCGGGAAGGAGGCGTGGGCTGGCGGTTCAGAATCGCTTCGAAAATGATGGCGGACGTGCTGCCGGCGAAGGGCGGGCGGCCGCTGGCCATTTCGTACAGCACGGCGCCGAAAGAGAAAAGATCCGAACGGGCGTCGAGTTCTTCGCCCCGCGCCTGCTCCGGGGACATGTAAGCGATAGTGCCGATCGCGGTGCCGGGGCTGGTGAGGTGCTCTTCGCTTAAGCTGCCGGTGGGCAGAGCCGTGCCGCCGGTAAGCTCGACGATCTTGCGCGGGTGCACCTTCTTGGCCAGGCCGAAATCGAGGACTTTTGCCTGTCCCGCGGCGGTGATGAAGATATTCGAGGGCTTGATGTCGCGATGGACGATTCCCTTGGAATGAGCGGCGCTCAAGGCATCGGCAATCTGAATGGCGAGTTCGAGCATTTCTTCCGTGGGAATCGGTCGCCCCGCGATCCGCCGATGCAACGTCTGGCCCTCGATCAACTCCATCACGATAAACGGCTGCCCATCGAATTCTTCAATCGCGTGAATCGTGCAAATGTTGGGATGGTTGAGCGCCGAAGCAGCGCGGGCCTCCCGCTCGAAGCGCTCCAGGGCCTTCGGGTCTCGTGTGAGGTCCTCCGGAAGGAACTTCAGCGCGACACTGCGGCCCAGGCGCGAGTCATCGGCGCGATAAACCACGCCCATTCCGCCACCACCGAGCTTCGCGGTCACGCGATAGTGCCCGATTGTTTTGCCGATCATGGGGATAAGAGAAGCATCGTTCGGGGCATCTTATGCAGTACAGGTGCAAGAATCAAGGAATCTGGGGGCGGAGTTGTGGTGCAGTTCTACGAGGAAGCCAGCCAATCGTTCGACTGTTGCGCGGCAAGGAACGCGACTGTTCGCGCGGCGCGCCCCCTGGATCCTTCGCCCCGATCAAAAGCATCGGGACGCAAAAAGCGCGCTGCGCATCCTTCGGAGCTCAGGGTAAAAGAACGCTTGCTCAGGATGACCACCAAATTACAGTTGAATTTCAGTGCGATAATTCCCTCTGGGCGCTTTCGAAGAATTGCTGGATTATTTTTTTCGCCGCGGCCTCGATCATGCGCTGGCCCACCGAGGCAATCACGCCGCCCACCTGCGCTTCGCCGGTGTAGCGTACTTCGGTGCGATCGCCATTTTCGGAAAGTTCGATCACTCCTTCGCCCTTCATGAAGCCGGGAAGCCCCTTCCCGTCCACGCGCATTTTCAGGGATGAGGGTGGCTTTTTTTCGGCTAGTTCCACGGAGCCCGCATATTTGCCTGAAATTGCGGCTACGCCGAATTTTACGGTCACTTTGTAGCGGTCGGGGCCGTCCGGTTCGAGTTTTTCAGCGCCCGGTAAAACCTTTGCCAGGCGGACTGGATCGTTCAGCAGATCCCAGACGTCTTGGCGATTTGCGGTGAGTTGGTAGGTGCCTTCGATTTTCAACGGGTGGCTCCTTCGGAAAACCCACGGAATTCTACCGCAGAGGCGCAGAGATGAGGCGCCCCCGATGAAAAACATCGGGGTGCAAAATGCGCACAGCCCTTCGAAGCTCAGGGTAAACAAGCGGCGCTCGTACTAGGGGTCTAACCTTTCCCATTTGGCTTACGTGGGGAGCCGCCGGTGGCGCGCGAGAAGGCTTTCTCGAGGGCGCGGCGCGCGTAGACTGCCGCCATTTCCTTGCGGTAGTCTGAGGAGGCGTGAATGTCAGAGAGCGCGTCGATGCCCTGGGCTACATGGCGTACTGCTTCGGCAAATAATTTTGGCGAGGCAGTTTTTCCGCGTAGCGCCTTTTCCACGCTCGTTGCGCGAAAAGCCTTAGCTCCCAATCCAGTCACTCCCACCGCGATATCTTCAATCTTGCCGCCCTTGCTAACCGCGATTCTGGCGGCGACGCCCACCAAAGCAAATCCCGAAGCCGGTTGGTGCAGTTTCTCGTATGCCGCTCCCGTTCCCGGGCGCGAAGCGGGCACGCGCACCTCGGTCAAAATTTCGCCGGGATGCAATTGAGTCGCGAGCAGGTCCACAAAAAATTCCGCCGCCGGAATCGTGCGTTTCCCCGATCCCGAGGCCGCTACAATCTCCGCATCGAGCGCCAGAATCGTCGCGGGATAATCCGCCGCCGGATCGGCATGCGCCAGGCTGCCGCCAATCGTGCCGCGATTTCTCACTTGCACGTCGCCAATATAGGCAGCAGTTTCCGCCAGGACGGCGCAGCGCCCGTGCAGCAGGTCAGATGCCGCGATGTCCGCGTGAGTCGTCAGGCCGCCGATGGCGATCTGTTCGCCTTCGAGGCGAATGTAACTCAACCCGTGGAGTCTGCCGATATCGATCACGTAGCGCGGCGACGCCAAGCGCAGTTTCATCAGCGGCAATAAGCTGTGACCGCCGGCCAGCACCTTGGCCTCGTCACCGTGCCGGTCGAGCAGCCGGAGAGCTTCATCCAAACTTTTCACTGCTGTATATTCAAACGCCGCCGGAATCATTTCACCCTCCTGATTCTCATTCACTTCTATCCGCGTGCAATAAGGAAGCGAGCCAATTGAGCGACTATTGTGTGGCAAGGAACGCGATGGTTCGCGCGGCTCGCCCCCCGGATCCTTCGCTGCGCAAAGAACGCTTGCTCAGGATGACTGCCTAACTGCACCATTACCGCTCAGTAGGGGCGCGTTTTGAGTCCCGATTCCGTTGATCGGGACGCTGCTTGCTGCGCCCGCCGCTCCCCCTGCCCGTCGCTCAATTCGCTTTCCTGACTCCCCCGTTGCGAGCCTTGCGCATGACCTGCCAGATCTTCTCCCGCTTCAGCGGCAAATCCACATGCGTCACGCCCAGGGGCGACAACGCATCCACCAGCGCATTCACCAGCGCCGGCGTTGCGCCAATCGTTCCTGCTTCGCCAACGCCCTTCACGCCCATCGGATTGACCGGCGAAGGAGTCACGGTCCTGTCGGTCACCAGATGCGGAATATCACTGGCCCGGGGAATCGCGTAATCGGTAAACTCGCCGGTGATCAACTGGCCCTGTTCGTCGTACACCGTCTCTTCAAACAGCACCTGCCCCACCGCCTGCACGATGCCTCCATGCACTTGTCCCTCCACCAGCAATGGGTTGATCACGTTTCCGCAATCATCCACCGCAAAATATTTCTGCAATTCGATTTCCCCGGTCTCCGGGTCCACTTCCACCACGCAAACGTGCGCTCCAAACGGGAAGGTGAAATTCGACGGCTCGAAGAAATGCGTCACATCAAGCCCTGGGTCCATTCCAGGCGGCAGAGTCTTGGCCGCGTAGGCCACTCCGACCGCCTCGCCATACTTGATCGATTTGCCGGGATCGGCCTTCACGTAAATTTTGTAATCGTCGAAGGCGAGAGATTCAGGCGCCGCGCCCAAAGCATGCGCGGCGATTCGGGCCAGCTTGTCGCGTAATTTTTCCAGCGCACGGTACATGGCCGTTCCGCCCACCGCCGTGCCGCGGCTGCCGAAGGTTCCAATTCCGTAAGGCACCGTTGCGGTGTCGCCGTGAGTGATTTCGACGTCCTGCGGCGAGATGCCGAACATATCGGCGGCAATTTGAGCGAAGCTGGTCTCCTGCCCTTGCCCGTGCGGCGACGCTCCGGTGAGCACGTTGACCACGCCGCTGGGCTCGATTCGCACGGTGGCGCTTTCCCAGCCGCCGCCGGCCATGGCGACGGAAGGGCCCATCGCGCAAATTTCCACGTAGGTCGAGATTCCGATGCCCACGTACCGCCCTTGCTTGCGCGCCGCTGCCTGCTCCTTGCGCAACTGGGTGTAACCCGAAATCTTCAACGCTTTGTCCAGCGACCTTTGATAATCCGCGCTGTCGTACGTCACTCCCGTCGGCGTGGTGTACGGGAACTCATTCGGCTGCGGAAAATTCCTGCGCCGCACCTCGATGGGATCCTGCTTCAGCTCCGCCGCGATCACATCCATCATGCGTTCGATGAAATACGTTGCTTCCGGCCGCCCGGCGCCGCGGTACGCATCCGTGGCCATCTTGTTCGTCAGCACCCCGGTGATATCGATCTTCACCGCGGGAATCTTATAGCAGCCGCAGGCCATCAATCCCGTCAGCGTGGGAATCAGCGGCGTCAGCAACTGGTAATAGGCGCCCAGGTCGGCCAGAATCCGCCAGCGCATGCCCAGAATTCTTCCATCGCGTTTCACCGCGAATTCCGCGTAGTTGATCTCGTCGCGCCCGTGGATGGTGCTCTGGAAATTTTCGCGGCGCGTCTCGATCCACTTCACCGGCTTGAGCAGTTGCATCGCCAGGTAAGCCACCAGCGCCTCTTCCGCGTACATATTCAGCTTGCTGCCGAATCCGCCGCCCACTTCCGGGGTGATCACGCGCACCGAATATTCCGGCATCTTCAGCACGGCCGCCAGCAGCGTGCGCAGCGTGTGCGGGATTTGCGTGGACGACCACACCGTCAGCTTCTTCTCGCCCGGCTTGTAATCCGCCACCACTCCGCGAGTTTCCATCGCCACCGGAATCAACCGCTGATTCACCATGCGGCACTGCACGACCCGGTCGGCTTCCTTGAACGCCTTGGCTACATCGCCGCCTTCCAGATGCCACCTGAACGCCACGTTGTCTCCAAACTGTTCGTAGAGCAGCGTGGAATCCTTGGCGATCGCCTTCTCGGGATCGACCACAGCTTGCAGCGGGTCGTAATCCACTTCCACCAGGTCGACGGCGTCGCGCGCCGCATATCGATCGTTCGCCACCACCACCGCCACCGGTTCGCCGACGAATCGCACCTTGTCAACCGCCAGCATTGGCCGGGTGGCCGGCTTCATGTCCGGCAGCACCGCCGCGCAAATCACATCGCCAATCACCCCGCGCGTATCTTCCCCCGTCAACACCGCCACCACGCCGGGGGCCGTCCTCGCTTTGGACATGTCTACCGACTTGATCTTTGCATGCGCGTAGGGACTTCGCACCACGCACGCATACACCATTCCTGTCATTTGGATGTCGTCCACGTAATGCGCCAGCCCCTGGATCAGCCGGGGGTCTTCCTTGCGCTTCATCGCCATGCCGACGAATTTCACCGACGGCTTGCTCAGCGATTCCAGCGCGTTCGGTGCTTTCGCCTGCTGAGGTTGCTGCGAAGGCTCGATCGCCGTGAATGGTTTCACCTCGGGCGCCTTCGGCGCCAATTTCTTTTTCCCAGCCGGCTTCTTGCTCTTACTCTTAACCAGCACCCGCTTCTTCTTCGCCCTTGCCATCACATTCCTCCGCCTGCTGAACTGGATTTCCTAGGGCCGCCCGCCGCGGCGGCTCGTTTCCACTCAACTCTCGCCAGGGCGGTTCACTCACCTGGCCTTCTGCTTCCTCATTTTTTTCGCGGCATAATCGATCGCTTCCACGATGTGCTGATACCCGGTGCAACGGCACAAATTTCCCTGGATCGATTCGCGGATCTCCGTCTCGCTCGGCGACGCGTTCGACTCGAGCAGCGCCGCCCCCGCCAGAATCATTCCCGGCGTGCAATAACCGCATTGCAAGCCATGCTTTTCCCAGAACCCTTCCTGTACCGGGTGCAGCCCGCCATTCCCGTGGGCAGTGGCCGCCAATCCTTCAATCGTGGTGATCTCGCTTCCGTTGGCCTGCACCGCGAGGACCGTGCACGATTTCACCGCCTTGCCGTCCATCATCACCGTGCACGCGCCGCAGATCGACGTTTCGCAGCCAATGTGCGTTCCGGTCAAACTCAGATCGTCGCGCAAGTAATGCACCAGCAACAACCGCGGCTCCACGCGGCTGCGCTGCTCTTTTCCATTCACGCGCAGTTCAATATCCATTGCCATGATGCCTCCGGAATCTTCGGGTCTGCTGGATTGAGATCCCACTGTTTGCGAAACTGCGTCTCGCCCCGCTGAGCTTTCTTCACCCCGCCCCATGTGCGGTTACCGGTCGGTTGTGGCCCGCCCGGAACAGCCGCACGTTACCCTGCCGCACCGTAAAATTCAAGACAAGGAATGAAAGTAAAAGTTGGATCGAAATGGGTTACGATTTGCGGAGCCTGGGTAGTGATGCAGTTTGGTGAGGAATTGAGCCAAATGCGGGACTAGCGCGCGGCAAGGAACGCGACCGGTCCGCGCGATTCGCCCCCGATCCTTCGCTGCGCAAACAACGCTTGCTCAGGATGACTGCAAAACTACAATGTGCGCGGAGGCTCTCCTTTTCCCGGATCGACTTTGCATCATTCAAATTTTTCTTTCTAAATTCTCACGAGTGGAGCCGCTTCACCCAAATCCGGCTCGTCGCCGGCTTGCCCAGATAGACGCGCTTGGAATTCTTCCCCAGGATCGCTACGGTCATCGTCTCATCATATTCGCGATGATTGACCCGCAGCCGCGCCCCCGGCCGCAGGTGCAAATTCACCAAGAACTCCAGGAATTGCGGGTCTTTTTCGTAGACGCGCAGCACTTCGAAGGTTTCACCCACTTCCGCTTCCGAGAGCCGCACCGCTCCCAGCTTCCGCCTCAGTTTCGCCAGGCCTCCAAACAGCGGCACGCCGTGCGGACAAAAACTTTCGCGCCCGAAACGGTCGAGGAGCAATTTCACTACTTCGGGCGACATTCCGTGCTCGAGTTTCTCCGCCTCTTCGTGCGCGCGCGACCATTCGAGGCCGATCACTTCCGTCAGCAATTTTTCTGCGAGGCGATGACGCAGAACCAGGTGCTGCGCATTCTCCCGCCCCTTCGCCGTCAGCTCGATTCGCCCGTCGCGCGCCACGCGCAAATACCCGCCGCGCGTCATGCGCTTCAGCGCCGCCGTCACCGCCGGAGGCGTCACGCTCAAATCCTCCGCCAGCCGGGCGCTGATGGGCACCTGTTCTTCCTGAACGATCTCCCAGATCGCCTTCAGGTAATCTTCCTGCGACGCGCTGGTTTTTTCGCGCTTCAATTTGCCTCGCTTCGTGATTCGCGACGCTCAGCCCGGAATCGTTCCGCCAATTTCTTTACGCGAGCTTCGATATCATCGCAGATGCGCAGGTAGGTTTCCACGTTCTCGCCATAGGGATCCTGCACGCGCCAATCCACCACGTCGCCACGCGGAAACAAGGATTTTCCAGTCACGCCCGACATGTTCACAATCAAGTCCGGCTGAAACTGGATCGCTTCGCTGAGCCCCTTGGAATACTGTCCCTCCGCGGAAATTCCGCGCTGCCGCAGCGCCTTCAGCGTCCCCTCCATAATTGATCCAAACGGAGATACCCCCGCGCTCGCCGGCTCAATCACATCCCGCGCGTGGTGCTTCGCCAGCGCCTCCGCCATTTGGCTGCGGCACGAATTTCCCATGCACACGAACAAGACCCTCCATCGCGATCCCATAGCTCGAAGCATACTGGAAACAGTCATCCCTGTCACCGCGCCGAAACTCTTCGCAATGCGGTCCATTTCCGGGAAAATAACTGATCGGGAAGGACGCCAAAGGATGCAGGTGGTGCTGAGGACAAAAGGCGAAACGCATACCGCTTGCTATCTAGACTCCAACCTTCGACTCTTCCAATCTTTGATCCTTCAACTGCTCGTCGCTGGTTGCTTTTCCGTTCCCTGCGATCTTCACAAAGTACTCGTGCACCGTCGTATCGGTAGTCAACTCCGGATGAAACGTCGTGGCCAGCACTCGTCCCTGGCGGACCATCACTGGCAGGCCTTCGTTTTCAGCGAGCACTTCGACGCCCGGGCCCACGCGGTCAATAATTGGCGCGCGAATGAAGACCATTTCGATGGGCTCGTCCTTCAATTTCGATTTTCCCATCCGCACTTCGCTGGAAAGCTGCCGCCCATACGCATTGCGCAGCACCGACATATCGAGCAGGCCCAGCGATTCCTGGTCCGGCCGGTGCACTTCCCGCGCGAGCAGTATCGCGCCCGCGCACGTTCCGAAGAATGCGCCGCCTTGCTTTGCGAATTTCTGGATTGCGTCGAGCAGGCCTTCTTCGGTCATCACTTTCAAATGCGTCGAACTCTCTCCCCCCGGCAAAATCAATCCATTCAGGCCCGCAAGATCCTCCGGCGTGCGCACGAACACGTGCTCGACGCCCATGCGCTCGAGCATTTTTCCGTGCGCTTCGAAATCGCCTTGGATCGCTAAGATCCCGATCTTCATGTTCCTGCTTCCCCGTGGCTTCAACTTGTAAAGAAGATTTGTGCGGGATTCCTCGAGCCGGGTGAGGCCCGGCTCTCGGAATGACGGCGAATGCTTAGCAAATCACCATCCCCGCGTCTGCAGCAAATCCTTCTCCTCCAACTGGCGCACGTCTAGGCCCTTCATGGCTTCGCCCAATTCTTCGGAGGCTTCCAGAACTGCTTTGGGATCTTGGAAATGCGTCGTGGCCTTTACGATGGCGCGGGCGCGCTTGTCGGGGTCGCTGGACTTGAAAATTCCCGAGCCCACGAATACTGCTTGCGCACCTAGGTGCATCACCAGGGCCGCGTCGGCGGGAGTTGCAATGCCGCCTGCTGAGAAATTGGGGACCGGCAGCTTGCCGTTTTTCGACACGTACTGCACCAGGTCGAGCGGCGCGCCCAACTCCTTCGCGGTATGCACCAATTCTTCTTCGCCCAGAGTGGTCAGGCGCCGCATCTCGCTCATGATTGCGCGCATGTGGCGTACTGCTTCGACGATGTTGCCCGAGCCGGCCTCGCCCTTGGTACGCACCATTGCCGCGCCTTCGGCGATGCGGCGGAGAGCTTCGCCCAGGTTGCGCGCGCCGCAAACGAAGGGAACGCGGAAGCCGTGCTTCCAGACGTGATGCTCTTCATCGGCGGGAGTGAGCACTTCGCTTTCGTCGATGAAATCGACTTCCAGGGCTTCCAGCACTTGCGCTTCGGCAAAATGGCCGATGCGGCACTTGGCCATCACCGGAATGGACACGGTCTGCATGATCTCGCGAATAATTCGCGGCGCCGCCATCCGCGCTACGCCGCCATCCCTGCGAATGTCCGACGGCACGCGCTCAAGAGCCATCACCGCGCACGCCCCGGCCTTTTCCGCGATGCTGGCCTGCTCGGCGTTCGTGACGTCCATGATCACGCCGCCCTTGAGCATCTCCGCGAGGCCCACTTTCACTCGCCACAAATCTCCATTTGTGGCGGCGGTTCCGCCGTTGCCGCCGGATTCGATTTTTCCGGGATTTGCCGCGGCGTGTTCCCCGCCACTCTTCGCCACGGCGCTGTGTCCATTCCCGGCATTCTTCGGTGCCTTGCTCCCGCCGTTCTTCGATCCAGACTTCCCGTGACTCTTCGCTGCCATGTCCTTCCCCCTTACTCCTCAAATTTAGAATTCCGCTTCAATTCTGTTTTCGAACCGCGCCGATCAAGTCTTCTCGCTCGCCGCGGCTTCTCGCACCACCACAAATCTCCCTTTCCCCCGCGCCAGCACCACTCCCGCCTCATTGCGAATTTCACCCACATGAAAGAAATTCCGGCCCTTGCGTTCGACCTCATGGCCCTCGACCACGATTTCCTGATCCACTGGAATTGGCATCAAATATTCCACCGACAACTCCGCCGTCACCGCGCGCGCGCCGTCGAACCGGTTTACTTTCCCCATCACTTCGTCGAGCAGCAGAGCAATGATTCCGCCGTGCAGAAAACCGGACCCGCCCTGAAACGTTGCACCCATGCGGAACCGCCCGATGATCCGCCGATTCTCGTCATCCTGCTCGAACGTCAACTTCATTCCCTGAGGATTCGCGCCGCCACAACCAAAGCATCCGTTCGTTGGATTCGGCTCCAGCTTTTTCATTTCCTGTGTGGTTCCTCGCAATCCTTTAATTTAACGGCGTTGCCATCGCGTTCGCGATTCATGACTCTCAAATCATCTGCCACGCGTACGCCGCAAATCACTTTCCTTCATCTCGCGCAATTTGCGCGGGATTCCTCGCGCCGGATGAGGCCCGGCTCTCGGAATGACGGCGAATTGTTCCGTCGCGCACTCGTTTCGATTCGAAGTGCACCGCCTCGTGAATCACACTTCGCGATTCACGAATCGCGGCCTGCTTAGACGAGCGCCACTCGCGCCGCCGGCTCTTCCAGTCTTCGCATTCCTCTTTCCCGCTTGGCGATCTGCATGCGCAGGAATTCTCCCAGAGTCGAAATGCCGCGCACGATGCGCTTCTCATCCACTCCGGCGAATCCCAGCCGCAACGTATTCGGCTCCGGATTCTGCAGGTAAAAATATCTTCCCGGCACGTAATGCACGCCGCGATCCGTCAATTGATGGAGCATCTCTCCCGCATCGAGTCCGGGGGGCAACGTGACCCACACGGACATCCCGCCATCCGGCCGCGTCCATTCCGTGCCCGCCGGCATCAACCGCTCCAGCGTTTTCTCGATCGCGTTCAGCCGGGCGCCGTAAACTTTCTTCATCTTGGCAAGATGTTTCTCGAAATAGCCTCGCCGCAGAAATTCCGCGAACGTCGCCTGCGCCAGCTGATCCGTGTGCAGATCCGTCGCTTGCTTCACCAATCGCAGCCGCTCGATCACGGTTTCGGGGCCAATCACCCAGCCTACGCGCATGCCGGGGAACGCTACTTTCGAAAAACTGTCGATCTGAATCACCACCCCGGCGCGGTCGAGGGATTTCAGCGACGGAACTCCCTTTCCCCGGAAGCGCAGCCGCGCGTAAATGTGGTCTTCCACCACTGCCACCTGGAAACGGCTGGCGATTTCGAGCAACTTCCGACGCTCGTTCACCGGCATGGTTGTTCCGGTCGGATTCTGGAAATCCGGCGTGACCACGATCAACTTCACCCGGTTCTGCATCAACACCGATTCCAGCGCCTCGAGATTCATCCCCGCATATCCCGTTCGTCCCGCGTGCGTTTCCACCGGCACGCCCAGGCAGCGCACCCGCGCGCCCGTAAATATGGCGATCGCACCCGGGTAAGTGGGGTTTTCCAAAACCACCGAATCGCCCGGCCGCAGAAACGCCTTGCAAAGCAGGTCGAGCGCCTGCTGGCACCCGTCCGTGATCAGCAATTGGCCCCGCTTCAACGCCATGCCTTCCCCATTGAGCAGATCAGCAAGGGCTTGCTTCAACGGAGGGTAACCGTCCGAAGAACCCAATTGCAGAATCCGCCTTCCTTCCGTTTTCAGAACAGCGTTGCAACAGCGGCGAAAATCCTCGACCGGGAAAAATTCCTCGGAAGGCTTGGCGGTGACAAACGCGATCTCACCTTCCGGGATGTCGGGCATCAGCCGGCCCAAGTTTTCGTCCCCGCGGTCATCGGCAAACAAAGCTTCCCAGCGCAGTCCACTCGAGCCATTGGACCGCGGGGGCGGAGT
>JBGQGW010000067.1:0-15290 GCA_041497605.1 Terriglobia bacterium | reverse complement strand
TGTGTGCGACTCGCTTCTGCGCCGCACGCGCGAGCTGATCATTTCGTGCCCGTGCGAGCAGGGCTGTCCCTCGTGCGTCGGCCCCGCCAGCGACAAAAGCGAACAGACCAAGGGAGCTGCGCTGGCGATTCTTGAGTTATTGGGAAATTGAAGAAAAGTTTCTGCGGATTATCCATGAGATCAACTGACGAGGAGAAATTTTCGCATTTAAAGGCGCTGCGCCCGGTGGCGCGGCGCATGACCAAAGTTTTGCGCGGTGAAGCTGCCGATGTGCCCATCGGCGCCGAGCGGCTGGCACTGATGCTCGGCGCCACAAGTTGCCGCAATCGCTGCGGTGAACATTTGGTCCTCAAGCGCTGGTTTCCGGAACCCTCCGGCTGCGAGCCCCATCCGCAGGCGCTTCGCTTAATTGCCCCGGAGGCCCACCCGGCCGCGCTCGATCCGGAACAGTGGCTGTTCCTGGACACGGAAACTACGGGACTCAGCGGCGGAACGGGAACCTACCCGTTCCTGATTGGCGTGGCCTGGTGGGATGCCGGCGGACTACAAGTGGAACAGCTCTTCATGCGCGATTACCACGAGGAGCAATCCGTGTTGATCGCCTTGCAGGAGCGGCTGGCCGAGCGGCGCGTGCTGGTCACATTTAACGGCAAGTCGTTCGATTGGCCGCTGCTCGAAACGCGCTTTCGCATGTCGCGAACGATTGTTCCTCGCGCGCCGCGTGTCCATCTCGATCTGTTGCATCCGGCGAGGAATCTTTGGCGGCTGCGCCTGGGCTCAGTGCGGCTGGTGGAACTCGAACGCCACGTTCTGGGATTGGATCGCGGCCCCGATGTAATGAGCGAACTCATTCCTTCGATGTATTTCGAATATGTTCGCGGCGGATCGCCGGACCCGCTGCTGCCTATCTTCCGCCACAATCAGATGGACCTGTGCGGATTGGCCCTGCTGGCCGGGAAGATTTTTTCCCTGCTCTCGACGCCGGAAGATTCCAGCGGCGACGCATTCGAGCTTTACGGCGCTTCCCGGATGCTGGAGCGCCGCGGAGAGCGGACGCGGGCTCGCGGCCTGTGCGCGCGCGCTCTGGAAACGGGACTGCCGGCTACAGTGGACCGTGCTGCGCGGCGCGGCCTAGCGCAACTGGCGAAGCGCGAGCGCGATTACCCGGCGGCCAGCGCTCTTTGGGAAAGCCTGTGTGGTGATTCACTCGAAGGACTCGACGCGTACGAACAACTCGCTATCTACTACGAACACCGTGCGCGCGAGCCGGAGCGAGCCGTGACGCTTGCCCGCGAGGCCTTGGCCGCCCTTCGCAGAGCGCTAAGTGCGGGCCAGACGGATTCCACCCGATACCGGAAGCTGCAATCGCGCCTGGAACATCGTCTGGCACGGCTGGAGCGTAAAGTCTCATGCCCATCCGGCGGCGATTTGCTTTCCGGCAGAAATTGAACGCCGGGGTTGAATCGGAGTTTCCGCTCGCGCATCCAAAGTAGAAGGAAGATGGCGAGTGCATTATGCGTACCAATCGTGTTGAATTCAGCAGCAAGACTCGGATAGACCGCGAGTACGAACGGCCCTACCCTGAGCCTGGGAGAAAACCATGGCATCCGTGAGTGATTCCTATTTGCGCGAACAACTCGAAGTACGACAGGCCCGGCTGAGGTCTTCGGTCAATGGAGCGGCGCGGACGGAGGCAATCGCCAAACTTCTCCGGGAAGTGGATTCGGCCCTCGATCGCATGGCCAAGGGTACGTATGGCATCTGCGAAGCCTGCAACGACAGCATCGAGAAAGACCGCCTGCTCGCCGATCCACTGGTGCAATATTGCGTGGATCACCTGACGGCAGACCAGCGGCACGCGCTGCAAGATGACCTCGATCTGGCATCGAAAATTCAGCGCGCACTGCTTCCCCCGAAGAGCTTCCGGGCGGCGGGATTCGAGGCGCACTATTTCTATCAGCCCCTCGGTGCCGTCAGCGGCGACTATTGCGATCTGATTCCGCATGAAAACGGAGGCGCGGACCTTTTCTTCGCGATCGGAGACGTTTCCGGTAAAGGCGTAGCCGCGTCCATGCTGATGACGCACTTGCATGCCATGTTCCGAAGCCTGACCACGGTCGGCTTGCCACTCGATCAACTTCTGAGCCGGGCCAACCGCGTTTTTTGTGAGAGCACGCTCGCCGGTCAGTTTGCCACTCTGGTCTGCGGGCGCGCTCGACACACGGGAGAAGTGGAGCTTTCGGGCGCGGGCCATCCGCCAGTGTTGCTGGTGCGGAAGAACGAAGTCACCAACATCGAGTCAACTGGAGTGCCGCTCGGAATGTTCGGCGACGGTCAATTCGCGGTGCAGAAAATAGCGATGGACCCTGGCGATTGTCTGGTCCTATACACCGACGGCATTTCAGAAACGCGCAATCCCTCCGGCACGGAATACGGGACGCACAACCTGAGCAAACTGGCGCGTGGGCGGCACGGAATTTCACCCGAAGCTTTTGCGGCCGCGTGCCTTGAAGATTTGAAGGCGTATTCCTCCGGCACCCCTCAAGTCGATGACCGAACCTTGTTAATCATTCACCGTGCGTGAAGTTGGTGCGTTCCCGCGGTGCAGAGATTGAGCCGAAACGGCTACGGTGCTTTCGTGGGTTCGTCAGGCGGTGCCCTCAAGGAAAACGGGCGCACGGGTGGCGAAGCGGAGCTGAAATCTTAGGGTGTCATCCCGAGATCGGCTCGGCGATCGAGGGATCCAGAGTCCGCTGTGATTTGCACAGACTACTCTTGATTCCTCGGCCCGCAAACCACACGGACCTCGGAATGACGTCTTCTAGAGCGGTGAAAGCGAGGCGATCGCAACGGACTTTTTCGTCGTGGTCTCAGCCGGCGCCGGAGCGGGCGGCCAGCCGATTGAGCGATCGATGCGATCGAAAACATCGCGGTCTGTGCCTTCGACGGTCAGGCACTGGGATGCCATGCAGCGGAGAAAAACGCCGCCGTCCGGCGTCTTGAACTGGAAGAAATTCGGACGGCGGAACAATTCTGCCCGCGCCTTGTACTTCGATTCCAGAGCTTCACTATATTGCCCGAAAAAGCGCGCGGTATCTTCATCGTTGTCGAGGCTGAGGCGAAAGACCAGCAGAGTGGCCTTTGTTTTTTCGTTTTCAAAGGTGGCGTAGCGATCGCCTGCCCAGGCCGGAGACAAGGTCTGAGCGCGATCCTGTCCGATGAATTGCTTTAAGACTTCCAGCAAGCCAAATTCACCGAGAATATTTTCTTCCAGCTTTTTCCAGCCCTGGGGAACGCTCTGGTCCAGCCCAGGCAATGTCACCAGATCGGGTTTCACGCTGTTCAGATAGTCCTCCGGATGCAAGATCTGTTGGGTCGAGATCGGAGGATTGGCAAACACTTTCTTGAAATCGGGCCAGCCGGTATTGGCTTTCAAAAAGGCCTGCGAAAATGTGGTGCCGGAGAGATAGGGAAATAAAAGCAAATCCTGGATGAAGGGCGGGGCTTTCGCCAACTGCGGATCCTTTTGCATTTCGCTGAGGGCCTGCGCCCGGATCAATTGTGCGACATCGGGCAGGTCGCGCACGCTGGTGTTTTGGTCCCGGAAAGAATAATCGAGCATAGCAGCCAATGCTGAGCCTTCGATAACGGCGTCGCGCGCCAGCTCGCCATCATCATTGGGGCGCGCGGCTTTCTCCCAGGCCTCAATGTTGAAGTTCTGATCGTCGAGCGCGTGGGTCAATTCGTGCGCCATCACCACTTTCTGCTCCGCCAACGGAATCCAGTCGGCGATGTAGAATTCTTTCGTCTTGGGATCGTACAGTCCTGCCACTTGTTCGGTGAGCAGGTCGATCATGAAGGAATCGAGGGGGAAACCTTTGGGCACGAGTCCGAACGCTTCAATCGTTCTGTTGTCGGCGTAACGTTCGGCCGGCGTCTTGTCCTCATTCGCTTCGCGAATCAAGTATTGGCGAATTTCATCCCGGGTGCGGAGGCTCTTCTTGAGCGGCTCTTTCACCGGCAAGTCCAGCAGCTTGCTCATTTCCGCTAACACTTCATCGGCGGCCTTCAGAAATTCAGGTGATGTGGTGGCATGCGGCAGTGCGGCGGTTGCCCCTGGGCCAGTCTGAGCGCGCGAGGGAGAGACGGCGGCTGGCTGCCGGGATGCCTGCTGAGCTGTGGCGACGACACCCAAGCAGAATATTGCAAGTATCACAATTAAAAGACGTTTCATGCCGTTCGCTCCCATGCCCCGTTTAGATGACAAAAGCAGGATAGCAGTTTCCGCCCGGTTTATCCTTTCTCGAGGTTAGACGATGCGGCGAGTTAATCAGCGTTTCTCAACGACTGGGTACGGGGACGTCGGCCTGTTCGACGCGTTTCCACTCAGCACCCTGCAACTTGTAGGTGTCACGCGTCATTTTCCGGCAAACCGAAGGCCGTTCCTCATCGGGCTGGGCGCAATAGGTGATGCGGAAACCATCAGGTCGAGCGTCGTAGCTCGAGCGCGTCAGCAAATCGCTGGCCCATAGACGCTCGAGCCTTCCCTGCATGAAGCGCCAGGCCACAAACATTCCTGTCGCCAGCCGGTCGCTGCGCCCCGAAACCGTGACGAATACAACGTCCGGCGATGGGAAAGGCACTAGAACAAGATAATCGTCGAAGATGTCCGTCTGGGCGAAATGGTCAATCCTAGCCGCCAATCGATATGGTTCTGTTCCGCGAGCGTAAATCCGCGCTGCAGAAGGCCCGCTCGCGCCAAAGTTTGCGGTCAGCGCATAAATGGCTGGTGAACCACCCAGCCGCTGCACGCTGTAACGTCCAGCGGCGGCGGAATCTTGTGCGACCAGCGCGGCCAAGCGTTGGTTCAGTTCGTCCAGCTTGGGATCGCCAGGCGAATTGAGCGACCCCAAGACAATGAGATCGAGAATCTGGAGCGGCGCCTCTTGTTCCGCCTGAGTTTCTTCTTGGCCGTTCAGTCGCCGCGTCAAGATGACCGCTGCCAGTCGCCTGAATTCCATTTCGGGACTCGAAGCCTGCTGCGCCCCTGAAGGCTGCATTTGAACGGTGGAAGCCGGCATGGTCTGCGCTGCAGTGGGCAACGCGGGAATAACTGCTATCGTTGCCACGAGTAAGAAGATTGCAGCGACGCGAAGAAGCAAGGTTGCAGTCCTCATTGGAGAGACGCGAAACTCCTACGGAGCCTGAAGCAAATTAAGAGCACATCCTCAGTTCCGCGGCAAACACGGTGAAGCAGAACGACTGTAGTACACCGGTATCCGCACTGTAAAGGCGGTATGACGTGACATTCTCTTCCCCTGCGTCCATACGCTCATTAGAATTGGCGATGTGCCAGGGTTACATCCAGTGACTCTTGTACGGAATCGCGAAAACCATGCACGGAGTTCTATAAGTACTGTTCTGGTTTCATAACAGGAAAGTAACTCTGGTATACTTCGGCCTCATCGCGAAACTCCCACATCATAGGTGTTTTCATGTTTCCAGGAAATTCTTTGCGGCAAGCACGTGAGCGATTAGGTTTGACCTATCGCGACGTGGAACGAGCCAGTTATGAGCTTGCGAGCCTGCATGGACGTCCTGAATTCATCATCCACATCAGCCGATTAGCAGACATTGAAAACGCCAGCGTGACGCCCGGCGTCCACAAAATTTACAGTCTCTGTGTGATTTATCACCTGGATCCCATTGAGGTGTGCCGATGGTACGACGTACCACTCGACGAATTGTTCCGCGATGGTGCGCGCTTCTCGGCGCCAAAAACGCATCCTGCGGCGGCTCCGCGCATGTTGCATCTGCCCTTGCGTTTTGATCCAGCTTTCGATCCCAACCGATCCAGTTACCTGACAAGAATGATCGAGCGCTGGGAACACTTTGAGGGAGTTTTAGTGGACGGTAACGGACGGTATCGCTATGGCTATATAGGATTGGATGATCACTGGATGGAACCCCTGCTGCGTCCGGGCTGCCTGGTCTTAATCGATCCAGCGCAGCAGGAAATTCGAAGTAGCGGCTGGGAAAACGAATATGACCGTCCTATTTATTTCGTGGATGTACGCGATAATTACCGTTGCTGTTGGTGCGTCCGCGAAGGGCATCGTCTGTACTTGCAACCTCACCCGCTTTCCAAGTGCACGCCAGAAGCTCTGTGCACGCCGGATGAGGCGGAAGTGGTGGGCCGAGTGGTGGGCGTCGCTATGCGCCTGGTTCCGGGTTGACACGCTGGGCGGCTAGCAAACCAAGCAGAGCTCGCATATTCGAACAGAAGAGGTCTCGCAGATAATCCGAAATCCCCAGTGGGATCAGTAACCGGTACGATTCCAACTCCAGCCAGCGGGCCGCAGTTTCATTCGTTGGACCTTCCATCCCGGCCAGACACCGAGCCAAATCCTGCTCTTGGCGTTCCAGCGGCATCTCCAAAATTCTACAGAATAATTGTTCGTGGCAATACGCCAAGGCATGATGGACCGCAGTTTCTGAATAGATGATCGCCAGACCTTCGTGGCGATACTGTCCGCTCGCTAAGTCCCGCAACGTCGAGATGTGCACAAGCCGCCCGAACTCACACGGGATAGCCGCGAGTGTGCGCGACGCGAAATCTTCGATCACCCGCTGGTTCTGCTGAAAGCGTTCGAGCGTTTCCATGTACTGGTACCGGCTGTTCCGATTTATGAACTTTTCTTGACTTTCCCGCCTAAGTGGACTGTTC
The DNA here is from genome assembly GCA_041497605.1 of Terriglobia bacterium. Lineage (GTDB taxonomy): Bacteria > Acidobacteriota > Terriglobia > Acidiferrales > UBA7541 > JBGPTK01. The sequence continues at coordinate 8,563 of JBGQGW010000067.1, read as the reverse complement.
GCCCCTAGTGTCACCGCCCAGGAGGAAGTCCACCATGAAAAAGATTCTAGCAGTTCTGGCGGTTCTAGCGTTGGCCGTAATAATGCTAGCGCCAGTGTGCGTAGGCGTCAACAATATCTCAGTAAATATGCAGACTTTGTTGGCAGACGGTGTAGGCCCTGCGCCGCCATTCCCCTGGTCGATCAGTTCCAGCCCCATCCCGAGGCCCACGTGGGATGACGGTGCAGGTCCTGCACCCCCATTTCCGTGGTCTGTGAACTAGGTCATTCGTCGGTCGGCAGCATTCGAACCGGGGCGTATCCTTGTTTACTTCCGGTTTACTATCCGGTATGATACGTTCCGGCGCGCATGCTCCTGAGCCCTCTCGCCTATACCAACTGGCTATTTGGGACCGCGCTAGAGGTTCTTGCGTGTTCCTTGGCAATTCATCGCGGACTGTTTCGCCGTCTTCCCATCTTCACGGGGTATCTGATCCTTCTCGTCGTCTACGAGTGCATCTGGTGGCCAGCCTATCATCTGCTCGATCTGCACTCCAAAGTGACTTTTTCCATCTACTGGGGACTGCAGGCGGCGCTCTTAATTGCCCGGGGTGCGGTGATCGCAGAGTTCTGCCGGAGGCTCCTGCGAGACTATTCAGGAATCTGGCGGCTTGCCCGGCAAGCCATGTCGATTGCCGGAGCGATTCTGGTTCTGCTGGCCATCCCGCGATGGAACCAACGGGGACCGCGGTTGACTTTGATGGTGCTCTCGGGCGAGCGCGGATTGGAGTTCGCGGTCGTCGTCATAATCCTCATCGGACTGGCTTTCTGCCGTTACTACCAAATTCGAATCGAGCGTCCTGTCCCTTTGCTCTTGTTGGGCTTAGGCTTGTATTCGGCAATACAGATCGTCAATAACGGCCTTTTGGAAGTATGGCGGAGTAACTATTTTGCCCGCTGGAACGACATACGCGGCGCAACTTTCGAATTGGCTACGGTGCTCTGGTGCGTATCCTTGTGGAAACCATTACCTGCGGCCCGGTCCGCGCCGGCGCTGCTCGAAGCCAATGTTTATTTACAGGCCAGTCCGGAAATGAATGATCGATTGCGTGAACTGAACCAGAAATTGCAGGAGATGTGGAAATGGATGCCCTGATGCTTATGATCCTGTGGGTCGCTGTGGTGCCATTCTTGATACTTTGCTCCGTCCTGACGGTGGTGCTGATCCTTGCGCTCATATTACTTGTTCGCAAGCCAGGAAAATACTCGTCCGTGCAAGCCTTCGACGAAAAGCCTCCCTTGGAGAATCTTTCCGCACTCCATTGCCGCCATTTTCCCCAATTGCGCCAGGTTCTTTCACGCGTGGATGAAAATTTCCTGCGGGAACGAATGACGACGGCGGATCAGCGCAAGTGGCGCGCCGAGCGGCGCCGTGTGGCAAAAGAGTTTCTGAAGGGGTTGCATGAAGACTTCGTGCGGCTGGATCGTCTCGCGCGCACGGTTGCCGCTCTATCTCCGGAAGTGAACCGATCCCAAGAAGCGGAGCGAGTTTGGCTGGGGATGCGTTTTCGCATGTCCCACAACCTGGTGGAAGCTCAACTTGCCTTTGGTTCGCTGGCTCCGAGGGATGTTGTCCATCTGGCCGAAATGGTTGGAAGCTATGCGGCTAAAATCGAGACAACCATGGCCGCGCTCGAGCAGCACTCCCTTTCGCGGATGGGAGCAAATTTCAGCGTTTGATGGGATGTTGAGGATCCGCCGCAAGCGCGCTCCGGATTGTGTTGAGGAATTCTTCGATGTGGAACGGCTTCTGCACGGCCCGGCAGCCACTCCTCTCCAGCAGTGTCCGCGCCTCCTCTTCCCGCAAATTCGACATCGTAAAAACGACTCGAAAGGCCAGTTCCGGACGGTGCTGCTCGATCCATTCGTAAATGTCCGCCCCGGAGATTTCACCCGGCATCTTGATGCCCGTGATAACAACATCGATCGCATGAGACTTTAATGCGAGTATCGCCTCTCGTCCCGAGCGAACGACATGAATCTCCCGGCAGATCCCGCGTAGAATCTCCTGCTCCAATTCCAATACGGATTCTTCGTCGTCCACCAATAATACGATTCCCAAGCCAAGCTTTTCGTCACTGGCCTGGTGGGGATCATCTGCCTGGCTCTCGACTCGAAGCAAAGGAAGCAAAACCGAGAATGCGGCGCCGCGCGGAGGAGAATTCCGCACCTGAATTTCGCCACCATGTTCCTTGATGATTCCGTAGCAAATGCTGAGGCCGAGTCCGGTTCCCTTGCCGACGGGTTTGGTCGTATAGAACGGGTCGAAAATACGGAGTGAATCTTTGACTCCGGGCCCGCTGTCGCTGAATTCAATGAGCAGACGGCCATCCTGGAGGCCGGTGCGAACCCAAATGTCCCCGCGATCGGAAGGTTCCAGGACGGCATCAACAGCATTGTTGAGCATATTCAGGAACACCTGTTGCAATTGATGGCTATCACCGGAAGTGAGGGGCAAATCGGCATCGAATTCGCGATGTACCTTGATGTTGTTCAGCTTCAGATCGTATTCCCGCAGCACGAGCGTGTCTTCGATAATTTGATTCACCTGCACCGGCGAACGCTCCGGCTTTTGCTGCCGCGCGAAACTGAGCAAGTTCTGCACGATTCGGTGTGTGCGAAGCGCCTGTTTGTAAAGTTTTTGGAGATAATCTCCCCCGCGAGAGCTTACGTGTTCGCTGGAACTGAGCAGCTGGCTGTATCCGATGATGGCCGTGAGAGGATTGTTCAGGTCGTGAGCGACACCGGAAATCAATTGGCCCACCGCGGCCATCTTTTCGTTCTGTAGCAACTGCTCCTGAGTGCGCCGCAAGTTCTCATACGCTTGGCGCGTCTCGCGGTACAGCAGCGACCTATCGATCTCCGTAGAAAGCTGGTTCCCCACGGCCGCCAGCAGCATAACCCCGTGGCCTCTCTGCCGGCGTGGGCTCCGCCACAGGAACCAGCCACCCGCCAGCAACAGACATGACTCCATGATAGTGATAGCCCACTGTGCCGAAATGGGCCGATGCAACTGCCCGGAAACGACCAGGAGACCGATTGAGACGATCGCCGCAAGCCGCCAGAGCCAACGAATGTGCTTTCGTTGCTCCAGGTAGTCCAAAACGGCCGCGAAAAACAGAACAGCGGCGCTGAAAGAGAGCTCCAATGCGAGCATCTTGTTAGCCGGCTCGGCTTGCCACGACGACATGACCTGGCTGGCGGCAAAAACTGCATAAACTGCCCATCCGGCCATCCAAATGCGGAGGAAACGAGCAGAGGAGCCCTTTGCGAGGAGCCAAAATAAGACGAGGAGAAGCAGGACTGCCAACACTTCAATCATTGTGATCCCTGGCAACCCCGCGTTAGGCACGAGCACCATCTTTTTCCGCACAGAGACGCGAATACCTTCCAGGATCGCGCCAAGGGGGTTGTGAAGGGACTTAAATGACTGTTGTTACCGTAGCACGCGTGCAAAAACAGTCGCAAGACGGGCTTGGCAGCACTGTGCCCTGCCGTATAATAGCGCGGACTCGGAGGAGACTTTGGCTGGCGAAAGAATCCTTGTTGTAGACGACGAAGAAGCAATCCGCGAAGTCATCACCACGCTACTCGAAACGCAAGGGTATCGATGTACGGTAGTTTCGAACGGGCGGCTCGCGCTTGACGAATTCAATGCGTCTCCGCCTGATCTGGTGCTGAGCGATATCGTGATGCCACAGATGGACGGCATGGAATTGCTGTCGCACCTGCGAGCGCGCGACGCCGATGTGCCAGTGATTATGGTGACCGCGACGCACGATCTTTCCATCGCGATTAAGGCCATCCGTTCCGGCGCCTACGATTACATCCTGAAGCCATTCGAAAAAGATCAACTCTATTTGAGCGTTCGTCGCGGGTTGGAGCATCGCCGCCTGATACTCGAAAACCGGACCTACCAGCGCGACTTGGAACGTTTGGTCGCCGAGCGCACTCAACAACTCTCCCTGGCGCTGCGCGAACTGGAGCAGTCCTACGACTACACGCTGGAAGCGCTCGGCGGCGCACTGGACATGAAGGACGCCGAGACGGAAGGCCACTGCCAGCGCGTGACTGCCTTCACCATCAGCATCGCCAAGGCGATCAAGGTGGACCGTATGTCGCTCCGGCACATCGCTCGCGGCGCCTTTCTGCACGACATCGGCAAGATGGGCATCCCGGACGTCATCCTTCGCAAGCCTGGACCTCTTACGGAGGAAGAGCGCTCCGTAATGCGGCGTCATTGCGAGATTGGCTACGCCGTGCTCGAGCGCATTCCGTTCCTGCGCGAGGCTGCGGAAATTGTGCTCACGCACCAGGAATGTTACGACGGCAGCGGTTATCCGCGCGGCTTGAAGGGCGATGGGATTCCGCTCGGCTCGCGCATATTCGCGGTCGCCGACACGCTGGATGCAATGATTTCCGACCGTCCCTATCGAAAAGCGCAGACTGTTGCGGCGGCCCGGGAAGAAATCAAGCGCTTCTCAGGAAAGCAATTCGATCCCAGAGTGGTGGAAGTTTTTCTGGGAATGCCGGAAACGCTGTGGGCGCAATTACGCGAGAGCCTGGGCGACCCGTTCCGGCTCTCTCAGATCGAAAACCTCTAGCTTTGGCAGCGGACCCAGATTGTCCAGAATCCCCTTGGAAATTCGGGAGTTTCATCGGCACGGGAGACACCCCTCTCTCATCAAGTCCCGCGTAGTTCGAAGAGAGGCGGAAAGTCTGCGTAGATTCGGCAGAGGATGTAACGAGCCAAACTTGCGAAAGAGAAGTGGGGCAGGTAGTATCCTCTGCGGAAGGAGAACGAATGGCGCTTGTCCCAATCAAGACCGCTTCACTCACGGGTTATTGCGACTGCATCTGCGGCTGCTACGAACTCGCCAGCCTGCGCGATGAGGAAACCGGCAAGGGTTACTGTCCTCGTTGTGGCAAGGAACATCTCGAGATGAACCGCGGCGTCGGTCTGCCGCAACCTGCTCCTTCCCGTTTGCCCGAGGGTAAGCGCCCAAAAACTGTGCCGCCCACTCCTGATCCCGCCGATCCTCCGGGGCGACTGCGGTAGACACCCGAGTGCCATCCCAGACGTTACTTCATCGCGAATCGTGTTACTTGACTTGCCCAAAAACCGGAGAATTCATCCCCCTCCCCACAGCGTGATATCATCAAGCAAGGAGTTTCAAGTCATTCCATATCTCTAAGCATTGCCAAGGAGAGTTTCCATGAAGCATCTCAGTGCGTTGCTCGGCGGACTGCTTTTCCTGGCTCCAGCCATGCCCGTGCCATTGGCTGCCCAGGAGCAGCAAAAGCCGGCGATCACCGAGACGAATCTGAAGGTGGGAGAGATGGCTCCGGATTTCACTTTGCCCAGCGACCAGAAAGATCCGGTCACATTGAGCCAGTACCGGGGCAAAAAAACCGTCATCCTCGCCTTCTACGTCTTGGCGTTCACCGGTGGCTGAACGAAAGAGTTACAGGCCTATCAGTCTGATTTGGCCAAGCTGGAAGCTAGTGACACAGTCGTTTTCGGAATCAGCATCGATAGCCCCGCCGCCAACGGCGCCTTTGCCAAGCAAATCGGCGTCACCTTTCCGCTCCTCAGCGACATGAATCACAAGGTGCTGAAAGCGTACGGAATCCTCAAATCCTACGATCTGAAAGTGGACCAATACGAATTCGCGCGCCGCACCACATTCGTGATCGACAAGCAAGGCGTGATCCAACACATTGTGCAAGATAACAGCGCAGTGGATCCGGCCAGTGCCGTGGACATCTGCCTGGGCCTGCACAATAAACCCGCACAATAACTGTTTTCTCTCCAATTGTCGGGAGGCTGGCCACATTTTAATGGCCGGCCTCCGGGCAGTTTTTTGGCGGACACGCGCAAACTCGCCGGCTTCATCACGCGATACGAATCAGAAAAAGGAAAATGCGGATCATCGCAACGCGGAAGTGAATCGCTAATCTGCGGAGCTAGTTCAGGGGAGATGCAGAATTACGCTCGGGGCAGAATTCACTTGTCGAGACAATAGTTCATTGGCGCGCGAAGTCGCGCGGCTGCGCCTCCAAGCGAATCCTAGAATTAAGAGAAATATCGTGAGGGGCGGAAGCATCAGAACGAGAATGGCCTTGTCCAGAGCGCGCGCGCCCTGCTTCCCGGCGGCAGTCGCGGTTGTCTGGCACATCACGCAGCCCTGTGCGGATGAAGCCGGCGCGAGCGGAAACGCCTCGCTCAGAATCAACACCAGAACCGCCAATGCCGCGAATCGCTTCATCAAAATAATCCTCAATGCGACCGCATGTGCATCAGCCGCACGCTATCCGGAAAAAACATGATCAGCATCATGCAAATGCAGAAGACCATCGCCGGGACGAGAATCAGAAACAGGCTCAGTCTCTCAAACCGCAAGTGCATGAAGTAAGACAAAATCAAGGCCGACTTGATCAGCGACAGACCTATCAAGATCGTCAGCATCAAGTAGGGATGCAGTTGGAAGTATGCCAGCAAGACTTCGATCGCCGTCAGCAGCAGAAGCCAGAACCAGACCCACAGGAACAGCTTGGTTGTTCCAACTTCGTGTCCATCGTCTACCGCTACCGCATCGTGTGCGCTCATCCGTTCGCTCCGCTTCTCAGCCCTTCAGGCTGACGGACATCAAATACAGCATCGGGAAAACAAACATCCAGACCAGGTCCACGAAGTGCCAGTAGAGCCCGCTCACTTCCACGTGATCGGCATTAAATTTTCCACGGCCGTAACCGAAGGCCATGATCCAGAGATAGAACACGCCAATTGAGACGTGCAGCATGTGCAATCCGGTAATCCCGAAAAAGGTTCCGCCAAACAATGGCACGCCCCACGGATTCGACCAGGGTGTAACTCCTTCATCAAACAGCCGGAACCATTCGCCCAAGTGCAAAATCACGAAGGCCGCGCCGAGAATCGAGGTGGCAATCAAGTATTTCACGGCTTTGCTTCGGTCGCCCTTGTGCGCCGCATTCACACCCATCACCATGGTCAAGCTGCTCGAGAGCAGAATCAAGGTAAGGAAGCTGGCGTTCAGGATCGCCGGAGAAAATGGAAACGGCCGCGGCCAGTCCGGATTCGCCAGCCGGACCCACGCGTAACTGATCAGCAGCGCCGAAAATGTCAGCGAGTCGGAGATGATAAACAGCCACATCCCGAACTTGATCGACTTGACGGCAAATGGCGATCCCCCGCCCGACCACGGGGAATCGGCCACAATTTCGAATTCAGTGTCTGACACGCTTCACCGTCCCAGATAAAGAAGTAGAAGCAAGAAGACCCACAACCCATCCATGAAGTGCCAATAAATTGCAGCTACTTCCGTGGCCGTGGAGCGTTCGATGTGCGCGCGCCGGAAATTCCGCCATCCCACGAAGAGTAAGGCAACGATGCCGCCGAGCAGGTGCAGTCCGTGCGCCGCCGTCAACACGTAGAAAAAGCTGCTGCTCGGATTGCTCACCAAATAGACGCCTGCTGCGGAGAGTTGCCGCCAAGCCAGAAGCTGGCCGCCGAGGAACAACAGTCCCAGCGCGGTTGTGAGCGCCCACCAGTACCGGAAGTTTTCAAGATTTGACTGATTAAGTTCGCGCCGCGCCCGCTCAATCGTTGCGCTGCTGGCCAGCAGGACCAGCGTGTTCAGCCACAGGATTTTGGGCAGTGTAAATGTCTGCCAGTCGAGCGAAATGCCCTTGCGGACGATGTAGGCGCTCGTCAGAGCCATGAAGAACATCAGAATGCCGGCCAGGCCCACCGTCATGCCGGTGATATAGGCGCGCTGCGGGACTGCCCCGCTTCGCTCGGCGTGATCACCGCCGTCACCACCAAAGCCAGGTCCGCCGGCGCCACTGCCGCTACGGCCTCCGCCACCACGTCTGATCTCGAGTTCTTCGTTGACCGTTGTTGCAGCCATTCGGACGACCTGCTCCTATTTTGTCTTCCCAACCGCAGCCGGAGGCACGTTTTGCACCACGTAGTCCTCGGTCTCTCCCGGCAGACTGTAGTCATACGGACCACGATAAACGCTCGGATAATGCCCGCCAAAGTTGTCGAAGGCCGGCGGCGAGGAGGTGATCCACTCGAGCGTTGTGCCGTGCCACGGATTTTCCGATGCTTTCTTGCCGAATTTCAAGCTCCAGAAGAAATTGAAAAAGAAGATCAACTGGGCAGCCGCCGTGGCAAACGCGAAGATCGTGATGAAGTAGTGGACGCGATGCAGCGGAAGCAGAAAATGATTGGCGCTCAGTTCCGCATAGCGGCGCGGGTTGCCTGCCATGCCCAGGTAGTGCATGGGCATGAACACACAATAGACGCCGATAAAAGTCAGCCAGAAGTGCAGCTTTCCCATCGTTTCATTCATCATCCTGCCGAACATTTTTCCGTACCAGAAATAGGTGGCCGCAAAGATTCCAAAGATGGCCGCCACCCCCATGATCAAGTGGAAGTGCGCAACGACGAAGAACGTGTCGTGGAAGTAGAGGTCAAGCGCCGGCTGCGCCAGAAAAAG
>JBGQGW010000066.1:0-15322 GCA_041497605.1 Terriglobia bacterium | reverse complement strand
TTACACCTTCAATCCGCACAAGTGGATGTTCACGAATTTCGACTGCGACTGCTTCTACGTGGCCGATCGGAAAGTGCTGATCCAAACGCTCAGCGTGCTGCCGGAGTATCTGAAGAACAAGGCGACGGAATCCGGCGCGGTAATCGATTACCGCGACTGGCACATTCCAATGGGCCGGCGTTTTCGATCGTTGAAATTGTGGTTCGTGATTCGCCATTACGGGGTGGAGGGTTTGCAATACCACGTGCGCCAGCACATTGCGCTGGCGCAGCAATTCGCGGAGTGGGTGCGGAAAGATGAGCGCTTTGAACTGGCCGCGCCGGCGCCGCTGAATCTGGTTTGTTTCCGGCATAGAGGCGGGGACGCGGTAAATCAACGGGTGATGGACCGGCTGAATAAGAGCGGCGATCTGTACCTGACGCATACGCGGCTGAATGAGAAACTGACGCTGCGGCTTTGCGTGGGGCAGACGAATACGACTTTGCGGCACGTCAAGAATGCTTGGCGGCGGATTCAGCAGGAGGCGGCGGAGGAGTAAGTTTTCCCACCAGAGTAAGCGGTATTTTTCAGCGGGCTGTTTGGATTCCAATTGTCTTACGCGGACTGCCAGCGAAACGCCATTCGGGAGAATGGCGTTCCCGGGCTATGAGGCAAGCTGTGGAATTAATGTTTAGAGAGTGGGAGTGGGGATGAAACGATTGAGAGCTACGCGGCTTAGCACGATGCCGAATATTGGGGTGGATCGGATGGGGGCGGCGGCGGATGCGCTGTCCGATCCCGAGGTGCTGCGTCTCGAGAATATGGATACCGATCTGCGGCCGGACCCGGCGGCGCTGGAGGCCGCACGAGGGGCGGTTGGGGAAGATGTTGCGAACAGCTATCTTCCGTTTGCGGGCTCCGAGCGGCTCAGGAGGGCTGCGGCAGCGCACGTTTCACGGCTGAGCGGGATTGGGTACGACTGGAGAGAGTGCTGCGTGGTCTCGGCGGGAGGCTGCAACGGCATATTGAATCTTCTGCTGGCGATACTCGAGCCGGGGGACGAGGTAATCCTGACCGATCCGATTTATGTGGGATTGATGAACCGGGTGCGGCTGGCGGGCGGAGTGCCCAGGCTGGCACCGCTAGTGGCGACAGCGGACGGTTGGAGGCTGGATTTGGATGCGTTTCGCGCGGCGGCTGAGTCGCCACGGGTGCGCGCGGTGCTTATGGTGAGTCCATCAATGCCGACGGGGGCGGTGCTTTCCGCCGAGGAATGGAACGCGGTTGCCGAAGCGTGCGTGAGCCGAAATCTGTTGCTGATCAATGATGCGGCCATGGAACGGATTCTTTTCGACGGGCGGCGCATGATTCACCCTGCTGGTCTGCCGGGAATGGCGGAGCGGACGGTGACCGTGGGTACAGCGTCGAAGGAATTGCGGATGATCGGGTGGAGGGTGGGCTGGGTGGTGGGGCCGGCGGAAATTGTGAAGGATGTGGGACTGGTGTGCATCGCGAATACCGTGTGCCAAGTGGGGATCGCGATGGAATCGGTGGCAGTGGCGCTCGAGGCGGGCGATGAGCCGGTGGCACTGGCGACGGCCGAGTGGCAGGCGCGGCGAGATGTGATGCTCGAGGAGCTGCGTGGTGTGGCGCCGGCAATCACGCCGCACGGAGGGTGGTCGATGCTGCTCGATGTGGGCAGCCTGGGGCTGAGGAGCGCGGACGCTTCCACGATGCTGATGAAGCAGGCGAAGATTGCGGCGACGCCGATGATTAACTGGGGAAGCGAATCGGCGGACCGGTATGTGCGATTCGTTTTTGCCAATGAGCCGCGGGAACAGCTAAGGGGAATGGGAGAGCGCGTGAGGAAGGCGCTGAGGAGTTGACGAAGCGCCGCGAGCAATCTTAAAAATGGTTGTGAGTGTGAATCTGCCTGCTTCAGGGGCTAAAGCCCTTGTTTTTAGGAACTTAAATGTCGGAGCTGAAGCTGCGACCTCCTAGAAAGCATTGCTATCTAGCCGCCGCCGACGAAATGGACGATTTCGTAGCTGTCATCGGGCTGGACCGGGGTCTCGCTCCAGCGGGCCTGAGGCAAGATATCCAGATTGCGTTCGAGGGCCACGCGATCGAGCGGTAAACCGAGATGCGCGACGAGAGCAGCCACGTGCAATCCATCGGGCACGTCGCGGCGGTCGCCATTGACCGTGATGATCATGGGGCCTGAGTCCTCGGTTTGGTGCGGAGGGCATAGCGAACTTCGTCGGTGCCCGGCTCCGCCGAAGCTTGAATGACCAATTCAGCCCCGCCGGGGCCGATCCGTGGCATCGGGAAGCTGAGCTGCGCCCTTCCCTCGCTGTTGGTCTGACTCGCAAACTTCAGCGGTCCCTGAGCCCCTTCGAGCGTGACTTGTATATCGGCCCCGCGTAATGGGGCCCGGTCGTGGCGCGAGATAACGCTGATTTCCAAGTTTGCCGTTCCCGCCGCCGCCCAAGAGGCCGGGTTCAACAATTGGACCTCGATGCCGCGCTGGGACGCGACTAACTGGACCATGTCCTTATCAAGTTCGACCTTGAGGAAGCCTGTGCGGAGGTCTTCAATCACAACGCGGTGTTGCTCCTCGACGAGCTTGCACAGTGTTTCATTGGGGGAGTCACCGGGTGCGGGTGAGGACAGGTCCGCGCACTCCTGCGTCCGCCGGTGAACGACGCGCCCCTGCTGATAGACCACTGTCTCGACGATCGGATGAGCCTGGCCGCGAACTTCGGTCTGGACGTGGCAGACCTGCGAACCGAGGTGAATATCCGTGTTGAAGCCGATGCTGAGCAAACTGAGTTGCCTTCCTGGCGATCGCGGCGGAAGCCCCGAGGGCATCACCTGTGAAGAAAATAGATTAGACCGCCCGGCGAAAATATCAAAGAAATGCTCGTCCCTTCATTGACCGATGCGCACTCTGGCCGCTATTATAGCAACGGTCAAGGCGAATGGACGCAAACTACCTGACGAGTGCATACGCTCCGTTACTCATCCAGTTTCTAGCTGCGATGGGCCTGGCGGCAATCCTTATCGGACTTTCGGCGCTGGTGGGGCGCCACAAGTTCTCTCGCGCAAAAATGGAGCCTTACGAATGCGGAATTGAGCCTACAGGGGACGCGCGAGAAGCGTTCCCGGTGCATTTTTACCTGGTGGGAATGATCTTTATTTTGTTTGATATCGAGGCAATTTTCCTGTATCCGTGGGCGCTGATCTACCGGGAGTTGCACTCGTTTGGATTTATCGAGATGGTGTTGTACATTTTCATCCTGCTGGCGGGCTATCTTTATCTGTGGAAGAAGGGCGCTCTGGACTGGAATCGATAGCGGCCCGCCGAAAGCGACGCACCCGTGGAACCGCAAGACCTGGCGAACAGCATAGTTGTATCCAAACTCCGAGCGTGGGACGGCCACGCGATTGCGGATACGATTGTGTTCCGGAACGAATTGACGCTGGTGATCCCCCGCGAGCGCCTGCAAGCGGTGGCGGAATTTCTTCGCGATGATGCGGAACTTCGATTCAACTTACTCTCCGATATTACGGCCACGGATCGCTTCCCGATCGAGCCTCGTTTCGATCTGAACTATCAACTGCTTTCGCTGGACCGGCGAGAACGGCTGCGATTGAAGGTCCATCTGGCCGGGAACGATCCGGTGGCGGCTTCGGTGGTATCCGTGTGGCCGGGGGCCAACTGGCACGAGCGGGAAGTCTGGGATCTTTTCGGAATCCGATTCGAAGGCCATCCGGACTTGACGCGCATCCTGATGCCGGACGATTGGGAAGGGCACCCGCTGCGGAAGGATTATCCCGTGGAAGGATATCGCTGAGAGATGACCGGCGTAAGGAACACCGTACTGTGACGACCATCGATACCGCCACCGGCGCCGCACAGACAATGGTGCTGAATATGGGGCCCCAGCACCCCTCCACCCACGGGGTGCTGCGAGTGGTGCTGGAATTGGACGGCGAAACGGTGGTCAAGGCCCGGCCGGTGATCGGCTATTTGCACACCGGAATTGAAAAGACGGCCGAGGCCAAGACGTATTCACAAGTAATTCCGCTCACCGACCGGATCGATTACCTGGCGCCGATGTCGAACAATCTGTGCTATTGCCTGGCGGTGGAAAAACTGCTGGGGCTCGAAGCGCCGAAGCGCGCGCAATATATCCGCGTGCTGATGACGGAACTGACGCGCATCAATTCGCACCTGGTGTGGGTGGGAACGCATGCGATCGACCTGGGGGCGATGTCGGTTTTCCTCTACTGTTTCCGGGAGCGCGAGGAATTACAAAGAATTTTCGAATTCGTTTCCGGCCAGCGGATGATGACGAGTTACTTCCGCGTGGGCGGACTGGCCCTGGAACCGCCACCCGGATACATCGAGCGCATCGAGCGCTTCCTGAGCTACTTCCCCAGCCGGGTGGACGAATACGAAGATTTGCTGACGAAAAACCGGATCTGGTGGGGACGCACGAAAGGTATCGGCATCCTGAGCGCGGAAGATGCGATTTCCATGGGCGTTACCGGACCCATGCTGCGGGCCAGCGGCGTGGCCTACGACATCCGCAAGTATTTTCCCTATTCCAGCTATGATGAATTCGATTTCGCCGTGCCGACGCGGATGGAAGGGGATGTTTACGCGCGATACCTGGTGCGGGTGGCGGAGATGCGCGAGAGCGTGAAAATCTGCCGACAGGCGATCAAAAAGATTCCAGCGGAGGGGCCGATTCGAGCCGAAGCGCCGGGAATCATTCCTCCGGCCCGCGAAGAGATGAAAACTTCGATCGAAGGGCTGATTTATCATTTCAAGATTTTCACGGAGGGATTCGAGCCGCCGCCGGGTGAAGTGTACCAGGCGATCGAATCGCCGCGGGGCGAACTTGGATTCTTCGTGGCCAGCGACGGTTCCGCGCATCCGCACCGCGTGCACGTGCGCGCGCCATCTTTCGTGAACCTGCAATCCCTGCCGCAACTGGTGGAAGGCCGGCTGATCGCCGACGTGGTCGCCTGCATCGGCACGACGGATATCGTGCTGGGCGAGGTGGACCGCTGATGCAGCTTCCGAAACAACTCGAAGACAAATTCACACAACTGCTGGGCCGGTATCCGGTGAAGCGCTCGGCGCTGATCCCGATGATGCTCTACGCGCAGGATACCCTGGGCCATCTAGGCGACCCGATCCTGGAAGAAATCGCGCAACGCCTGGACCTGAAAGTTCTGGAGGTGACGGAAACCCTGGCGTATTACTCGATGCTGCACCGCAAGCCGCTGGGGAAACATCACGTGCAAATCTGCACGAACGTTTCCTGCATGTTGCGCGGCGGGCAAGAAATGTACGAGTACGTCCAGAAGAAGATGGGCATCGGCAACAAGCAGACCACGCCGGACGGCAATTTTTCGCTGGAAGAGGTGGAATGCATCGGCGCGTGCACCGGCGCGCCCGCGTTGCAGGTGAATTACGATTTCTACGAAAACTTGTCGCCGGAGAGAGTGGACAGGCTTCTGGATGATTTGGCGCGCGGCGTCAAGCCAAGGCCATCCGCCCACACGGCGGGCGCAGTGCACGAGCGGCATCCGGCCGAGGTGCCAGTGATCAGCCGCCTGTTTGGACTCAAAGGTTCGAATACGCTCGACGTCTACCGGCAGCACGAGGGCTACCAAGCAACGGAAAAAGCCCTGACGCAAATGACGCCGGAGCAGATTATCGACGAGATGAAGAAATCGAATCTGCGCGGGCGCGGCGGCGCCGGCTTCCCCACCGGAATGAAGTGGAGCTTCGTGCCCAAGGACATTCCGAAACCGAAATATATACTGGCGAATTGCGACGAAAGCGAGCCCGGCACGTGTAAAGACCGGCCGCTGCTGGAATTCGAACCGCATCAATTGATCGAAGGAATGATCATTGCCGGGCGCGCGGTGGGCTCGACGCAGGGTTACGCTTACATTCGCGGCGAATACCGCTACGTGCTGGACATTGTGGACCGGGCGATCGAGGAAGCCTACGCCGCCGGATATCTGGGAAAGAATATTCTGGGCAGCGGCGTGGATTTCGATCTTTCGACGCACACGGGCGCGGGGGCCTACGAGTGCGGCGAGGAATCCGCGTTGATGGAATCGCTGGAAGGCAAGCGCGGCTACCCGCGCATCCGGCCGCCGTTCCCGGCCGTGGTCGGGCTCTACGGCTGCCCGACGGTAATCAACAATGCGGAAACGCTGATGTCCGTGCCGCCGGTGATTCTGCGCGGGGGCGAATGGTACGCGGGCCTGGGCACGGCGAAAAACGGCGGCACGCGGTTATTTTGCATTTCCGGCCACGTGAATCGCCCGGGGATTTATGAATTGCCGATGGGCTTCAACCTGAAGCGGATGATTGAAGAAGTTGCCGGCGGCATGCTGGACGGCAAGAAATTGAAGGCCGTGATTCCAGGGGGCAGTTCGTGCCCGCTGTTGACGGCAGCGGAAGTGGACCTACCGATGGATTATGATTCGCTGGCGAAGGCGGGCTCGATGCTGGGGTCCGGCGGGCTGGTGGTGATCGACGAAGACACCTGTATGGTGGACCTGGCGCGGCGGATCATGCACTTCTACGCGCACGAATCCTGCGGCTGGTGCATTCCCTGCCGCGAGGGCACGGCCTGGCTGCGGTCGATCCTCGACCGCTTCCACGACGGCGGCGGGCGCAGCGAAGATATTCCCATGATCGACGAGTTGGCGAAAAACATGCTGGGCCGGACGTTTTGCCCGCTGGGGGACGCCGCGGCATTGCCGACGATCAGCATCGTGAAGAAATGGCGGAACGAATTCGAAGACCACTTGCACGGCAAGTGTGCGTACAAGCAGGCCGACGTGATGTCGGCCAGCCGATAAGGATCCATGGCGGAACAAAGGCTGATTACGTTCACGATTGACGAGCACAAGATGACTGTGCCGGCCGGGACGCTGGTGATCGAAGCGGCCAAGCGGCTCAGCATCGAAGTGCCGTCATTCTGCTATTACCCCGGCCTCTCGCTGCAGGCGGCGTGCCGCATGTGCCTGGTGGAAGTGGAAAAAGCGCCCAAACTGCAAACCGCGTGCACACTGGTGGCGGTGGAAGGCATGGTGGTGCGCACCACCACTCCGCAGGTACACGGCGCGCGAAAAAATATGCTGGAATTCCTGCTGACGAACCATCCGCTGGATTGCCCGGTGTGCGACAAGGGCGGCGAATGCGAACTGCAGGACATGACGTTCCGCTACGGGCTCGATCACAGCCGGTTTGTCGAAGAGAAGCTGCACTCGCCCGAGGAAGCCTGGTCGCCGCTGGTTTATTACGACGCGCCGCGCTGCATTCTTTGCTTCCGTTGCGTTCGCGTGTGCGATGAAGGCATGGACGTGAAGGCGCTGGGGGTGGGCGCGCGCGGCGTGCATTCGGTGATCCTGCCGAACAAGCCGGGCGGGCTGAACTGCGAAGAATGCGGCATGTGCATCGATATTTGCCCCGTGGGAGCGCTGACCAGCGGGACCTATCGCTACCAGACGCGGCCCTGGGAAATGCAGTATGTTCCCACGCCCTGCGTACACTGCTCGAACGGCTGCAAGACGACGCTGAGCGTGCGCAACAATGAAATTATCCGCGCGAATAATCGCGATCATTCGGGAGTGAACGGCGAATTCCTGTGCGGCAAGGGACGTTTCGGCTTCGATTTTACGAAACATGCGGAGAGGATTCGCCAGCCGCTGATCCGCCGGAACGGAAAACTCGAGCCGGCAAGCTGGGAAGACGCCCTGGAAGAAATCTCGCGGCGGCTGAAGCAAGTCCACGAGAAGAGTGGCGCGGAAGCCATCGGCGTGATCGGCTCGAACCGCACCACGAATGAAGAGAATTATTTGCTGAATCGCGTTGCGCGAGTATCCCTGGGCACCAATAACCTGGATCATCACCGGACCGCGGATTATGCCGGGCTGATTGCCGCGCTGGGGCCCAATGCGCCGGGCGCGATGGCGACCATGGCGCAAATTTATTCAGCGAATGCGATTTTGCTGATTGGAAATGATCCGACGCAGCAGAATCCGCTGGTGGCGTGGCAGATTCGCACGGCGGTGCGTCATCATGGCGCGCGGCTCTATAGCATCCATTCGCAGCCGATCAAGCTGCATCGCCAATCCGCGCAATTTGTGGAGATCACCAAGGGCGCGGAGCCGCTGGTGGCGCGGTGGCTGGCCACTGGCAAGGCGGACCTGGACGGCGGCACAGTGGAAAAGCTGGCGAATTTGAAAGCGGCGGTGGAAAAGGAAGCGGATGTGGTGATCCTGTTCGGCGCGGAATTGGCCGGCGCCGCAATCCGCGACCTGATGGCTTTCGCTTCCTCTCTGTCGGGAGAAACACGCTGCATGGCACTGGGCGATTACATCAATTCGCGCGGAGCGGCCGACATGGGAGTTTTCCCGGACCGGTTGCCGGGTTACGCGCCGCTCAGCGACGCCGGGGAGCGCAAGCGTTTCGGGAAATTATGGGGTGGCGAGATTCCCGCGAAGCCGGGAATGAACGCACGCCAAATGATGGACTCCGTTGTAGGCGGAAAGTTGAAGGCGCTGTACGTGATCGGCGCGAATCCGGTGAAAACGTTTGGAGTGGCGAAGCCGGATCGCCTGTCGGGACTCGAGCTGCTGGTGGTGCATGAAATGTTCCTGACGGAAACGGCGCAACGAGCCGACGTGGTCCTGCCAGCCGCCTGCGCGTATGAAAAAGACGGCTCGGTGACGAACACTGCGGGCGAAGTGCAAACGACGCACCGGGCGCTGGACCCGCAAGGGCCGCGCAGCGATTACGATTTGCTGCGGATACTTTCGCACCAACTGGCGCAGCTTGGAATGGGCTCGGCGATTCCCTTGCGCACGCCGGAAGCGGCGCTGGATGAAATCCGGCAGCACGTGCGCGGGTACCGCGTGCCCATCACGGGTCTGCTGACGGGCGGCGCGGAACAAGCCACACCTTCACTTCCTTCGGCGGATGCGTCGTACGACGTGCCCGCGGGACTGATTTTTTCGACTGTTGATAATTTGTTCACGAGTGGAACCCTGGGGCGTTACTGTTCGAAGCTCAATACCTGCGAAGAGGCCAAAGAAACACCGTGGAGTTCGCCGCCCAGCATCCAATCCTGGTGGTATCGGTAATCAAGATTGCCGTCCTGCTGCTCCTGACGCTGACGGCGCTTGCGTACCTCACCTGGTTCGAACGAAAAGTCGTCGCGCACATCCAATCGCGATGGGGGCCGTACTTTGTGGGCCCGCACGGGCTGCTGCAGCCGCTGGCCGACGGGGTGAAGTTTCTGTTCAAGGAAGATGTAATTCCGCCGGCGGCGGACAAGTTCATCTACTTGCTGGCGCCGTTTCTGGCGCTGTCGCTAGCGCTGACGACGCTGGCGTTGATTCCCATTGGTCCCGCGACCATTCATATCCTGGGCCATCCGACGCAATTGGTGATCGCGAATTCAGATATTGGATTGCTATTTCTTTTCGCGATCACGTCGATTGGAGTGTACGGAGTTGCACTGGCGGGATGGTCGTCGAACAGCAAATATTCGCTGTTGGGCGGGCTGCGCAGCTCGGCGCAGATGATCAGTTACGAAGTGGCGCTGACGGTCTCCGTGGTCGGCGTGCTGCTTCTCTCCGGCACGTTCAATTTGAGCCAGTTGGTGGAAAGCCAGCAAGGACGATACTGGCACGTGCTTCCGCGCTGGCACATCTTCCCGCAGATTGTGGGATTCTTCTGTTATCTCGTCGCGGCCATTGCCGAAACCAATCGCGTGCCGTTTGACCTGCCGGAGGCGGAAACCGAACTTGTCGCCGGATTCCACACGGAATATTCGAGTTTCAAATTCGCCATGTTCTTCATGGCCGAGTACGCGAACATGATTACAGTCGCGTGCCTGGCAACCCTGCTGTTCCTGGGTGGGTGGCTACCCTTCCTGCCGGGGTCGTGGGCGTGGACGCACTACATTCCGGGCGCGGCATTTGTAATTGGCGGCGTGGCGCTGCTGCAGGATACGGTGCGGAAGCTGCGCGGCATTCATCGAATAGCCCTGAGCGTGATCAGCCTGGTGGTGGTGGCGATTGGCTACGGGTGCCTGCATGCGTGGGTGATCCCGATCATCGAAGGGCCGTTCTGGTTCCTGTTCAAGGTCTTCCTGATTCTGTTCTTTTATGTTTGGGCGCGCGGCACGCTTCCCCGCTTCCGGTACGACCAGTTGATGAATTTCGGATGGAAATTGCTGCTGCCGGTGGCGATTGCGAACCTGGTGGTGACGGCGTTTATCGTGATGGTGCTCAACCGATGAGCGTGGAACTCATCCTGTTTTTCGCGTGCGCGATCTTGGCCGTCGCGGGCGGAGTGGCGTTGATCTTCCTGCGCGAGCCGATTCACAGCGCGCTGTCGCTGATCCTGGTGATGATGTCCCTGGCGGTGCTCTACCTGCTGCTGGGCGCCGAATTCATTGCCGCGATTCAGATCATCGTGTACGCGGGCGCGATCATGGTGTTGTTTGTGTTCGTGATCATGCTGCTGAATGCGGGCGAAGAAGAGCGCACCAACTTCAGCCGCATCGCGAAATTTGTGGGCGTGCCACTGGGAATTTTTCTGACGGGAGAGCTGGCATGGGTGATCCATGGGGCCATCGGAAAACTTCTTTCCGCGCCTCCGGGAGCGGTTTCGACGCGGGATCTTTCCATGCTGCTCTTCCAAACTTATGTTTTCCCGTTCGAAGCGACGTCGATTTTAATTTTGATCGCGATTTTGGGGGCCGTGGTGCTGGCCAAGAGGGATTTTTAAAGTGGTTCCCATTTCCTACTACCTGATTTTGAGCGCCATTTTGTTCGGGCTGGGAGTGCTGGCCTTCGTGTTCAAGCGCAACATCATCACGATTTTCATGTCCATCGAGCTGATGCTGAACGCCGTGAACCTTGCGTTCGTCGCGTTCAGCCGGATGCTCGGGCAACTGGACGGGCAAGTGTTCGTGTTTTTTGTGATTGTGGTGGCGGCGGCGGAAGCCGCTGTGGGACTCGCGATCATCATCCAGATCGCGCGCAACCGGCAGACGCTGAACGTGGAACGTGTCAATTTGCTCAAGCTCTAATGTTTATCTTGAAACATCTGTGGATCATTCTCGCGCTGCCGCTGGCCGGCTCGGCGGTCAACTTTATATTTGGCCGCAATTGGCCGAAGAAAGCGGTTGATTCGGTTGGGATTGGCTCCGTGTCGCTCACATTTCTTGCCGTGCTCGAGGCGATGCGCGAATTTTTACAGCTCGGCGCGAACCAGATTCCGTGGGTGAAGAATTATTACACCTGGATCACGGCCGGGAATTTCCGCGTCAATTTCGAATTGCAAGTGGACCAACTGACCGTGGTGATGATGCTGGTGGTGGCCGGCGTGGGGCTGCTGATCCACATTTATTCCAGCGGCTACATGGCGCATGAGGGCGGGTACTACCGCTTTTTCGCGGAAATTAATTTGTTCATGTTCTTCATGCTGACGCTGGTGATGGCGGCAAACCTAGTGCTGATGTTTGTGGGCTGGGAAGGCGTGGGGCTATGCAGCTACTTGCTGATCGGATTTTACTTCCGCAAGAAAAGCGCGGCGGATGCGGGCAAGAAGGCGTTTATCACCACGCGCATCGGCGACCTGGGATTCATACTGGGAATTTTCCTGACGTTCTGGACATTCGGCTCGATCGATTACGCCGCGATTTTCCGGCAGGCTGCGCAGATGCCCATGGAAAAGGCCGCGCCCTACGGCGTGCTGACGTCAATCTGCCTGTTGCTGTTCGCGGGGGCGGTGGGCAAATCGGCGCAGCTTCCTCTTTATGTGTGGCTGCCGGACGCGATGGAAGGGCCGACGCCGGTGAGCGCGCTGATTCACGCGGCGACGATGGTGACCGCGGGCGTTTACATGGTGGCGCGGATGCACGTGTTTTTCAGCAAGGCGCCGGCGGCGATGCTGGTGGTGGCAACGATCGGCGCTCTCACCGCGTTTTATGCGGCGACGATCGGCTTGGTGCAGACGGACATCAAGAAAGTTCTGGCGTATTCGACGATTTCGCAGCTCGGTTACATGTTCCTGGGCTGCGGAGTGGGCGCCTACGCCGCGGGAATTTTCCATTTGATGACGCATGCGTTTTTTAAGGGTTTGCTGTTTCTGGCGGCCGGCAGCGTGATTCATGCCATGGGCGGCCAGCAGGACATGCGCGAGATGGGCGGCTTGCGAAAAAGAATTCCCTGGACGTATTGGACGATGTTCGCGGCGACGCTGGCGATCGCGGGCATTCCGGGATTTTCGGGATTCTTCAGCAAGGATGAAATCCTGGAGGCGGCGCAATCGGGGCCGAATGCGAATACCTGGCTGTGGCTGCTGGGCATATTGGGAGCGTTGCTGACGTCGTTCTACATGTTCCGGCTGCTGTTCCTCACGTTTTTTGGCGAGCCGCGCTACGACGAGCATAAAGTCCACGTTCACGAATCGCCCAAAAACATGCTGGCGCCGCTGGTGATTCTTGCGGTGTTCGCGGTTGGCGGCGGATGGTTCGCCGCGCCACGGCTTGTCGGCGGTGTCGATCATTTCGAACACTTCTTGTCGCCCGTGTTCAGTGCATCGACAGGCGGAATGAGCATAGGATTGGCGGGGGCACCGCCGGAAGTTGCCGGCAAAGCGGAGGCTACAGAGACCGCTGAGAAAGAGCAGCCCGAGCGAGCCGAGCCCGGCCTCGTCGGTTCGCTGCTCGGACTTCCCGTGATCGTGGCGATCCTTGGTCTGGCCACGGCGTGGTGGTTCTATATCAAGCGCCCGCAGACGCCGAAGAACCTGGCGAAATCGCTGAGCGGGCCTTACCATCTCTTGCTCAGCAAATATTACGTGGACGAAATTTACGGATTCCTGATCGTGCGTCCGCTGCTGTGGATTTCAACGAACGTGCTGTGGCACGCGGTGGATGAAGGCTTGATCGACGGCACGGTGAACGGGGTGGCGAGCACGGCGCAAGCCGTGGGCGGCCGGGTGCGTCACCTGCAATCGGGCAACACGCGAAGTTACGCCACGTGGGTGGTGATCGGCGCGGTAGCGCTTACCACGTTCTTCTTGTGGATGGTGCGGTAGCCGAATGGGCCAGAATCATTTGTTATCGGTGCTGATCTTCCTCCCGCTGGCCGGGTCGCTGGCGGTGTTGCTGCTGGGGCGCGACGATCACGAGTGGGTGCGGCGGCTGGCGCTGGCCACATCGATCGCTGAATTCGTGATTTCGCTGTTCCTGCTGCGCGGATTCGACATGGGCTCGGGGGTCTACCAGCTCGAAGAATTTCACCGGTGGATCAGCTCTCCGCCGATTCACTATCACCTGGGGATCGACGGCATCAGCCTGTTCCTGGTGCTGCTCTCGACTTTCCTGACGCCGTTTGCGGTGCTGTGCTCGTGGAAGAGCATCAACGTGCGGGTGAAGGAATTCTTCATCATGCTGCTGGTGCTGGAGACAGGCATGATCGGCGTATTCGTGGCCCTCGACCTGTTTCTCTTTTTCTTGTTCTGGGAAGTGATGTTGCTGCCGATGTATTTCCTGATCGGCATCTGGGGCCACGACCGGAAAATTTACGCCGCGCTGAAATTTATTCTGTACACGATGGCCGGCTCGATCCTGATGCTGGTGGCCATCGTGTGGCTCTACGGGCTGACCGGCTCGTTCGATCTGCCGGAAATCCAGATGAAGCTGCAGACGAACATCGTGATGCTGCCGGCGGGAACGGAACTGCTGCTCTTCGGCGCATTTTTCCTGGCGTTCGCAATCAAGGTGCCGCTGTTCCCGGTACATACCTGGCTGCCGGACGCGCACACGGAAGCGCCGACGGCGGGTTCCGTGATCCTGGCAGGCGTGCTGCTGAAAATGGGGACGTATGGCATGCTGCGCTTCTGCCTGCCGCTGTTTCCGGATGCGTCGCACCGGATGGCGCCGTATATCGCGGTGCTGGCGATTATCGGGATTATTTATGGCGCGCTGGTGGCGACGGTGCAGCACGATTTGAAGCGGCTGGTGGCTTACACGTCGATCAGCCACCTGGGCTTCGTGGTGCTGGGCATTTTCGCGTTCAGCAATATTTCGATTCAGGGCGCGATCTACCAGATGCTGAGTCATGGCATTTCGACCGGCGGGCTGTTCCTGGCGGTGGGGATGCTGTATGACCGGCGGCACACGCACGAAATCGGCGAATTCGGCGGACTGGCGACGCCGATGCCGGTGTTCTCTTCCCTGTTTCTTTTTATCTGCTTCTCTTCGCTGGCGCTGCCACTGCTGAATGGATTCGTGGGCGAATTTTTGATCCTGACCGGAACGTGGCAACGCCATGCAAATTGGGCGGCGTGGGCGGCCACTGGTTCGATATTGTCCGCGGTTTATTTGTTGTGGGCTTACCAGCGCGTGATCTGGGGCGAAGTGACGGTTGAGAAAAATAAGACATTGCCCGACGCTTCGAATCGCGAGCGCGTGATCCTGGCGCTGATTTGCGTGCTGGCGCTGTTTATGGGCATTGCCTCGCCGCTCTTCACGCGGCGCATGGAAGCAACCAGCCAGAATTTGCTGCAACAAATGCAGCGCAACCGCGCTTACGATGCCCGCGGCGCCGCTCCCGCGGCGATGCCGGAACACTGCGCCACGCCGGCGATGGCTGCTGCGCCGGCGCCGGCCCAACTGGCGCAGCACGATTCCGTTCCGGAAAGGCGGGCACAGAACTAAATGCGCCCACCGCTCGAAGACGTTTTCCGCCTGGCTCCGGAAATCGTCCTGTGCTTTACCGGCATTTTAATCATGCTGGTGGACCCATTCGTTTCCGCAAAAAATAAGAAGTTCATGGGCTGGATTGGCTTTGCCGGAGCCGTCGCGGCGCTGGCGTCGATTTTCGAAGCCGCGCGGCATCAGGGACCGGCGTATGGCGGGCTGATCCTGGCGGACCATTTCAGCCTGTACATGCACGCCGTGGTGATCGGCGCGGCCGCGCTGGCGATTCTTGGTTCGTTCACTTACCTGGAACGCGAAAGATTGGTGCGCGGCGAATATTATTCGCTGATTTTATTTGCCACGGCAGGAATGGGAATTCTGTGCGGCGCGGGCGAACTGGTGACGGCTTTTATCGGACTCGAAATGAGCTCGATCTCGAGCTATATCCTGGCAGGCTTCCGGCGAGACGCGATCAAGTCCAATGAAGCCTCGCTCAAGTATTTCCTGCTGGGCTCGTTTGCGACCGCTTTTTTCCTGTATGGAACGGCGATGGTTTATGGCGCCACGGGAACCACGCGATT
>JBGQGW010000065.1:0-15327 GCA_041497605.1 Terriglobia bacterium | reverse complement strand
GGACTCATCGGCTATTCGATCGGCGGAGGACTGGTGCACCCGCAGCAGCGGGAGCTCACTGCCGAGCTTGTCCGGCAGGCGGATGAAATCCTGGGAAGAGAAAACGCCGTCCGCGAAGATTTGAACGTCATAGCGCCAGATGGCGTGGCTTTGAACGGTTGGAAAGTGCATCCGCGCGCGCCGAACGGCGATTGGGTGCTGCTGTTTCACGGCGTTGCGGATAACCGGGCGGGAATGATGTCTCATGCGGGAATGTTGCTGCGGCACAATTACAGCCTGGTGATGATGGATTCACGCGCCCACGGTGAAAGCGGCGGATCGATGGCAACGTATGGAGCCAGGGAGCGCGACGACACGCGAGCCGTCGTTGCCACATTGATCGCGATCGAGCATTCGCACTGTATCTTCGAGCTTGGTGAATCGATGGGCGCAGGGCTTGCGCTCGAATCCGCCGCCGTCGAGCCGCAAATCGCAGGCGTGGTCGCCGAAAGTCCATTTTCCACTCTGCGGGAAGTTTCCTACGACTACACCGGACTCCATCTCAGTCCCTTGCTGGGCCGGACGCTTTTCTGGCCCGCATCCTATTTCGGTTTGAGGGAGATGGAAAAGGCCGGCCGATTTCGCGTGGACGATATCTCAACCGAGCAAGCAGTCCGTGAACGTCCGTTTCCCGTTTTCCTGATTTGCGACACGCTCGACCACATCATTCCCTGCCGGCACGCGCGCCTCATTTTTGCAAAGGCAACCGGACCAAAACAATTGTGGATCGTCGAAGGCGCGGATCACACCGGAGCGATGGGACGCGACCCGGCGGAGTTTGAACGGCGCACTATCAGTTTTCTTCAGGGAATCCATGCTGGCAGGAACTGACTGCGCCGGGTCTTAGAGAACCTTGAGGATCAGGATGACGCGGTCATCTTCATGATGGCCGCCCAGGGAAAATTTGTCGACGTCTTTCAAAATGGCTTCCACCATGCGCGCAGCCGGAGCATCCCGTTCGCGATGCACGGTCTCTGCCAGGCGCTCCCGGCCATACTCATTATCTTCCGTGTCCATGGCCTCGGTGATGCCATCCGTGCAGGCGACAAAAATATCGCCGGAGCGCAGCCGGATGTGCCCGCGCTCGAATTTGACGCTGGGGAAAAGGCCCACCACCATGCCGCCCTCGCAGAGAAATTCCACCGTCCCGTCGCTGCGGACGACCGCGGGCGGCACGTGCCCGGCATTCACATAATGCAAGACGCTGTGCCGCTGATCGAGCAAGCACAGAAACATGGTCAGATATTTCTGCCCGCGCGTGTCCGACAAAATCATGTCGTTCAAAGAAGCCACCAGGGCTTCGAGCGAGTGAACATGGGCAATCAAGGCGTGCAAGGTCGCCTGCACATTGGCCATGATCATCGCCGAGCCGATGCCCTTGCCCTCGACGTCGGCCACAACGGTCATCAGCGTTTCCGGACCCATGGGAATAAAATCGTAATAATCTCCGCCCACTTCGAGCGATGGCCGGTGGGATACGGCAATATCGAATCCAGCGAGCTGCGGCGGCCGTTCCGGCAGCAAGCCGGTCTGGATACTTCGCGCCAATGCCAGGTCGCGCTCCATGCGCTGCTTGGCAAGCCGTTCGCGGTGGAGCTGTGCATTTTCGATGGCCAGCGCCACGTGATCGGAAAGCGCCTCAAGGAACCCTTCATCCGCGGCGGTGAAGGGGCCGTCCTTCTTATTCAGCAACTGCAGAACGCCGATCACTTCGCCATCCTTGTTGCGGATGGGCAAGCAGAGCAGCGTATGAGTGCGGTAGCCGAGACGGCGGTCCACGTCGCGCTCGAAGCGCGGATCCAGGTAGGCATCCGCCAGATTTACGATCTCGGCGTGGTGCGCCACCCAGCCTGCGATGCCTTTGGTGGCAGGCAGCCGGATTTCCTGCTGCGCCAGCCCAAGTCCGACGAGCGACCAGATTTCATCGCGCTCTTTGTCCACCAGAAAGACGGTGCCGCGGTCCGCGCCGGTATGCCGGGTGGCAAGCTGCAGAATAATATTGATCAGCTCGCCCAGGTCGAGGGTTGAATTCAGCCGCTTCGTGGCTTCGACAATCGTGGAAAGCTCGACAACCGCGTAGCGCCGCTCGCTGCTGACCAGCGCCACTTCCGCGTACCGGCTCAACAGCAAGAGCAAACTCTGCGTTTCTTCGTCCAGGTCCCCGGCTGCATAGGCTTCCAGGACTGCCGTGCGCGAAGAATTCTGGCCCAGGGCCCAAATCCAGCTCCGGCCGTTCGCTTCGGAGAGGTTCTGACCCGCCAGGAATTTTTCCATTACGCCTAGATCGGGAGCCGGCAACTCTCCCGTTTCACTCCACACGGTTGGCACACCTCCGGTGAAACGCCACAGGCGGGCGCCAAGCACGCTCCGCTCCGAGGCCACGGTCGCCACGAATTGCCGGGCCAGGTCGCTGGGATCGGCTTCCGTGTTCATTTTGCCCAGCGCCTGATCGAGCCGGCGGAGAGATGTCTCCGAGGCTCCGGGGCCGGGCTGGGACTTATTCATGCAGGGTTTCCTTTGTATTGGACCACGAGCAAGGTGATGTCATCCGACTGAGGAGCGCCTTCGCTGAAAGTGCGGACGCCGGCTTGAATCAAAGTGGCAAGCTGCTCGACTGTCTCGCCCTGGAAAGACTCTACGATCTGGCAGAGGCCGCCCTCTCCCAGCATGTCGCCCTTGATGTTGTAGGCTTCGGAGATGCCGTCCGAATAAATCACCATGGAATCGCCGGCGCCAAATTTGGCGCGGCCGCAACTGTACTCGGCCTCGGCAAACATTCCCACCGGGAAATTCCCCGAGCCCAGCGCATCCAGTTGTCCATTTTGGCGGCGGATGATCGGCGGCACATGGCCGGCGTTGATATACTCCAAATCGCCGGTGGGCTCGAGCACTCCGTAGAACAACGTGGCATACCGCTCATCGCCGCTTCGCTCGCAAAGATATTGATTCACCCGCGAAACAATTTCGGCCAAGGGAATATCGAGCGCGGCAGTGGTGAAGAAAACACCCTGCAACATGGTGGCAAGCAAGGCGGCGGAGATTCCCTTGCCCGAAACGTCTCCGACCAGAAACCCGAAACGGCCGCCGCTCAGCTCGATCACATCGAAACAGTCGCCGCCCACCGAGAGGCACGCCAACGTGGACCCCATCGCCGCGCAATTGGGGGTGTTGGGAAACGTCTTCGGCAACAGGCGCTGCTGAATCTGGCTCGCGATTTCGAGTTCGTGATCCAATCGCTGCTTGGCGCGCGCGGCCGCGAACAAACGCGCGTTCTCGATCACATTGGTCGCTTCGCGAGCCAGCGTGCGCAGCACTTCCCGGTCCAGATCGGAGAATGCGCTGGAAGGAGCGTGGCTATCCAGATACAGCACGCCGAGCAATTCCGCCTCACGGGGCGTCAAAGTCACGTCCATAGAGGTGATCATGGGCAGCTTTTCCAGCGGGACGGCAACCACGGTATGCAATTCCAGCCGGACCACGCTGGCCTGCTGCTGAATGGATGCATCATTGCCCGTATCGCTGACGACTAATTCACGCCGCGTTTTCATCACCTGGCGCAGCACGCTCTGCGTAATCTGCACCTGCTCGGGAGCCAGCGTGCCGCGCTGCGCGTCGCGGGCGACGCGAGTTTCGAGTTCGCCTCGGTCGTTGAGCAGCAGCAGGACGCCACGCTCCGTCCGCGTCAACTGGATCGCGGCATCTACCACGGAAGTCAGCACATCTTCCAGGGACAAGCCGCCCGTTCCCAGCGTGCGCGCCACCTCCAGCAAAACGCCCAGGTGATACAGCTCACGGGAACCGCCCTCAGACGGCGCGGGCTTATCCACTCGTTCCAGAAGTTCGTCCAAAGTGGCTTCTTCCCCGACAAATATCAGCCGGTAAGAATCCGTCATGCCGAAATCAATTTTGTCGCGGGGATGCAATTCCTGGCGGCTGACCACCCGCTGGCCGTTGATAAACGTACCGTGACGGCTGCCCATGTCTTCGAGAATGTAGGCGCCATCCATCGTGAGGATCTGCGCCTGCTGGCGGCTGATGCGACTGTCGCGGACAGTCAGCTCATTGCCTGCCTGGCGGCCGATGCGGAACGGAGTGGAAGAAATCACCACCTCGCGCTTGGCGCCGGTTGGTTCGATCAAGACTAGCCGGGGAGTTCGTGCCATGTTTTGTCCAATCTGCGGCCGCCCTCCTGGAAAGTTAGAAGGGCCTGGCAGACCAAAACACCGCCAATGGTAGGGAAACTGTGGGCCGATGTAAATAGATTTGAACGGAGGCTGGTTCCGCCGCGCCGCCGCGGCTGCAATCTTGATGGTAGAGGAGACGGATGGCCGGCGAGTCGCTGAACGCAGCTACGACGCGCGCAATTGGCGATTTTCGCCCGGCCAAGAATTGCTCAACCGGCGGATCGTTTCGCGCAGGCGAACGGCAAGATCGACGATGGTTTCCAGACGTTGAATCTCGACCGGCGAAAGATGCTCGCGGTGGGACAGCAGAAGCTCCGCGTTGCCCAGCACTCCCGTCAGCGGATTATTAATTTCGTGCCGCAGAATTTCTCCGAAATCCTGCGGCATCTCCATCCATGCCGGTCCGAGAGCAGCTTCCGATCGCTCCGCCCAGCGCATCCGGCGCTCGATCAAGCTGGCGGCGAGTGGAACAAAATCGCCCACGCGAGCTACAAATTCGACGTCACCTTGGGCAACCAGCGCCGAAAGTTCCTTCTGCTTTCCTGCACCTGCCAGAACAATCACTGGTGCGAAATCAGCAAGCTGCCGGGCCGTGGCTTCAAGCCCTGTCTCCCTCATCGCCGATTCGTCCAGCAGAATCACGGCCGGAGCTGAAAGCGTGAGATGTGCGCGGAGTTGCGTCAAATTGCGCGCAACCGTCAATTGGCACCGCCGGCCCGAACACAAGATGACTGCGCATAACTGCTGCGCCATTTCGCTATCGGCGGTACCAAGCAATGCGATTGGATTGGGATTAGTCATTGTCCCCTTGCCGGTTCCGGCGGCCCGTTTGCACCCGCGGCGGTCGCCGCGGCGCACGATTTGGCGCGCCCTCGTTCGAGCTGGCAATTCACGGCCAATTTCAGCTCTTCGACCAAGAATGGTTTGGCAAGGTAAGGCAGGTTGTGCGGCTCGAGGAATTCGAGTGTCCGAGGAGCCAGGGTATCTCCGGTGATGAAGATGATGCGGTTGGCCATGTGGCTGCCGGCGCTGACCAGCGTGTTGTAAAAAGCCTGGCCGTCGAGCCGCGGCATGCGCAAGTCGCAGATCACCAGATCGTAGGGCGTGCGCGAGAGGAGGTTCAGGCCTTCTTGGCTGTCCGTGACAGCGTCCACCTGGTGCCCTTCCTCGCGCAGCACGTCCATGATCAATTGCGCCACGGTGGGTTCATCTTCCACCACCAGGATGCGGCCCACTGCCGCTGCTCGCGAGATGCATTCCCCGCCTAAAGGCTCGGGTACAGCCACTTGATCCTCCGGAACCGCGAAAATCGGCAGTTCCACCACAAAACGTGCCCCGCCTTCCGCCCGGTTCTCAACGTAAACGTCGCCCCCGTGTTGCTGCACGATCCCGTACACGATGGAGAGTCCAAGACCGGTTCCGACGCCGGGCGCCTTGGTGGTGAAGAAAGGATCAAAGATCCTTGAAGCACTCTCCTGCGGAATCCCCGGTCCATCGTCGGAGACTTCGAGCGCCATGCGTTTCGCCGCCAAACGCCGCGAACGAATGCGAATGTTGCCTTGTCCGCGAGTTTCGAGTAACGCCTGTTCGGCATTCGCAAGCAGATTCAGAACCACCTGTTGCAGTTGGTACGGGTCCGCCATCGTGGGTGGCAGGCTGGAATCCAGATCGCAATCGACGTTAATATTCTTGATCTTCAGTTCGTAACCACGCAGGGCGAGAGTTCGTTTGATCACTTCGTTCAAGTCCACGCGAGTTCGCTCCGGCTGTGTCTCTCGCGCAAAATAAAGCAGATTCTTGACAATGTGCCGGGCCCGCTGCGCTTCCTGATATATTTTTTGGGCATCTTCCAGTTGCCTCGGCTGTAGACCATGGCCCAAAAGCAATTGGCCATAGCCCATGATGGCCGTAAGCGGGTTATTTAATTCGTGGGCGATCCCGGAAACCAGTTGGCCGAGCACAGCCATCTTCTCGGTTTGCAACAGCTTGGATTGGAACTGGCTTTGGGCCGTGATGTCCTGATACATCTCCAATCGGCCGAGCCGTCTTCCTTGGGCATCGAACACGGGGTGGGCAACTCGTTCGATCAGTTTCCGCGCCGGCCGTACCATTTCCAGTTCCTCGCGGACTGCATGGTTGCCTCTCCCAAAAAAAGTGCGCCAACGCTCGGCAAATCCTTTAGGATCGCGGAACTGATTTTGAACTACCGCCACAAGTTCTTCGAAAGTCTTGATCGAGGACAACCTGCCGGAATCGAAACCGAGGAAATCGTGGAATCTCCCGTTGCTGAATCGAACGTTTCCGGACATATCGAGAAGCAGCACTCCTTCCGACACCGCCGCCAGCACGCTGCGAAGTTCCGCTTCCAGTTGATTCGAGACCACGGCACCGAACGGTGATTCGAGACCTCGATCATTCCCTTGCGGATTTCCTCCGGAATTCTCAAGCTCAGCCTGCACTCTCGCCAATCGCTCCTGATTGGTCCGCTCGGCTACCACCAGTGTGATTTCCGCAGATATGCCTCGGAGGATGTTCGTGTCGACCGTCTCCCCGAGGTGTGTCCACACCACGGCTGCGACACCAAGGGCGGAAGACCGGAACCGCAATGGCAGCCAAACCACTTTCTGGGCGCCTTCCAAGAATCCAAACCGCATTTGCTCCGTACTCGAAGACAGGTCCACGACGAAGGGTTCTCGCTTTGCAAAAAACTCTTCGGAAAGAATCGTAGAGAAATCGACCTGGTTCCAGCCACCCGGCGGCGGAATCGAATCCGCGCTCGCTACCATGCCCTCCCAGGCGCGTTCTCCATTGCTGCGATCCAGCCAGACTCCCGCCCGATCGGCATGGCCGGCGCCCAGTAACGCCCATGCCCCCAGATCGATCACGGACTCGAGCGATTTGCCCGCGGCTGCTATTTCAGTGACACATCCAAACCACCGCTGCGATTCGAATGCATTTTCTGCGACGACTCTTGCACGGCTCGATTTCATATGCTTCCTACACCGGGTTCTGAACCACAGGGTACGTATACAGGAATGCCGTGTCCGCTCCGACCACCCGGTCAATGGTTCGGCTCGCCGCTCGTGTGCGAACAGAGACGCTGCGGCTGTGCGTCCACGTGTTCCCATAGCCTCTAGAGCACAGCGCTCACCAATTTTCGCTTGCGAGCTAACCGGCCCAATTACAGGCAGATACGGGCCGATTGGAAGTGTCGCTGGCGGACAGCATTCCCACTGCGAGACAGATCAATTCCCTCAACAGGAAATAGGCGCAAGGCGATGGCGGGTCAGACCGGGGATCGAGAAGTTTGGATTCGAGATTCTAGCCAACCGTTATTGGAAGTCCGTCTTAGTGGGATTGAGCTTCGTATTGCTTGAGCTTGCGGTACAGTGTGGTCTTTCCGATGCCCAGAAGCCGCGCGGCTGCCAGTTTGTCGCCTGCCGATTCACGCAGAGCACGGAGGATGGCTCGACGTTCGAGTTCTTCGAGCGGCAAGATCTGGTCGTTTTCCGGCATTCTCTCTGCCCTGCCATATTGAAGGCTGGTCGGCAGATCGGCGACATGAAGAATTGGTCCGGAGCTCAGCGCCACGGCCCGTTCGATGGCGTTTTCGAGCTCGCGCACGTTTCCCGGCCAATCGTAAGCTGCCAGCCGCGCCATGGCGTCTTCGGAGAGATGGACTGGCCGGGCAGGGTCTGAGAATTTTTCGACGAAGGTGTTCGCGAGAAACGGGATGTCTCCCTTACGCTCGCGCAGGGGCGGCAGTTTGATCTGGACAACGTTCAGGCGGAAAAAAAGATCCTGGCGGAAGGCTCCCGTGCGCACCGCCGATTCCAGGTCTCGATTGGTGGCCGCTATCACGCGCGTACTGATGGAGATGCGCTCGGTTGAGCCCACTGGCTTCACTTCTTTTTCCTGAAGCACGCGCAGAAGCTTGGCCTGCAGATCAATCGGCAGATCTCCGATTTCGTCCAAGAAGAGCGTTCCGCCGTCGGCCGTTTCCATCAGTCCTCGTTTATTGTGAATCGCCCCCGTAAAAGCACCTTTGACATAGCCGAACAACTCCGATTCGATCAACGTCGGCACCAGGGCCGAACAATCCACCGGGACGAAAGGCTTGGCTTTGCGAGGACCGGAATAGTGAATCGAACGGGCCACCAACTCTTTCCCGGTCCCGCTTTCGCCCAGAATCAGAACCGGGTAGTTGTGCTGGCAGACCTTTTCGATGATTTTAAACACCCGCTCCATCTGCGGCGAAATTCCAATCAGGCCCATAAAACCCCGCGTGCGCAATTGCTCGCGAAGCACGCGGTTTTCCTGGTCCAACATTTGCGCACGGACCAACCGGTCCAGCTTGCGCCGCAATTCATCGACGTGGAAGGGCTTGGTCAGATAATCGGCGGCGCCCAGCCGTGTGGCTTCGACGGCATTATCGATCGTCCCGTATTGCGTCAGCACTACTACCGCTGTTTGAGGAAAATGTTCACGGACGCGCTTGAGCAATTCGATGCCGCCGAGCTGGGGTACGCGGAGATCCGTAATCAAAATGTCCACGGGATATTGGTCGAGGATTTCGAGGGCCTGTTCCGTATTGGAAGCGGTCCGCACCTGTAGCCCGGTTTCGGCGGCCACATCGCGGCAGAGATCGCGCGCCGAATTTTCGTCGTCGACAACGAGAACTGAAATGCTGGCAATGCCCTCTCTTGCGAGGGCAATTCCGCCTTCCGAATGAGCAATCATGGATTCCCCTTCCTGTAATCAACTGCACGAACCGAGCCAATTCAGGAACGCGAATTAATCCGCATAAGAGTCATGAAGTTGAACACTTCACGGCCAAACAGCGAGACACAATGTAGTGCCATAACGGAATAATAGTCAATTGGTAATATGCACCGGAAGCCCGCAAACCTCCGGGAGTCAGCCATGTGCAGCTTTGACCTGGACCAGATTCCCGAACCGGGACGCAAGTTCATGGTATTCGGGCAAAATTGCAAGTTCCCGGCTTCGCCAGGGCGATCTACCTTATTCATCCCGGACAATTCTTGAGGGATCTTATTTCAGGAGGCTACAAATGCTAACGTTGCGAGACAGACGCCAGGGAGGCAGCCGAGCGCGCTTCCACTTCCACGGAATAGAGCCCATCCGTAGTTGAAGCCGCATAAACAATGCCGGATTCCTGGCCTGTCGTCACTGCGGGAAAATATCCTTCGGCAAGAGTTCCCTCGATCCGGCTCCAGGTAACGCCGCGATCGGTGGAGATATAAAGTCCGCCCGTCTGCACGGAAGCCACCCACACGCGGCCGGCGAACGCGAGAGCTTGCATGGGAACTTGCGGCAACCCGGAAGCCACCACCTGCCAGCTCTTCCCTGCATCGCGCGAAACATACAAGCCGTGCTGGGAACTGGCCAGCAGCGTTTCTTCATCCGCCACGTCCAGGCGCGAAACGCCGCCCGCGTCCACCGGCAGGTCATGCCAGCTCCAGGTTTTGCCCGAGTCTTGCGAGAACACCATTCCCCGGAGGGAAACCACCCGCAATTGCCGCCCATCGGCGGAAACGCGCACGGAACTGACCGGCAGGACCATCGGCGCGAACGGAAATAGCAACCAGGTGAGGCCGAGGTTTCGGGAAGCAAAAAGGCCATCGGGGGTGGCGGCGAACCAGATTTCTCTGCTGAAGGCCATGTCGTTCACGATGAAATTAAACGGAAGCGGTCTACTCGAAGGGATGCGGCGCCCGCGATGGTCCACGGTGAAGGCTGCTTCGCCGGCAACGCTGCCAATCTGAACCCAGCTGCCTCTTGCGGAATCGTAGCGTTTCAAACCACCGCGTTCGAGAGCAGCCAGCCACCCGGCAGGCGATGCATAGGCGCGCTTCAATCCTTCCGCGCGCAAGCCCGGGCCTAGCGGCGCCCAGGTACGGCCGCTGTCGTCGGTGGCCAGCGCCGGCTCCGGCGCATTGGCCAGGACCGCCAGCACGCGTCCGCGATGCCCGCGATCGAGAGCCAGGGCAACAATTTGACGATGGCTGAACCCGCTGTTCGCCGAGTGAAAATGAACGCCACCATCCTCGCTGGCTAAAACGCCGAGCTGCTCGGTGCCGATGAGCAATCGTTGATGCCGGGCGCGTCCTGCCGAATCCGGCTGCGCATCAACCGGGCTGGCGCTAAACGCCAGCGCATTGATCACCCAATCGGAAGGAGTTACGCGCCGCCAGGTCGCGCCAGCGTCGGCGGACTTCCACAATCCTTCGCTGGTGCCCGCATAGACGGTATTGAGCTGTGACGGATCCTGCCGGATCACATACGTCCGCCGCGCGGCGTACGGAATTCCCTGGATTTTCTTCCACAGCGTTCCCGCGCTGTCACTGCGATAAATTCCGGAACAGGCGCTGGCATAGAGCCGGTGCGGGTGCGCGCGATCCACCACTACGCTCAGCACATCGGAATCGTCGATCATTCCGTTGTGAATGGAAATCCAGTTTCTGCCGCCGTCGGAAGTTTTCCACGGAAGATGAAACGTACCGGCGTAGATAATTTGCGGATGAACGGGATCGATCGCGATCGAATCAAAGTTACGAAGCTCTTCGTCTGCTTCGGGTGAGATGCGATCCCACGTCTTTCCGGAATCGCGCGATCGGAATACGCCATCGAGCGCACCGGCCACAAGCAAATCAGGATCGGAGACGGACTGGGCCAGCGCGCGAACGGCGTGGCCGGCAAGCGTGGTTGGCGTCCAGGTGTGTCCGCCGTCCACGCTTCGGAATACTCCGCCTCCCTCATTTCCCGCGCCGCGCGTCCAGGTGCTGGCGTAGAGGGCGCGAGAGTCGCGCGGATCGACGAGCAAACCGGTCACCACGCCGTCCTGCCGGATGCCGGCGCGGCCAAGAATCCGCCAATGTTCGCCATCGTCTTGCGTGCCGAAGATGTGGCCATCGGTTGTGCCCAGGTAAAAGACGTGGGGATTCGCCGGATCGGCCGCCAGGGCACGCACATCGCCGCCCGGCGGCCCCATGGGCTGCCATTCCTGAGCGCAGAGTGAATGGGAATAAATTGTCATCAGCGTCAGGCAGAGCAGTAAATTTAGCCCGATGGGAAGACGGCTCTTCATAGGCCGGTGTGCATGTGCACTCGAATTTGTCCTATTTTGGATCACTCACCGAGCCTCAAGACGCCCAGAAAGAAAAGGGCTCCGTCCTGCGTGCGGACGGAGCCCGAAGGAGTTTCCGGAGTGCTGCTTCGTTAGTACGAAGCGCCTTCCGGCACCCAGATGATGTCCGTACGGTTGTTCTGCTTGCCCGCGCCCTTCTGACCGCCCGCGGTTCGAAGTTCGACGCGCGAGGGATCAACGCCCTTCTCCTTCGAGAGATATTTCTGAGCGTTGTCCGAGCGATCCTTCGCCAGCTTCGCGGAAGCTTTTTCTCCCGCTTTGCCGGCCTTCGGCGCCGAATATCCGATAACGACAATCTTCGCCTTCGGATCGTTCTGCAAGCGCAATGCCACATCATCCAGAATGCGCTTGCAAACGTTGTCGACGCGAGCACTGTTCTCACGGAAGGAGCACTCGTTCAGCTTGGTCGCCTGCGGCGGTGGAGGCGGAGCCTGAACACTTACATTTGTACTGCAATCCGCTGCCCCACCCTTACCATTTTCCACCCGGCCGGTCACCGTATAAGTACCGGGGGCAAGACCAGTGGTATCGAGTTGAACATTCGCACCCGAACCGACGATCTGTCCGCCATTCGTATTCCAAGTGTAATTTAACGGCGTGCCGCTCTGGTCATTCACCGTAGAAGTCACCTGCGCACGCTCGCCTACGAGCAGGCTGGAGCGATCCACCGAGCAAGACATCGTCGGGGGAGGCACGGGCTTCGCTTCCACGCGCACATCCGATGAGCAGCTCGCATTGTTTCCCTGGCCGTCATCCACTCGCGCCGTCAGGGAATAGTTGCCTGGCGCCACACCCGTCGAATCCCAACGGACGTCGGGACCGCTGCCGATGATTTTTCCGCCGGTCGCAGTCCAGGTGTAATTCAACGGATGGTTGTAGGTGTCCGTGGCCTGCACGCTGGAGTTGATGGCCTCTCCCGAATCGGCGACGATCGAATTCTTGGTCACGGAGCAGGAGGCCGTCAGATTATCCGGCGCCTTCGGCTTCTCCGGCCAGTAAACGGTTCCGACCTTGATCACGAAACCATTGCGGTCATTCACCTGGGTCAAGTTGAGCATCGAGCGGTAACCGAGATCGATTCCCAGCCACTTAGTGGGATAGACACGGATACCGGTGACGGAGTCGACCGGGTCGCGCGCACCAAACGATGTGTTGGGAGTGTGCGTGCCAACGAAAATCAGTCCCGTGTATTCGGTCATGAATTGCAAGCGGCGTTCGGGGAACAATATCAGTCCCGCGCCTACTAGCATCTGGTCGGCCATTCCGACGTGCAGATTTTGAGTTGCCCCCGTCGTAGTATTCAGAGCCGTTACCGAAGGATCTTGCGTGAACTCGTAACTCCAGTTCGCCGTCGCGAGTATGCTGTTGCCCCACACGTGCTTGCTCAGCGCCGCTCCGAACAGGAAATTTGTTTTGCCGGTTTGCGTTTCGTTGTTGAGCAAATCATTGAAACCCGTACGCGTCGGGATCAAAACTTCGCCGCGGATCGAAAAACTCACCGGCGAACCACGCCTCTCGGAAAGGAGTCCAAACTTTGCTCCCACGTGAACTTCGCCGAATCCTCCGCCATTGCCCGAGACGAACGGAAAATCCTCAACGTACGCAGGCGCGGTGCAAGGAACCGACGGAGGGGCGCAAGGCCGCAACGACCGGTAAAACGTGCTGTCAAACTGCTGGAACGCAGGGCTGACTGGAGTATCCAGGCTCAACTGACTTGCATTTCCGATATGGACATGCCGGTGCGGATTCATCTGCACATAAAGAGTAAGCCAGTCCCTGACGCCCACGGAAAAATCAGTGCCCAACTCGAGGACGGTGACGCTGCCGGGAGCACGCGAGAACTTGTTCGCGAAAGAAGAGAAGGCATAGCCGCCCTTGGGCAGCGTTTCACCACTTTCTACCGTGAAGAGTCCCAGGCCGCCGGTTGTTGCCGGCATCGGAATCCACTTGGGAGCTTCCGCATCCTTCCGCTCCTGGTTCTTCGCGGATGGCGAAGCCATCTTCTTGGCAACCGATCTTTTGTGTGACTTGGACGCGTGAGAGTGTTTCTTGGACTTCGCAGAAGTCCGCGCAAGGCCGACTGGCACGATCAACGCACCCAAGACAAGCGCGACCAAAACTCGGAGCACCGATTTCATCCCGACCTCCTCACATATGCCTACTGGCCTAAAGATCCGCGGCTCAAGTACCAAAGTACTAGTTGCGCGAGCTCTGTATAACCTTGTGCAAAGTTTCTCGCGCGACCTCAAACCCGCAGAAGTCCTTTGGTTAATATCATCTAAAGCCGCTGAGCCGAAATGAAGTATAGACTAGCGCTCAAACCCTTCCAAAGAGATTTTTGAAAACTTTCACTCTTAGTCAACTAGGGAACTGCCCGAAAAGACAGGGGTAGGACCTGTACTTTTTCGTGGGGATGGGTTTCTTTATCGGATTTATTAGGTTTGCCGGACTAAGGCGCCACCTGTCGTGATTCGACTCCAACTGAAATCCGTGGGATCGAAAGGCGAATTCAGACTTTTAGGAGTTGCGATTGGAGCGCATGACTCTGCGCCCTTGAGAAATAACGACTTCCGTTCTCAGGGGCTTGTTTCGCGGTTTGCCGGTTTGGGATTGTGCCGCACTGTCCCGAGTGGCCGCTCTCCTGCTTTTACACAACACGGGTCGAAATATCGAAGGAGGTTCGAATGGGTAAGAAACAGATCTTGCGCTTACTCGTGTGCACCTTGGCGATGATTAGTTTCCCCGCATTCCTTCGCGGCCAGGATCGGGACGCAACATCTCATTCCCCGAATGTTCCGTTTGAAGTCTCGGCAGGCACGCGCTTCCTGATCGGCCTCAGAGATAAGATCGACACCGGCAGAGACAAAGCCGGAAAGCGCTTCAAAGCTACGACCTTGGAGCCGATTTCCACTCCCGAGGGCTTCGTCCTGCCAGCCGGCGCGGAAGTGCGTGGGCACATCAGTCGAGTCGAGCCTGCCGGTGTCACCGGCCGCGCCCGGCTTTGGCTCAGTTTCGACGACATCAAGACGCGATGGGGGAGAGCGCCGTTGATTGCCGATGTGGCTCAAGTCCCGGGCGAGCACAGCGTGAAACAAGGAGACAGCAAGGAAGGCGAAATCGAAGCGCGCACCAGCGATCGCAAACGAGAGCTCGAAGCAACCGCAGGCGGAGCCGCCATAGGCGCCGCAGCAGGCGCACACCACGGCGGCAAAAGCGCAGCAATCGGAGCAGCCGCCGGCGCCGCAGCCGCCTTCTTAATTGCCTCCGGTTACGGCCAAGAATTGGTCTTAGAAAAAGGCGCCAAGCTGGAAATCGAACTCGACCGCCCGCTCTTGCTCGGCCGCCGCTGAGCGGACGACTTTGCCGGGCGATCTCAATTGCACCAGCCCGCTCCGCATCCGGCTGAGACAAAAACTAGCGAAACGGTTTCGGCGCAACACCTGCGTTCAGTGACAGAAGCCTTCCCACCTGCGCGGGCAATCGCGGGGCACTGGGGAGAATGCTGCCGCGCACCTATGCAATCCTGCCTCTCCGAGGCCACTCGGCTTGGCTTTCCTCTCCTCTGCTGGTACATTCAATAGTCGATGGCCGCAGAAGCCCTGATTCCCCAACGAATCCTGATCGTCGAAGACGAGGAAAACGCCCGCAAGGGTTATGAGGCATTGCTGCGCCGCTGGGGCTGCGAAGTCCTCGGCGTTGGCAGTGGTGAAGACGCGCTCGCAAAATTCTCCGAATTTCAGCCTGCTGTTTTGCTCGCGGATGTGGAGCTGCCCGGAATCAACGGGCTGGAACTTCTCCAGCGCCTCGAAAAGGAGCTGGTTGGTATTCCCGTCATCATCATCACCGGAAAAGGAAGCGACGAGCGCGCGGTCCAGGCAATCGAAGCGGGCGCATTCTGGTACATCGAAAAACCGCTGAAGCCTCCCGTGTTGCGCG